>CAMSTM010000078.1 GCA_947063675.1 uncultured Lachnospiraceae bacterium | reverse complement strand
TTAGCTGTATTATTATCACCTTTGTTTCTGTTGGAAGCGTGTGCGGATGTCCCTATCTTCCATAAGGCCACGGAGGAATTTCCGGTAGATGCGGCACCGTAGGTAATCCACGATTTGTTTTAGTTCTAATTGATAATCCATATGTGTCTCTTTATAAAAAATATCATGGCATTGAGGGCTGAATTGTATATGCTGTTTTAAATTATAAAACTGGCATCCCTCCTGTATCGGGGGTTAATCCCGTGCCGGTTCAAGTCCGTTCACCAGCATTTTTGAAAGTCCATTTCAGTTGAAGCTGGGGGGATTTTTTCTTTGCCCGAAAATATCTGTAATCGCATCATGAGCAGAACGCTTTGCAGATAAAAATGAAAGTGTTGCAAACCTTTTATTTACAAGTGTATAATGAAAAAACAATCAGAAGTTGCAAAGGAGAACTTTATGAAATCGGGCAATAGAGATGATGGCTGGTTCGCTGGAAGACTATATTTCAACAAAGAAGATAAAAGAGTAATTATCAGGAGACCGCGAAGTGGGTTTGGCTATACAATGAATTTAGGAGTTAAGTGGATATGGATATTATAATCAACTTTCTGGCAGAAATACTGGATTTCATAATTGATTTCTTCTTCTCTTTTATAGAAGGAAGGTTATTTTCAAAGAAAAAAGAAAAGAACTATGATAAGGAAAATTCCCGGCCGGTTTTAAAGTGCAGTATCTGCAGCGGAGAACAGGTGGCCGGTTTCAAGGATATTCACACAGGGAAATTCGAGGAAGTCATGCTCATCAGGGGTGAAAAGGATTTGAAAGAATTTATGGAAACGTACGGCATAGAGACGGTTTCAAAGGAGCATTAGAGAAAGAGCCGCAAAAATACCCCTGGCAGAGCCTGAAAATTTTATTTGTTTTTCCCCAAAAACATGTAGGATAATCGTATCTTAATATATAGGAACTTACAGGAAAAGCCAGGTGGCTTTCCACTTAAGTGAGAAAAGCGCTTGAAGACGGTACTGTCAAAAAAGGGAGGTTGAGGCTGATATGAGGATGAAAAAGATTTTAATCTGCGGGCTTTTAACAGGTATGATGTCAGGAATGTGCGCATGTTCCGGTCAGGCGGAGAAGGAAGAGGCAGCCTCCGGAGCAGCCAGTGAGACGGCGGAAATAAGCAGCGGGCAGGGTACGGAGACGGTTACGAAGGATTCGACGGATTGGGAGAATGCGGAGAAAAACGAGGAAGAAAGTGCGGAGGATTTTGTTCCGGAAGCTGAGAACAGTGCAGTGGAGCCGGGAATTGATGTTGTGGGGATTGAGGCTCATGTAAAGGAAATTCACGGCGATACGCTTTTAATCAGTTCGGATTCGGACGATTTTCCGGGGGCGTTTGCCGTAACCGGTGCGGATGAAATGCCGGAGTTCTCCGATTTACAGGGAGGAACGGCTATCCGAATTGTGATGCAGAGGTCAGACGGCACGGATGAACAGGGGCTTGCGAAATACCGGGCGGAGAAGATAGTTATTTTATCGGGGGATGAGGAAGAAGCGCATGCGGACGTTCTCCTTTTGGAGGCTCCCGTACTTACGCTTCAGGACGCCCTGTCAAGTAAGATGGACAAAGCGGAGCTGGCGCCTGGAAATTATAATTGGAATGTGGAAAACGGAGATGAAGGAACAGGTGTAGTTGCCTGCGGAGCGGCGCCTTTAGAAGAAGCGGCAATGGATTTTACGGTAAAGGTGAAAGTGCCGGAATATAATGGCATGAGCGGCGCACCCTATATGCTTTCTGTGCCGGCTGCGCCGGATAACATGGTCGTCCGTCAGTGGAACGCCGGCGATATAGGAAACATGGAGGCGAAAGAGGAGAGGGTTGCAAAGTATTATTTCAATACTACGGTTCTGGAACTGGAAGCGGGAAAGGTTTATGAGTTTGCATTGGAATGGAAAAAAGGAAGCGTTGAGGCAAACAAATTTTACGGAAACGCAAGCTATGTTCTGGTGACGGAGTAGGGGCGGGCTGTCAAAAGCTGTTGTCCTAAAGGAATTTGTAACAGAATCCGTGAACCAAAATATATTATTTTATAAGAATATGTTTTGGAGATAACTTTTATATGGAAGAAAAATGTCTGACAAACAGCTGCAGCTTTGCCGGAGTAAAGCCTGTTATGGTGGATTTGCCCTATCCTGAAATAAAGGTGCGGGGAAGAAACAGGAATTATGCGGAATTGCTGAACGTGGATTACTGCGGGTTCGTATCGGAGCTTTCTGCGATAACGCAGTACATCAACAATGAAAACCGAATCTCTTTTGAAAAATGCGCCATGGCCAGGACTCTGCTTGGAATTGCCATCGCAGAGATGATGCACCTGCAAAAGCTTGGCGAGCTGATTGTGCTTTTGGGCGGCAATGTTGACTTTTCCTGTAAAACCTGCAACGGCCGGCCGAAATTATGGTCCCCGGAATATTTGACGATTCCTGAAAATATTGATAAAATGCTGACAGCGGATATTGAAGCCGAGAAAGACGCGATTCGTCAGTATGAGATGCACATCAAAATGATAGACGACGACTGCGTAAACGCCGTTCTCAGGCGCATTATCCTGGACGAGGAATACCATATCATGCTGCTCAAATCACTGAGGAGCGGAACCTGAAACAGCAGATACCAGACACCGGTGTGTCGAAAAATATCTGCGGAACTTTAAATAAGGACAAAAGATGGAAGCGTTACTGAATTTAGACGGAGGGATTCTGCTGTTTTTACAGGATGCAGTGAGAAATCCCGTTTTAAACCCTATTATGACGGTGATTACCAGTCTCGGAAATGCGGGGATTATATGGATACTGCTCACGGCGGCCCTTCTGATTCCGAAGAAGACCAGAAAAATCGGCTGCATGAGCGCATGCGCCCTGCTGGCGTCGCTATTATTTAACAACATACTGCTGAAAAATCTGGTAGCCAGAGTGCGCCCCTACAATGCCATAGAGGCTCTTATTCCGATTATCAGCAAGCCGTCGGAGTACTCTTTCCCGTCGGGCCATGCGGGGAGTTCTTTTGCGTCGGCCTGGGTGCTGTACCGGAAGCTGCCGAAAAAATACGGAATCTGGGCAGCCATACTTGCGGCTCTGATTTCCTTTTCAAGGCTGTATGTGGGCGTGCATTATCCCAGCGACGTTCTTGCGGGAATTTTGGTGGGAATAGGCTGCAGCTATGTGGGAGAGTGGGTGGTTTTGCAGTTGGAAAAGCGTCGCCTGCGAAAGAAACCGGAAGAATAAAAAACAGATAAATAAGCGGCAAAAACAAACCGCTGTTTCCTTAACAGACGTCCGTTCAAACCGGGCGTTTGTTTTTTTACCGGCGCGGCCACACACGGTAGTGATGTTGTCAGCGGCCTGTATCCGCGTCAGACAAATGCCTTGGGAGGCATTTTATCCACAGAAAAAGCAACTCATCCTTTTGCCTGTTCTATTTTAGAAAAAATCCTGCTATCTTTTCCGTAAGCCCTGTGGGCAGGGCAAGGAAAATCATGCGCTTAAAAACAGCGCAGAAAGAAGGGAAATATGAAAGAAAAAGACAGGAATAAAAAAGGGAAAAGGATAATAATAAGATGCGTAAAGATTTTCGCGGTGGCGGCGGTAATTATTTTTGCGCTGCGCACGGCTTTGTTCCCGCCTTATAAACAGCCCCGGGTGACCGGCGGTTTGGCGGTAAAAATCAGGGAATTTACCTGGGAGGATGAGGCCAGAGAGGAAACTTTTTCAGAAACTGGTGAAAACCGTATGCTTACCGTGAAATTCTGGTATCCCGAAGAGGCGGGAAGCTATCCGCTGGTAATCTTTTCCCACGGCGCGTTCGGCGTGATTGACAGCAA
The DNA here is from genome assembly GCA_947063675.1 of uncultured Lachnospiraceae bacterium. Lineage (GTDB taxonomy): Bacteria > Bacillota > Clostridia > Lachnospirales > Lachnospiraceae > Suilimivivens. Next base: position 11,637 of record CAMSTM010000078.1, on the reverse strand, counting down.
TTTTTCCACCTGTATGGAGCTGGCTTCCCACGGATATGTGGTGGCAAGCATCGCACATCCTTATCATGCAATGTTTGTGAAGGATGTAAACGGCAGGGTCACCACGGCAAATCCGGATTTTGTAAAGCAGGTTTTTGCGATAAATAATGAGGAGGACCCGGACGTGGAGGAAAAGATTTATTACAGCGGGCAGGAATGGATGGCGCTGCGCGTGGCGGACGAGGAATTTGTTCTGGACACGATTTTAGCCAGGGCGGAAAAAGGGGAGGAGGCTCCTTTTTCACTGGTAGACAGGGAAAAAATTGGTCTGTTCGGCCACTCCATGGGCGGAGCTTCCAGCGTTGCGCTGGGCAGGATAAGGAAAGATGAAATCGGAGCGGTGATTGATTTGGAGGGAACCATGCTGGGCGAATATGTGGGCTTTGAGAACGGCAGGGAAATTTTTAACAGCGAGCCCTATCCGGTTCCGCTTCTGGACGTGAACTCCAAAGCAGTCAAAGAGGCGGCTTCCGTAAAAGGCGGGGAATACATTAATTTTTATGTGGGAAAAAATGCGGTTTGCTTCAGGGAGGTTATTTTCAACGATGCAGGCCATCTGAATTTTACGGACTTACCTCTTATCTCTCCCATACTTGCGCGCCTTTTGGGGGTGGGCGAGGTAAACGCCAGAGAATGTATTGAAAATGTAAACCATGTGGTGTTAAACTGGTTTGACTGTTATTTAAAGGGAAAGGAGCCGCTGGATATAAAGGACGAGTATTAAAAGGAGGCATGCGCAGAGGAATGAAGGTGTGCATCAGAAAAATATTGAAAAAAGAAGACGAGCAGGTGGTCATAGAATGCACGGAAATCACCCCGGAGGTGGAGGATATCAGAACCTATGTCATGGGAAAAGGGGTGGAGCTTTCCGGCGCAACGAACGACCGGCGCACGGAACGGTTCCGGCTTGAGAGTGTTTATTATTTTGAAGCGTTGGACGAAAAGCTGTTTGCCTACACGGGGGAGCAGGTGTACGAGGTGAAGATGCGCCTGTACGAGGCGGAAAGGGATTTTGAAAGGTTTCATTTTGTACGGTGTTCCAAATCGGTAATCCTCAATCTGCTTTTGCTTGAGGGAATCAGCCCGGCCCTTAACGGACGCTTTTTCGCCCATATGAAAAACGGGGAGCGTCTGATGATTTCCAGACAATATGCCGGGAAAATGAAAAGAATTGTAATGGGAGGCGGAAACGATGAGTAACAGGGGAAAACTGGTGGAATTTCTGATGGCATTTTTTGTGTGCTCCACGTGCATTTCCATACTGGAAGGGCTGCTTGGGATGGCGTTTTTTGCGGAGGATAAATTCGGATGGGAGGCGTTTTTCTCCCCGCCGCTGTTTGGTTTCCTTTCCGTTTTGCTGGGCATGGTTACCAAATCGAAAAAAGAGCTTTCGGTGAAGGAGATTTTATTTCGCAGGGCGATTCACCTTCTCTTAATTGAGCTGTTGATTTTCGGGATGAATTATGAGACAGGCATGCAGTTTGACGTTCTTTTTTCCGTGACGCTGGCGTTTTCCGTGGCGGCCGTTTTTGTGGCCGTTTATGTTGTGATGTGGTTAAACGACAGGAAAAGCGCGGCGCTGTTCAATGAAAAGCTGAAGGAATATCAGGGCAGGATTTGACCTTATCCTTTACAAGGGAAGTGTGAAATATTATAATCATATTATCAAGTGGAAAGGGGTTAAGCAGTATGAACGCTCTGAAAATCAGACTGGCAGGTGTGGGGGAGAAGACACAGTATATTGTCCATGAATTCAATGATAATACGATAAGATTTGTCTTGTATTATCCGGGGATTGTTGATGCGGATGTTTTGTGCGCCGCTGCAAAGGAGGTAGTGGAAAGTGTGGATATTCTTCACGCTTCCTTTGCCACAGACAGCATCGGCGCGTATTGGCATGTGAATCAGGAATATGATGTGAGCAGCTATTTCCAGTATGTGGAAACGGAGGCGAACCCGTATATAACGGCCTGTTCCCTGGCTTTGCTGCCTGTTGAGCCTGAAGGAAAAGTACAGCTTAGGTGCTGCCTGGTTCAGAGCGGCTCTGACAGCGCCGTTATGCTGAGCATCAGCCATCTTTGCGTGGATGGTGGCGACGGAAAATATTTACTGGGAAAGCTTGCGGAAGCCTACAATATGATTCTGGAAAAAGGAACGGCAGAAGGATTATCCGTAAAGAACGGCAGCCGGGCGGCTGAGCAGGTTTATGAAAACGTATCGTCAAAGGAATTTCTTTCGCTGCTGAAGAATCCGATTTCGAATGTAAAATCCGCATTTCCTTATCCGACCGAAGATGCGGGAAGAGCAAGGATGGTAAAAGCGGAGATTACGAAGGAAGTTATGAATCTGGCGCGTAAACGTGCGAAACAGGCGGGCGCGACGGTAAATGATATTTTACTTACGGCTTTTTACCGCGCTTACGCGGCTCTGCCGGGAATAGACGCTTCGGGCCCTATGAGCGTTATGTCCATGATGGACTTGCGCAGGCACTGCAAAAACGGAGAGTCGGAGGGACTTTGCAATATGTCAGGCTCTCTTCCCACCGTCTTAAATGAGGGGATAAAGGGCGGCTTTTCGGATACTCTCGCGGAAATCGCAGAGCAGACAAGAGAGGCAAAGGAGAATCCCCTGGCCGGTCTGGAAGGGATGCCCCTTGTCCACGGCGCTTCAAGGGCGCTGCCTATGGGGCTTTTACTGCTTGCGGCGGGAAGGATATACGGGAACCTTTCCATAGGCCTGACAAATCTGGGGAATATTTCCGGCGATTTGGTAAAGCTGGGAGATATGGTACCTTCCGCCGGAATGTTTGGAGGGCCATTGAAAAAGAAACCGGCTATGCAGGTGTCCGCGATTAGCTTTGACGGCGCCGCCACCATCAGCGTAGTGGGAAGGTATACGGAAAATGACGGAAAGCTGCTTTCAGCGATGCTGGAGGGCATGGCGGCGGAAATTAAAAAATACGCGGAGGAATTTTAATGAAAGAAGTGCGGATTCTGGAAATTAAACAAAGCGTCTTTGCCGACAATGACAGGCAGGCGGAAGAGCTCCGAAAGGAATTGAGGGAAAAGGGTGTTTTCCTGTTAAATCTCATGTCCTCTCCGGGAGCCGGAAAGACCACAACCCTGATGAGGACCATCGAAGAACTGAAAGACGTTTTCAAAATCGGCGTCATGGAGGCGGATATCGATTCCGACGTGGACGCCAGAACGATTTCGCAGTCGGGGGCAAAGGTGATTCAGCTTCACACCGGCGGCATGTGCCATCTGGACGCCGGGATGACGCGACAGGGCCTTGAAGGGCTGGAAACAGGGGATATTGAGCTGGCGATTCTTGAAAACGTGGGGAATCTTGTCTGTCCGGCGGAGTTTGACACAGGCGCCTCCAAAAACGCCATGATATTATCCGTGCCGGAGGGGGACGACAAACCTCTGAAATATCCGCTGATGTTTTCTGTCTGCGACGTGGTCTTAATCAACAAGACCGACGTTCTGCCTTACTTTGACTTCGATATGGAAAAGTGCCGGGAATATATCCGCATGCGGAATCCGAAGGCGAAGGTCATTCCGATTTGTGCAAAGACCGGCGAAGGCATAGACGAATGGACAGACTGGCTTAAGGAAGAAGTCAGGGCGTGGCGGGAAAAAGAAAGCAGATAAGAGAATAAATCAGAGCACGGCGGGAAAAGAAAGCAGATAAGAGAATAAATTAAAGCGAAGCCGGCATAAATACGAAAAGAGAAAGAAACGGGGGATAGTATGGAAAAAAAACTGGACAAAGAACTTTATCCGGATTATGTGTATCCGGAGCACAAGGGGGGCGATGAAGGGCCGCCACGGGAGAGTATTTTAAAGCTGGGGAAAATGATAACGGACAGGATTCCCCAGAAGCTGGGAATCAAAAAGATTACCAAAGACGACCCGGAATACTGGGGCCTTGCGGGAGTGCTCACCGACGAGGAAGCGGAGATTGCGCTGAAATTAGGGGTGCGCAAACCTAAGACTCTGCCGGAGATTGCAAAGCTTACGGGCATTCCCGAAAAGGAATTAGAGCCGAAGCTCCAGGAAATGTCCGTAAAAGGGATTCTGGAATACAACTGGGAAAATCCGGCGCACGAGAAGCAGTATCTTCTGCCCATGTACGTGCCGGGCTCGGCGGAATTTTTTAACATGAATAATAACATCATAGAGGCGCATCCTGAGGTTACGCTGTTTTTCGAGCATATGTCGAGGCTGCCTCTTGAGCATGTGACGCCTTTCGTGGGCGAGGGCGGAAACGGCATCGGCATGCACGTGATTCCCGTGGAAAAGGCCATCGAGATGGAGAGCGAATCCATTGATTTGGAGCATATTTCCTACTGGCTGACAAAGTATGAGGGCAAGTATGCGGCAAGCCCCTGCTCCTGCCGCCGTTCCCGCTTAAAGCATGACGAGGGCTGCGGGGACGACCCGGAGGGCTGGTGCGTGGCGGTAGGCGATATGGCCGACTATGTGGTGGAAACCCAGAAGGACGGACGCTACATCACGAGGGAAGAAGCCCTTGACATTTTCAGGCAGGCGGAGGACAACGGTTTCGTCCATCAGATTACCAATATCGATGGAGCCAACAAAATTTTCGCAATCTGTAACTGTAACGTAAACGTGTGCTATGCGCTGCGCACTTCCCAGCTTTTCAATACGCCGAACATGTCCCGCTCGGCATACATAGCAAAAGTGGATAAGGAAAAATGCGTTGCCTGCGGCAAGTGTGTGGAATCCTGTCCGGCAGGCGCGGTGAAGCTGGGACAGAAGCTCTGCAAAAAGGACGGCAGCGAGGTTACTTATCCGAAGATGCCTCTTCCTACGGAGCAGAAGTGGGGCGAGCATATGTGGACCCACAATTACCGGGATGTGAACCGGATTAACTGCTACGACACCGGCACGGCTCCCTGTAAGACCGCCTGTCCGGCGCACATTGCCGTTCAGGGATATTTGAAGCTTGCAAAGGAGGGCCGTTATGAGGAGGCTCTTGCCCTGATTAAAAAGGACAATCCGCTGCCGGCCATCTGCGGACGTATCTGCAACCGCCGTTGCGAAGACGCCTGTACCCGTGCCACGCTGGACGAGGCCGTTGCCATTGACGACGTCAAGCGCTTCGTGGCGGAGCGGGATTTGAAGGCGGAAACCCGATATATCCCGAAGCCTACGGTTCCCTCCCTAAAGGGAAGCTTCGAGGAAAAAATTGCCATTATCGGAGCGGGCCCGGCGGGACTTTCCTGCGCCTACTATCTGGCGGATAAGGGCTACAAGCCTGTTATTTTTGAAAAGAATAAAAGACCCGGCGGTATGCTGACCTACGGCGTGCCTTCTTATAAGCTGGAAAAGGATTTGATTGAAGCCGAAATTGAGGTGATAAAGGCAATGGGCGTTGAAATCCGCTGCGGCGTTGAGGTGGGGAAGGACGTCACCATCGAACAGCTCAGGGCGGAAGGCTACAAGGGCTTTTACATTGCAATCGGCTGTCAGGAGGGCAGAAAGCCCGGTATCCCCGGAGAGGATGCAAAAGGCGTATACACGGCGGTTGATTTTCTGAAAGAAGCCGGAGAAAAGGAAGCCTTTGACCTTGGCGGCGACGTGATTGTGGTAGGCGGCGGAAACGTGGCCATGGACGCGGCAAGGGTGAGCGCCCGCTGCGGACAGGGCAAGGTGACCATGTTCTGTCTGGAAAGCCGGGACGAAATGCCCGCAAGCCGGGAGGAAATTCTGGAAGCCACAGAGGAAAACATTGCTATCAATAACGGCTGGGGCCCGAAGGAAATTCTCACGGAAAACGGCTGGGCTGTGGGTGTGGTATTCAAGAGATGTACCCGCGTTTTTGACGAGTCCCACCGTTTTGCACCGGTTTACGATGAGAACGATACCATGACGGTGTCCTGTGCCAGCGTGATTTTCAGCGTGGGCCAGGGGATTAACTGGGGAGACCTTATAAAAGGCACGAAGGTGGAGCTTCGCCCTAACGGCGGCGCCATTGCCGACAGGCTCACTTTCCAGACGGCGGAGCCGGATATCTTTGTGGGCGGAGATGTCTACACCGGGCCGAAATTTGCCATAGACGCTATTGCGGCGGGCCGGGAGGGAGCCATTTCCTTACACCGCTTTGTGCATGAGCATTGCACGCTTACTATCGGAAGAAACAGGAGAGACTTCATAGAGCTTGACAAGGACAATATTTTCATTGCCAGCTATGACAATACCGACAGACAGCGTCCCGAGCGGGCGGAGGAGGCGCAGCTTCGCTCTTTCCGCGACTTGTCAAACACACTGACAGAGGAGCAGGTAAAAGCGGAGACTTCCCGCTGCCTTGGCTGCGGCGCTTCGGTGGTAGACCCCAACAAGTGTATCGGCTGCGGTATCTGCACAACAAAATGTGCCTTTGACGCCATTTCCCTTCACAGGGAGCTGCCGGGCTGCTCTACCATGATAAAGTCGGAGGATAAGTTAAAGTATGTGCTTCCCAATATGATTAAGCAGTCGCTGAAAATTAAATTTGCGGGCAAAAAATGAGAAGAAAATTAAGAGGTTTGCGGGCTGACGCGCAGCGCGTGAATTTACCGGGGATTCTCAGGTTTTGCATTATGAACAGGAAGTGTGGAAAATCATGCATGAGCTTGGCGTAGTGTTTCACATTATGGACAGTCTGGAAAAAGTTGCGGAAGAAAACGAGGTGACAGGCATTTCCAAAGTGGTCTTAGAGCTTGGAGAGGTATCGACGGTGCTTGAGGACTATCTGCAAAACTGCTGGAAATGGGCGGCTAAAAAGAGAGAGCTTTTTACGGAGGCGGAGCTTATCGTGGAAAAGCTCCCCGCCGTTACCTGGTGCGACGACTGTAAGAAAACCTATCCGACAGTGGAACACGGGAAAATCTGTCCCCACTGTGGGAGCCCGCAGACGTGGCTTTTACAGGGGAACGAATTTAATATTAAGGAAATAGAGGTTTATTAGAAGCGGAACTTTTAATATTAAGGAAATAGAGGTTTATTAGAAGTGGAACTGGAAACAAACAGCAAAGGCCCGTCCAGTGCACAAATCAATTTGCGGGCACAAGGTGACCGGAAATTGATTTATCCCAGGTGTACTGAATAAGCCGAAGCGGAACTGGAAAACAGCGAAGGCTTATTCAGTGCACAAATCGATTTACGGGCACAAGGTGACCGGAAATCGATTTATCCCAAGTGTACCGAATAAGCCGAAGCGGAACTTATAATTAGGAGGGAGAAGTATGTTTAACTTAAGCAGCGGCACGACTATGTGGCAGCTTCTTGGCTGGGTGCTTGTTTTTGCAGGATTGATTATTATGAACGAGGTGGCAAGGCGTACAAAGGTAGGAGGAGGAATTTGCTTTTTCGCAATACCCGCTGGGCTTACCATTTATTTTATTTCTATTTACATAGGCGCTGCGCGTGGCGCACAGTGGGCACTGAATAATCAGACCTACGTTCACATGAACAGTTGGTTTCATTATGCAAAGCTGTATGCGGCGCTGGCGGGCTGTATCGGTTTTATGATTTTAAAGTATAAATGGGGAAAGCTGGGAAAATCCCATGCTTTTAAGGTATTCCCCTTTGTGATTGTCGCCATCAATATTCTGATTGCTGTTGTATCCGATTTTGAATCCGTGATTAAGGCCGGCGATATTATGGGCGGCTGGTGGAAATCCTCCGAGGGCGTATGGCTGTACGGCGGCTGGTGGAATATTTTAAACGGCGTTGCCGGTCTGATTAACATCGTCTGCATGACGGGCTGGTGGGGAATCTATTCCTCAAAGGACAAGAAAGATATGCTGTGGCCGGATATGACATGGTGCTATATTTTAGCTTACGATATCTGGAATTTCCAGTATACCTACTTAAATCTGCCTACCCATTCATGGTACTGTGGTTTCGCGCTTCTGCTGGCGCCTACCGTGGCAAACGCGCTCTGGAATAAAGGCGGCTGGATTCAGAACCGGGCCAATACCCTCGCCATGTGGTGTATGTTCGCGCAGGTATTTCCGCTGTTCCAGGACGGCAGCAGGTTTACCACCGTTTCTTCCGTATATGGAGCGGGAGGCGCAGCAGCGGCTCTTGGGGAGTCCATGCCGACCGTAGCCAATCCCACGGCGCAGGGAATTATTTCCGTGATTTCCATTGTGGTGAATATTGTAATATTTGCCGTGATTCTGCGGCGCGCGAAGCTTCAGAAGAAAAATCCGTATACCAGCGAAATATTTACCGACCAGAAAGACTTTAAGACGGCGATGGCGCGGGCGGAATAGGGTTTTGGATTATTTTATGTTGTTGGCAGCCCCTCGAAAGAGGGGCTGTGACGATATTAAAATTAAAAAGGGGTTATCGAAGATGTCTGTGGGGAGGATATTATAAAAACATTGATGGAAGTATATGATTCATGGATTGACAGTGCGATATCAAATTATAATTCTGATTTTTATTACCAGCCGCGGGACTATATCAGGGAGTGTTACCGTGAGGGCGAAGTAATCTGACGAATAGCGCAGACAGGCAGTGGCTTTTATGATTAAACCACTGCCTGTTGCTATCATATCTCAAAAATATTGGCAGGCCCTACCATGAAAAAGTAAAATCTCCGGCAGAAACATCCTTTTCATTTCCGTCGGGCATGATAACCTTTCCGGACACTCTGCCCGGCAGAGTAACCTTATAACTTACACGGTTATCATTTTTATTCCATTCCAAACGAATCATTCCCCAGTGGGTTTCGATACTCATCTGAGCATGGTTCATATCTTCAGGCAGATAAGGGCGAAGGAGAACCTGCGCTGTTCCGTCTTTTTTCGGAGTGATTTTTCTCAATCCGCAGAGCGATTTAAAAAACCATGCGCCCAGTGAGCACAGGGCGGGATGATTGTGGGAGTTCATTTCATTTCCCACAAGATATTGCCATCTTTCCCAGATTGTTGTAGCGCCGTGAGAAAGCATAAACCGCAGGGAGGGATAGTCTTCCCGGTTTAAAAGCTGATAAGCAATGTCGTCATGTCCTCTGTGAGCAAGACAGTCCACTAAAATGCCGGATGTCAGAATACCGGTGGGAAACTGTACGCTGCCTCTTGAGCGGGTGAGCTGCCATAAAAGCGCATCTTCCACTTTATTCTGAAGCTCTTCCGGAACGATACCATATTCCAGAGCCATGGCTAAGGGAGCCGCTGCGAGAGTATCGCAGGTACCGTAATAGCCTGTCCCGAGAGGATTATCCAGGCACCAGCCATAGAAAACTTCATTGATTTTATCAACCAATGCCTGTCTGCGCGCGGTATAGAGAGATAGTCTCGCTTCATCCCCCAGCGCATCGGCAAACAGAATCATTGCATTGTAGAAATCCGCAAAATAGGAGTTGCTGACCATAAGGTTGTTTGCAAATTCTATTGCCAGCCAGTCATTGTAAAAATCATAGGGAATCAGGCCGTTTTCCAGAGTGCTATGCATATAGGCTTCGTATTTTTGCAGAGAAATATAATTATCTCTGACGGTTCGGATGTCTCCGGTGTACAGATATAAATTGCGCAGCGACATATAATATCCGATTTTCCAGATAAAGGTATCTCTGGGCCAGCCCGGCGCGCCGGCAAGGGGAAAGGAGCCGTCGGGAAGCTGTGTGTCCCGGATGTCCTGGAACCATTTCCGGTAAAAACGCTGTAAATCAAAATTCAAAACGCCAAACTCTGAAGAAACGCCTGCATCAGCCATCCAGCCCTGTCTTTCGTCCCTTTGGCAGCAGTCTGTAGGAATAGAGTGCATATTGCTGCGCATGGTCCACGTCATGGCACGGTAGATGCGGTTAAAATCCTCGTTGGAGCAGTGGAAACTGCCGGTGAGAGGGTTGGATGTATGTACGACGCGGCCGGTTACGTCTTTGACGGATAGAGAGGACATACCGGCAATGCTAACATAGCGGAAACCGTGATAGGTAAAGCGGGGCTCGTAGGATTCCCCGCCGCCTTTACAGGTATAGAAATCTGTTGCCTTTGCATTTCGAAGATTTTCCGTATTAAGAGTGCCGTCATCATAGAGAACCTCTGCGTAACGGATGCGAAGCTGCGTTCCTTCCGCTTCATGTATAGTCAGACGAATCCAGCCGGAAAAATTCTGTCCGAAATCAAGAATCTGTTCTCCGTTTTTTTCCCACTGTCTGCAGACGGGAATATTTTCAATTACCTGGATTGGCGGTATATAGGAGTAGCGCAGGACGCCGGAGGGGTCCTGGCAGATACGGGCATTTTCCCATCCGGAAGCATCAAATCCCGGGTTACACCAGCCGGGCTGTTCCAGTCTGGCATCGTAGTGTTCCCCGTCAAAAACACTGGAAAAGGTGACAGGAGAGCGGGAGACCTGCCAACTGTCATCGCTGCCGATGATAACCTGAGTTCCGTCTTCCATGTCCATCTCCAACTGGCATAAACCCATACAGACGCCACGGTAGAAAGCCTCGCTGTAAACGGACGTAGCACATAAATTATTATCCAGTTCCCAATGGCCGGCAAGCATAAGCCCTACCGCATTAGGACCTTCGTTAAGCAGAGAAGTGACGTCTTTCACGGTGTACTCCACGGTTTTTTCATAAGTGGTATATGAGGGAAAAAGTACGTCATTTCCAACCTTTTCGCCGTTAATCCATGCCTCGCAGTAGCCAAGCCCGGTAAAGGAAAGCGCGGCATAGGCCGGCTTATGTTTTAGTGTAAATTCTTTTCTTAAAAGGGTGCCGCCGGTAATAAAGGAGCCTTTTAAGTGTTCCCGGGAAAAGATACCTGTGCGGAAGGCGGCTGTTTCGCTTTCCGTTTCCTCACCGGTATCTGTTTTTACAGTGACCATCCACTGATAATCGGTTTTTTCGTGAAGGGAAACCGGAACGGTATATCTGGAGTCTGCCGTTTCCATCCAGCCGCTGTCGGATATGATTTTTCCATGGCTGGTTATCTGAACCCGGCAGGCGCGCTGCCTGATGCCGTCCGGGCCTTTGGACCAGCTAAGCTGAGGCGTAGACGTGTCAATTCCTATCGGCTCTGTAAGTCCCTCGCATAATAATCTTAATTCCATTTTTCTTTCTGCCGCTTTCCGGCGGCTCTCCTTTCTTATTTTTCTTTCCGGTATTCATTTGGAGTGATACCGTAATATTTTTTAAATACGTTGCTGAAATAACTGGTTTCCTCAAAACCTGTACGGTGAGCAATTTCATAAAGCTTACAGGAAGTGCTCTTAAGCAAAAGGGCAGCGTTTTCCATCCGGATTTTCAGGATATAATCGCTGTAATTAATGTCGTAGGTTTTCTTGAAAATCCGACTGATTTGATATTTCCCTATAAAAAAGTGCTTGGACATCGTATCAAGGGAGAGGTCTCGGTCATAATGCAGGTCGATATATTCTTTTATCCGGCATACAACATCGGAATCCGTGCCGGCCTGTGAGGGCTCAAAGTCACACTGCATGTTGATAATAATACGGAGCACCGTATTTTTCAGACTGGCTGCGTCGTAGCAGTTAAACTCTGAGAGGAAAGCGCTGCCTTTGAGCTTCTGGAAAGTAGTGATAAAAGAATATATCGACCTGCATT
>CAMSTM010000077.1 GCA_947063675.1 uncultured Lachnospiraceae bacterium | reverse complement strand
TTTTTGATAATAGTATGGAAAAACGGAATAATCGAGCCCCGGCTTCCCGCCACGTTGCCGTAACGGACGATGGAAAAATTGATATCCTTGGTTCCGGCGTAAGCGTTGGCTGCAATGAAAAGCTTGTCGGAAACCAGCTTGGTTCCCCCGTAAAGATTGACCGGATTAACCGCTTTGTCCGTGGAAAGAGCCACCACCTTTTTTACATTGGAATCAAGAGCCGCGTCAATCACGTTCTGGGCCCCGTGGATGTTGGTCTTTATCGCCTCGTTGGGATTGTACTCACAGGCCGGCACCTGCTTTAACGCCGCGGCGTGAATCACATAGTCCACTCCCTCAAAGGCTCTTTTCAGCCTTTCTTTGTCCCTCACGTCCCCGATAAAAAACCTGAGCTTATCCGCATACTCCTTAAACTCATTCTGCATGTTAAACTGTTTGAATTCGTCTCTCGAATAGATGATAATTTTCTTCGGATGATAATTTGTCAGTACATATTTGCTGAAACATTTGCCGAAAGAGCCGGTGCCTCCGGTAATAAGAATCGTTTTGTCGTCCAATAACATGAAAATGCCTCCGTATTATATGATAATATTTATGTTTCCACTTCCTGCTGCGACTATTCTACCATGAATTACCACCAACGGCAAACCTTTTTACCGGCGCTGTTCTTAACTGCAATGCTGACCGCAACTGATAGCTGCTCATTCTTCTGCAGCCGGACCTGCTCCTGACAAAATATATGCTTCGCAGCTTTTACTGCCCGCCTTCGGAATCCTCATCCTTTGAAAGTATGATTGACACCGCCCCGCATAAAATTCCGCCGACCACAAATACAAGCCATGAAGTGCTCCATTCAATATCCGTAAACATACAGACCAGATAAACCGTAAGCGCCGCAAGCATAATGCATCCGCATATTTTCGCCGTCAAAGCATCCCTCTTTCTTTTTGCCGGAGAAAGACTTTTTTCCTTATTATACTTCCTGATATCGAATTTGTCTTTCTGCATGCCGCCGTACACAAGAACGGATACCCCCGGGGTCAGAAGCAGCATAAAAATTCCCATGCCAAAATCCTCAAGTTTCCCGATGTTCACCGGGTCGGCTACCAGCACATTATCCATCTTGATTCCCAGCACCATAAACAAAAGCACATCCACCAGAATAATTCCAATCCCTGTCGCCATCCTCACCGTAAATTTCCGGTAAGCCTGCTCTTTTTCCTCCTCCGTATAAAAATCCTCAATATACGGGTGCTTTTCCGCAAAATGGGAATGCTGCATTCCCATAATCACCAGAATCAATACACCCACAATAAGAAAGATAAAAAAGAACACCGGCGCAACCTCCTCGTCAACGCCAATCCCCTCCAGAAATATCATTACGCTGATTCCAAGTAAAATCAGCGCGATTCCCGCCGTAACCATTTTGCCGAACCGATTCATAAAGGCATCATAACCGTGGACGTCCTCCACAAAATCCCTGCTCACATCCCCCTGCATCAGCGTATCCATGTTACAGTGGAACATACTGCAAATCTGCAGCAGCTTTTCCATTTCAGGATAGCTTTGAGACGATTCCCATTTAGAAACCGACTGCCTGGATACCTCCAGCCGTTCCGCAAGCTGCTCCTGGGTGATATTTTTCTGTTTCCTTAAAAACTGTAAATTTTCTCCAAAGCTCATTTTTCTCCTCCTTAACCGCAAGCCTTTTTTCTCACAGACGCCTGCCCGCAAAGCATGACGGCGTTTGCTTTTATACTGTCCGAAGTTCCGAAGGCCTCTCCGGCCTACCCTCATTTCCCCTTCGGACACCTTAAATCTTACGGTTGCGCAGGGGCAACTTCAATCAATCTGATGTTGCTTTTAAGTTTTTTGATGTATATTTTCGGTTGCAATGCCCGTTTTAAGCGGTTTCCGGCAATTTTCTTCTGCTGCTCTTTATGAAAGCTCGTACAGCGTCCACAGCCCCTTTCTTGCCGCAATCTGGCAGGACTCCAGATAAGGCGCGCTCTCCAGCAGCCGGTAAACGCATTCCTCCTGCCCTTCGTAATCCGCCACATAAACCAGCAAACGCCTGCTCTCCAAAATCTCCTCCTCCGAAAGAGGCTCAGGATTGCCCTGGCTTGCAAGATAAACCTTTTCATACTTCATCAGCTCGTCGGAAAGCCGCCAGATATTATCAGGCGAATCGTCATTATAAAACACCGCCACCGGACTTTCACGGTTTTCCTCCACAAACTCCATGACCTCCTTTTCCTCCTCATACAGGAAAAAGACCCGTCCCTCCTTCAGGGCAAGACCGTTTGTCAGAAGAATTGCCAGTACGAAAGCACCGGCCAGAAGCCCCCTTGTCCTTCCGGCGTTTTCCGCCTCTCCGGTATCTTTCCCGGACCGCCCATCGCCTGCCCCGTTTTGGAAACTCTCTGCAAGTCCCCAGAGCAGCCTCCACATGCCGCAGATAAGGAGAAAAATCAAAATCCCGTAAATCGGAAGCTGATACCGGTTGGAGGTTTCCCCCAAAAGCAACGCCGTCTTGGAAACGGTAAAAAAATACCCCGCACAGGCAAAAAGAAGCAGCCCGGCTGACGCATTTATTCCAGCGCCCGAAGCCGCTATCCTTCCCCTCTTTCGCAGATAGCCGGTGGTCACCGCCAGCAGACAGAGCGCCAAAAGCCACAGACTCAACGCGCCGTTAGTCATATAATCCTCGAACAGACCGTAAAAAAACCGCAGCCTCTCAATCGTGTTGGAGGCGTCCCCGAATTCACTGACCGCCTCCGTTCCCCGGTATCCCCTGAAAATATGGGACATACTTGCCGGATAATACACAACCGCCCCGCAAAATCCCAGCCCGCAGGCTGCCCCATAGGAGATAAGCTCCTTCATCTTCCTGTTTTTTAACAGCCAGAAACAAAACCCGGCCCCCAGGAAAAAGTGGAATATAATATAGTAATACTGTGTTAAAAATCCGCAAAATACCGTAAGGCACACCGGCAGCAAAAAGGCTGCTGCACGAAAGTCCCGCTTTTTTACCGCCCGCAGATGCAAATCCATACACAGCAGGACGAAAACCGTAAGCCACTGATACATGCGGATGAACATCACGCCGGAAATCACCGCGCTGCCAAAGCCCCACGCAAGGCAGGTAAGGAACGAAAGCAGCATCGCCTGTTTGTCCTGTGCAGCCATGTACGCTCCCCAGGCAAGCAATATATAAGACAGTACATAGGCAATCAGGTTTACCGCGATTCCCGTCCACTTGCTGAACACTCCCAAAGACAGGGACGACGCCGTATGAAAGATGTAATAATAAAAAGGCGGATGCACATCCCAGGACTGCATCTGTCTGACAACGCTGTACCGAAACTGTTCCCCGGGAAGTACCACAAACTCATTTGCAAGCTCTTTGCAGTCCATCCACTGTCTGTCGTTTACAAAAAGCCCCGCCGTCTTGTTTGAGGAATAATAGGTGTAAAGCTCGTCCTCATGAAAGCCTGCCTTTTTATTTCCATAAAAAATAAGTACTGACAACTGCACCGCAAGCAGGGCTGCCATTGCCAGAAGGAATAACCGGGTATTTCTATTTACAGGATTTCCCTTCCTTTCGGAAAACCTCTTTTCTCTCAAAACTGATTTCATATGAATCATCCCCTTAACAGCTTATGCACCCTGCGCACGAACCGGGGCGCGGTGCCGAGAAGCAGCAGATATACTTTATTTTTCCGGGTAAGGTACGGAGAATGCACCGCCGCCTGCCTGTTATGCCGCAAATAATTTTTCACCTCGCAGTAGAATTGGTTTTCCCTGTTCATCTGCGATATGGGAATATGAAGCATGTAATCCAGCCGCTGAAACAGGCCGAACCGCAAAGCCTCCGGCAAAAGCGGCGGATACTCCTTCTTCACAATACTGTAAACCCTGTCCGCATTTACCACAATATCCGTGAAAACCTGAGGGAACTCCTCCTTATTGCGGGTTCTGGTGCTGCTGCCGTACCGGTAAAACACATGATAATCCTGCTGCGGCAGAACAGCCACCGCCGAAACCGCGGGAAGAAGCTGCACCATCAGGTAAAAGTCCTCGTTCAGCTCTCCCTCCGGGAACCGCTTTTCCTCTATCAGCGACCTGTGAAGCAGCTTGGTGCAAAAAGAGCAGTCGCCCCTATGGAGCAGCAGCTCCCGCATAAAATCCCTGGACGGCATAAGCGTAAGCTCCTTTGGCGGCGGACACACGTCGGGCATAAGATTCCCCTGCTCGTCAATCTCATCCCTGGAAGTCTGCACCATGCGAAGCCCCTCTGAGAGGGCGGCGTCAAGAAGCCGCTCATACATCTCCCGCTCTATGTAATCGTCGCCGTCCACAAATCCGATATAATCTCCCTCCGCCATGGAAATTCCCAGATTTCTCGCAGAGGAAGCGCCTCCGTTTTCCTTGTGGAAAACGCGGATCCGTCTGTCCTCCATGGCCATCTTTTCCGCAAGGGCGCCGCTTTTATCCGTGGAGCCGTCGTCCACAAGAATGATTTCCAGATTGGGATAAGTCTGGTTCCGTATGGAATCCACGCATCTTTGCAGATAGTCCACCACATTATAAACCGGTACAATCACACTGATTAAAATTTGCCGTTCTTTCCCTGACACTTTTTCACTTCCTCCTGCTGCCCCTGTATCCTTGCAGCCATCCTGCGGCTTTTGCCGCTTTTTAAATTGCATCCTGCATCATCTTTGCGTACATCTTCCCCGGCGAAATTACCGGCGCGCTGCTAAGGGGTCCTTCCTTTGCCGGTTCAAAGCCGCCCTGCAAAAGCTCTGCCGCCATCCGCAAAAGCTCCGCCGCCCCATGCTCGGCATTCCAGAGCTCTGTGATGGTTTTGTATCCTTCCCACCCCATCTGCTGTCTTTTATGCGGATTGTCCAACAGAAAACGCACGGCCTTTTCCATCTCTTCATAATTGTTATCAGGATACGCAAGCCCGTTTTTCCCATGGCGAATCAGGTACGGAACCGCTCCCGCCTGCACGTTCGCCACCTCGCAGCAGCCGCTGTTCATGGCTTCGTTCACCACGGCTCCCCAGCCCTCTAAATTGTTGCTGGTAAAAATGTGGATATGGCATTTCTCCATCACCGCCCTAACCTCCTCCGGCTTCATAAAGCCGTAAAAAGTTACAACGCTCTCCACACCATAATCCTTTGCCAGAGCTTTCAGTTCCGCCTCCATCTCCCCGCTGCCCGCCATATGAATATGGTATCCGTCCTTGCAGCTTTCTTTCAAATTCTTCGCCAGGCGCAGCATATATTCCGGGTGCTTTAGCGGGATGAACCGGCCTGCCCAGACAATCTCTGTCCTCTCCGCCGCCCGGCCGGCCTCCTCCCCCTTCATTGCCAGAAGTTCCCGCTCCGAATAATATCTGGTTTCCGGAAAATACCCCCACCGGAACATTTTTCCCGGATAAGCGTGAATCAAATGAAAATCTGAGGGCACATAAGCCCCCGCGCACAAAAGATAAGCAGGAGCATTCCTGTATCTGGTATGCTCCTTAAATTTATGAATAAGCCCCCTGGGAGAAACCGCTTTCCACTGTCCCTCCCGGTAAAGCCTTTCGCTGACTCTGATAGTCAATTTCCCTGCATTCAATCTTTCCTGAACCAAATCCTCCCGGCCGCTCCATCCGGCGAGAAGCACGTCGCTTTCCATAACCAGCCTGCGGCACCGTTCTTCCTCCTCGTACAGGCAGCTTACATAAGGAAGCTTCTCCCCCGCGCTGCTCCACCCCATGGAAAGCCGCTCCGCTTCCATAGGCTGGGTCTGGATAAAATGAAAATCCCCGCCGAGAAGCTGAAAGCAGGCGTCCGAAAACGGAATCTGGTGATGGTTGATGTAATTGGATATGAATGTGAGTGTCATTTTGGGCTTCCTTTATTTCTGTCTTTTTCATTATTATACTTTGTTAAAAGCCTGCTGTATAGCCTGAATATCCAATCGTATTTTTATTTTCCTGCAAAATCACCTGATTCCCGTTGCATGCGTGTAAGCCCTTCTGATATAATGAAATCATCTCAAAAAGCACAAAAAACAGGAAAAACGGGTGATTACCGCCAAACGGAGGAAGTAGACATGAAACCGAATATTGTTGTTATTTTATCTGACCAGCAACGCTGGGATACCTTGGGAAACGCGCAGGTCTGGCCGGGGATTACGCCCAACCTTGACCGGCTGGGTGAAGATGGAACCCTGTTCGAAAACTGCTTCTCCATACAGCCGGTATGCGGTCCTGCCAGGGCATGCCTGCAGTCAGGCCGCTACGCAACCGAGACCGGCAACTACAAAAACGGATGCATTTTTCCTGAGCAATGCGATTCTGTGGCAAAATATGTGAAAGACGCCGGGTATGATACCGCCTATATCGGCAAATGGCATCTTTATGAAGAAAATGTGGGAAAGGAACCGGAAGGGTACGACGTCCCCATCGCCAATCGGGCAGGATATGACTTCTGGCAGGCTGCCAATGTGCTGGAATGGACTTCCCATGCCTACGACGGCTTTTTATATGACACTGACAATACAAAAATAGAGATTGAAGGCTACCGGGCAGACTTCATAACCGACCTTGCCCGGAAATACATACAGAACCATTCTTC
The DNA here is from genome assembly GCA_947063675.1 of uncultured Lachnospiraceae bacterium. Lineage (GTDB taxonomy): Bacteria > Bacillota > Clostridia > Lachnospirales > Lachnospiraceae > Suilimivivens. The sequence continues at coordinate 8,932 of CAMSTM010000077.1, read as the reverse complement.
CGAAAAACCTTTTTACCTGTTCCTCTCCTTTTTGGAGCCGCACCATCAGAATGACCGGCACTGTTTCACCGGCCCTGACGGATGCCGGGAGGCCTACAGTGATTTCTCTGTTCCTGAAGACTTAAAAGGAAAAGACGGGGATTACATGGAGAACCTTCCCGACTATCTGGGAATGTGCTCAAATCTGGACAGTAATGTGGGCCGCATTGAGCAGACCCTGAAGGAAAAGGGGCTTTGGGACAATACCCTGCTGCTGTATTCCTCCGACCACGGCTGTCATTTCAGGACGCGCAACAGCGAATACAAGCGCAGCTGCCACGAGGCAAGCATCCACGTGCCCTTAGTCGCCCACGGCCCCGGATTTGAAAAGAAAGAAAACTGCAGCCATCTGGTGACCTTGCTGGACATCCCCGCAACAGTCCTTCACGCGGCGGGAGTGCCGCTGCCGGCTTCCTACAGAGGCGTCCCCTTGCAGGAAGCTTCCTTCAAAAAGCAGGACAATGTATTTGTGCAGATTTCAGAGGACTTAATCGGCCGCTGCCTCCGAACAGAAAAATGGAAGTACTGTGTCGTCTATGACAACGATGAAGGATATGAAAAGCCCGCTTCCGATATTTATTATGAAGCCTTTCTCTACGATTTGGAGAACGACCCCCATGAAAACCGGAATCTGGTGCAGGACCCGGCCTGCGCGGAGGTTCGTGAAAGCCTGAAAAAGCAGCTTCTGGATAAAATATGGGAAGTTGAACACGCAAAACCGGAGATACGTCCTTTATGAAAAACCTTTCTGTCATGATAAAACCGGCTTCGTCCCTGTGCAACATGCGCTGCAAATACTGTTTCTATGCGGACATTTCCCAAAAAAGGAAATCCGGCTCTTTCGGAATCATGGAAACAGCAGTCTTAGAGCAGATGCTTGCCCGGATAAAGGCGGCTCTCGAACCGGGAGACTGTATAAATTTTGTATTTCAGGGCGGCGAGCCTGTCCTTGCCGGCCTGAAATACTTTCGAAATTTTACAGCGATTACAGAGCTGTGGAAAAATCAGATACAGGTTTCCTATGCCCTGCAGACCAACGCCCTTTGCCTGGACAAAGAGTGGTGCGAATTTCTGGCGGAGCATCAATTTCTTACAGGCGTTTCCTTTGACATATTAAAAGAATGCCATGACAAAATCCGTATCGACGCGTCAGGAAAAGGAACGGCTAAACGGGTGCAGAAATCCATGCGCCTGCTGGAAAAGCATGCCGCGGAATATAACGTGCTTTGCACCCTGACAAAGGAAGTAGCCGGCCACCCGATACAGGTGTGGAATGAAATACAGAAAAACAAAATCAGGTATATACAGTTTACCCCGTGCCTGGCTGATTTGGAGACATCGTCAGAAGAAAATCCTTATGCGCTCACGCCGGAAAAATTTTCCTCCTTCTACACCGCACTGTTTCCGCTCTGGAAGCAGGCGTTATTTAACGGTAACTATATCAGCATAAAGCTGTTTGACGACTATGTGAATCTGCTGGCTTACGGAAGACAGACGGCCTGCGGAATCACAGGAAGCTGCCAGCCTCAGTTAGTGATTGAGGCGGACGGAAGCGTCTACCCATGCGACTTTTATTGTCTGGATGAATATTGTCTGGGGAATATTACCCGCGAGCCTTTATCCGCAATCTGGCAAAAGGCTGTCTCCTCGCCCGTTGGAAAAAGAAAGGCGCCGGCAAAGCTTTGCGGCGGATGTGCTTTTAAAAATATCTGCGGCGGCGGATGCAAAAGGATGCAGGGAGAAGTTTACTGCCGTCCGGGACAAAATTTTTGCGGAATGCAAAAGTTTCTGCATTCCGCAATTGATGATTTACTTTTGATTGCCCGCAACGAGCGAAAGGTCAACAGCCCTCCTGCTCTGTTATGAGAACCCCCCAGGGCTCCAGCGAAAGCACATCTCCGTTTTTCACTGCTTTTCCTGAATTTACTGCCTCTCCCGAAAGCAGTTCCACCCCGTCCTTTCCTCCATGCGTCACATTTTGTCTGTCAAAAGAATAATTCAGATAATAAGTAACTTCCTTCCCGAAATCATTGACTCCCTTTTTAATAATCACCGGAAATCTTTCCTTCCGATTCTCATCCCAGATTCCCGCCTCCTTCAGGGTATCGGCCAGAATTTCCGAAAGCATCCCGTCGCTCGTCCAGCACCCGATGTAAGTTGCGCAGCCTTTTCCATAACGGTTTCTCGTCACCGCTGCGTACCGTTTCCAGTTCGGATGGTCATAGGACGCCAGTACCTGCGCCGTATCTGGATTTACAAGCTCCATAAAAGTCCTTACCCCTTTATCCGGGCAATTGTACCTGTCGGAGGAAAGCTTCACGTCCACGGGAACCGTAAAATGACTGTAGGAAATCCCAAGGCATTTATCTATGCCGTGAGGCTGGCAGTCCGCATAAACCTTCACATTTTCATTGGCAAAGGCCGACTTGAAGGTCACGAACACATGGCCTCCATTTGCCACATAAGCGTCGATGCGGGCAAGCAGCTCCTCGGAAGCCGCATATAATGCCGGAATAATCAGCAAATCATATTCCTCCAGCTCCTCCGACTCCGGCCACAGGAAATCGCATTCCACATTCAGCTTATAAAGCTCGTCGTACACGAATCGCACCGCGTCATTGTAGCCGATTCTCCCGCCCTGAGGCGTTCCGCCGATGGGGAACCATTCCAGAGCCGTAAGCGCTTCATTGCTCAAAAGAAAAGCTGCCTTATTTTTCTTTTTCAGGTTCACCAGATGACTGCCAATCTTTATAAGCTCGTTTCCAATCACGCTGGCCGCCCGGTAGGTATCGTTTTCCTTAAAGTCATGGCTCAGCAACCCTTTCCAGTAAGTTTCAAAGGAATTGTGGATGGAATGCCAGTGCCAGTATTCCACCATATTGGCCCCGGAAGCAAGGTGGCTGTAAGCCTGCAGACGGAGCTGTCCGTTGTAGGGCAGCCAATGGGCAAAGCCCTGTGCCTCAGTCTCCAGTACGAAATAATTGTCCCTCTTTAAAGAGCGGGCATCGTCTCCTCCAAAGGCAATCTCCGCGCCGGTCAGATTATCCTGGCTTGGGTGATAAATGTCAATCCCCGCTATCGTGAGGGCTCTGGCCGCCTGGTAATGGTCAATCCCCGGCTGAACCCCGAAGGAATACATCCGCCAGTCCAGGTCAAAATTGTGGGTAATAAACTGGTCAGGCCTTGCATATTCCCGGACGATTTCCGCCTGCCATGCCAGATAATCCGCCGCAAGCTTCCGCTGGAACCTCTCAAATTCCGCGCCAAGGCTCCCGTTGATGGTTCCCCGGACGTCAGGGAAATCTTCCCACCCATTGATACGGTTGCTCCAGTAATCCAGACCGAACTCCTTATTGAGCGCTTCCAGATTATCATCAAATTTTTCACGAAGATATTTCACAAACTGCTGCTGAACATTTTTGCCCGCCGTATTGTAATGCTTTGTCTCATTGTCCACCTGAAAACCAATGACGCATTTTCTGTGGGCGGAAACCTCCATCAGCTTCCTGATAATCCGTTCCCCATAATAGCGGTAAGCCGGATGGGTGATATCCATAATCTGTCTTCTGCCGTAAATTTCCCGTCCCTTTTTCGTCTCCGCAAGAATATCCGGATAAGCCTTCTCCAGCCATGCAGGAATGGCATAGGTTGGCGTCCCGATTACCACGCAAATCCCCGCCTCCTCCATGGCGCCCAGTACCCGCTCCACATGGCTGAAATCAAAAACCCCCTCCTGAGGCTCGTAGGTACTCCACGTGGATTCCGCAATCCGCACCAGATTGATGCCCGCCTTTTTCATCATCTCAATGTCCTTATGAAGGCGGTCATAAGGCATATATTCATCGTAGTAGGCAACGCCGTATAATATTTGATTCATCTGGTTTCCCTCCATTTCTCAAAGTTTTTCGGTTCGTCTCCTGATTTTTCTGTCCGAAACATACAACTGGACTCCATGACCAAAACAGCTTTTTCTCACACGGCGGTAAAAGTCAGCACACTCACAGAGGCCGGCTTTGCCCTGTACAGAAAGCCGCCGTCCTTTTCTTCAGGCAGTGTTCCCTGTCTGCTCCGGATTTTATCAGGCTCCTCCGCGCTGTTATAATCCTGTGCGTTCTCTGCAAAAATTGTCCGGACGCTCTCCGGCCGAAGCTTCCCGCCGTCTGAAAACTCGAGGAAAATCTCCTGCTCTTTCGCCATATCCGCATTGATAAGGTTGACAAAAACATGGTTTCCCTTCTTTGACGCAAAGGCATATATATTTTCCAGGGTGCTTCCTCCGGCTTTCCCGAAAGCTCCTTCTCCGGAAATGACAGAGGAAGTATTTTCAGTTCTCAGCGAAAGTTTTTCCGCGCCTCTGTGTACCTTATACATCATAAAAATATCGTAGTTCGGCGTCAGAATAGTCTGTTTTCCCTGCGTCAGAATCAGAGAATTCAGCACATTCACGGTCTGGGCAACGCAGGCCGCTTTCACCAGGCGGCAGTTCCTGTGAAAAATATCCAGCGTAAGCGCCGTGGTAATGGCGTCTCTCATAGTACACTGCTGCCAGAGCGCCGGACGGCTTTTAAAGGACGAGCCGTGCCAGTTTCCCCACTCTCCAACCACCAAATCGCATTTCGGTTCCGTAACCGGGAAAAAGCCTTCTGCTTCCGGAAATCCCGACAGCCCCTCCTGAATCAGGTCATACTGCTCTTTCAGCACATCTTCAAGCTCCAGGCATGAGTTTATCACCTTATACCAGCCTTCCTCAGAAAAAGCAACGTCCCTGTCATCAGGATTTTCCACATTCCAATTATAAAAATGCAAATCCATGGCATCCAGCCTCGGCTGACGGAACTGCCTGAGCGCTTTGAAAAATCTTCTGGTCCACTCCACTCTCTCTTTCGGCTTATTCCCGTCCGCACCGCTGGCAATGCGTTTCATGGAAAAACCGCTGTCAGGGTTTCTGCTGTCGCACAAAGGCATGGCAGAGGAATATTTCCGAAATTCCTCCGCATACATCTCCGCCGTCATATTTCCGCCGCCGGCCCAGCACTCATTACCGATTCCCCAATATTCTACCATAAAGGGTTCCGGCGAACCATTCTTTTTCCGCAGAAGAGACAGCTCCGTCTCCTCACGGCGGTTGCAGTACTCAACCCAATCCCGCATTTCTCCCACGCTGCCGCTTAAAAGGTTAATATTGAGCCAGGGCTTCGCGCCTGTTATCCGGCACAGCTCCATAAACTCATGGATACCAAACTGATTATCGTCTCTCTCAAAGGTTCCGAAATTCTCGTTGTAGGTCACCGGCCTTTTGCTCCGCTCACCGATACCGTTTCGCCAGTGATAGGTATCCGCATAGCAGCCTCCGGGCCATCGGATAATCGGCGGTTCAAGAGCTGCCAGCGCATCCGCCGCAGCCTTGCGGATTCCTCCGTAATTTTCAATTTCAGACTCTTCCCCCACCCAGATACCGTCATAAATACAGGCTCCTAAAAATTCAATAAAGTGACTGTGCAGCTCCGGCGATATTATGCCTTCCTTCTTATTGCAGTCAATTATAATTCTGTTCATTCATACCTCTCTTCCCCGCAGCCATCCGCATATGACAAAGTTTATTTACATGCTGTGCAAAAACAGGAACCGGCCGAATTTCCACCCGGCCGGCCCTGTCACTGCTTTTATATCTGTTTCAGACTATGTTCTTCCTGATATTATTTGTTTGCGCTTACCCACGCGTCAAGCTGCTCCTGCTTTCCTGCCATAACCTCTTCAAGACCTGATGCATACAGAGCGTCGTTTAACGCCTTGATGGTGCTGTCTACATTTGCGGAACCGCAGCTTCCTGTCAGAAGCGTTGCACGGTAGGTCTCCCATGCGTTGTTCAGAGCGGTAATCTGTGTCGCATAGTTGGAGCTGTCCCACATAAATCCGAATACCGGTGAATAGTAAGCATTGTCGTTATGGGTACGAAGCAAATCCCAGTAATCAGCCGTCTTGGTGCCGTCATTCCAAACCAGAGAGTTGAACTGGTTACCCATGCACCATCCGCTGTTCTGATGATACTTGAAGTTTCCGCCATCCTCGCCGTCCACGAAGTATGCCGTGCCGTCGTCAAGGAGCTTGTAGTTTACGCCCTCAATACCGTTCTGCCAGATATTTTCAACCGTAGGGTCGCTGTACAGTGCGGAGATAAACTTAAATGCCATTTCAGGGTCTTCGCTGTTGTTTGCAATACCTGTATTAAAGAATGATACGTTGGTGGTTGTGATGTAACCGTCGCTTCCGCCGCCGGTCTTGAAGTACAGAGCGTAGCATTCGCAGCCGTTTGCCGTTTCAGCCTCGGCAAGGAAACCGGGCTTGATTGCCGTTGCATAGCTGAAAGTATTGCCTGCCTTCATCATGGTAGCCGTACCCTGTGTATCGGTAGCCGCATCCTTATAAATGTATCCCTTGTCGTACCAGTCAGCCAGAAGGCTTACGGCATTCTTAAAGGTATCTGTCTCAAAAATATTTACAATGGTTGTGCTGTTGCGGTCTTTCTGCAGGTCAAGACCTCCGAAATAATCCACCAGATAGTCAAAATCCGCAAATCTGTTTAACTGGTCCTGACTTGACAGGTAAAGAGGAATCATCTCGGGATGCGCTTCCTTTACCTTTGCAAAAATCTTCTCCGCCTCACTCCAGTCCAAAGCCTCTCCGGAGAATGCATCATTCTTATCGCCAAGTCCGTACTCTTCCGTAATGCCAAGCTCGTCGCAGATATCCGCTCTCATGCAGAGTCCGCCAAGCTCCACGGATTCCTTGTTTGCCGGGAAACCGTACAGAACGCCGTTCATATTTCCAACATAGGCATTGTCCTCGCCCAGCGCTTCTATAATTTTCTGCCCGTCAGCCGTCTCCATCAGCGGAGACATATCAAAGATACCGTTCATGTTAATCCAGCTTGCCGCCTGAACATAATAAACCGGCATTACATCAAGCGGGTCGCCTCCGGAAAGCATCAGCTGTACAGTAGACTGCCATTCCGCCGCTCCCAGGGGAAGGAATTCCACTTCCATATGATAATTGGGAACCATGTACTCGTTGAGGGCGTCCTGAACCGCCGCTCTTGCCGCTTCGTCCTGATTGTAGAACTCCACAAAAGCAAAGGTAAGATGATAGGGATTTTCCGCCGTATACTCCCCGTAGGAAGTCTTGGTGGTGGTTCCGTCGCTGGTAGCTCCTGCCGTTTCAGAGCCTGCGTCGCTTTCCGCACTTCCGCTGTCGGAGGTTCCCGCTCCTCCCGCATCGTTTCCGCCTGAGCCGCCGCATCCTGTCAGGAGACCAAATGCCATAGCCAGAACCAACAAACTGCTAATCAATTTCTTCTTCATTTCTTTTTCTCCTCCTTTTTGATTCCGCACATGTCCCCTCGCGCGTTCTGCCGGGCATGTACATTAAAATTATATTGATAAGGCACTGTCCCGCCCTGCGGTTATGCCCTATATCAAACACCCTGTAATATGGCTGTATCCGTCAGCCCTTTACGCCGCCAAGAGTAAGTCCCTTGGAGTAGTATTTCTGGAAGAACGGGAAAATCAGCATAATCGGTAAAATCGCCACAAACGCAATCGCCATCTGAATCGCCGTTGACGGAATCGCCGACGCCGCCGACGCCACATTGGAGTTGCTGCTGCTTGCCAGATACTGGATATTGGTAACCATCTGGTTTAACAGGTTTTGTATGTTGTACAGATTTTTGTTTCTTACCAGATAGTAAAGTCCGTTGGTCCAGTCGTTCCAGTATGTAAGCCCTGCAAAGGTTCCCATCGTCACCAGAATCGGTTTGCCGAGAGGAATTACAATGCTGGTAAAAATCTTCATCTGGGACGCGCCGTCAATCTCCGCCGCTTCATATAAGCTGTCAGGAATGCTGGTGGTGAAGAAGGTACGAATCATCATAACGTTCCACGCACTCACCAGGAAATTCGGAAGAAGCTGAGCGAAAAAGGTATCCTTCACGCCAAGGGACGTCCATAACAGATAAGAAGGAACAATACCGCCGTTAAACAGCATGGTGAAGAACACGAAGAAATTCATGAATTTTCTTCCGGGCAGATTCCTGACAGACAGCGGATACGCCATCAATGCCGACAACGATACATTGATTGCGGTTCCGGCAAGCGTCACCAGAATACTGATTCCGTAAGCTGTCAGTATTTTCTGTCCCGACTGCATCAGATACCCATAGGCTGCTCCTGAAAACTTCTGCGGGAAAAAGGAATACCCGTTGGCAACCAGTACGTTCTCATCCGTGATGGATGACATAAACAAAAGAATAAATGGCAGGATGATTAAAAGCGTCCATATAATCATGACTACATTCGCCAGAATCTGAAATTTCGAAAATGGTTTCTCTCTCATAGTCATCCCCTCCCTAGAATAATGCGTTTTCTTCGCTTATCTTCCTGACTACCATGTTAGCCGTCAGAACAAGAATAAAGCCTATGATAGACTGATAAAAGCCTGCCGCCGCAGACATACCCACGTTGGACTGCTCCATCAGGCCGCGGTACACATAAGTATCAATAACATTGGTGGTCGAGTAAATCATTCCTGCATTTCTCGGCACCTGATAGAACAGACCGAAATCGGAATAGAAGATACGGCCCACATTCATCAGGGTCAGAGTGATAATCGTCGGCACCAGGGAAGGCAGCGTAATATTTTTAATCTGCAGCCATTTGGTCGCTCCGTCAAGCTCCGCAGCCTCGTACAGCGACGGGTCAATACCGTTGATGCTGGATATGTAAATCAGACATCCGTATCCGATTCCCTTCCAGGTATTCACGAATATCAGGATAAACGGCCAGTACTTTGCCCTTGAACCAGTTCACGCCGTCCGAGCAGAGGGAGAATTTCGGGATGA
>CAMSTM010000076.1 GCA_947063675.1 uncultured Lachnospiraceae bacterium | reverse complement strand
ACTGCCAGGGTATCCCGCTTTTCTTGCTTTTTTCCGTTTCCTTTTTTCCGAGCAGTATTTTCTTCATGCAGTAGTGATTGCCCAGAGCTTGCTGGCAGTTATTTGTACGTTCTTGTTTGTGATAGTATTAAAAAGACAGTTTCATTTGAGAAGAATAGAATGTATCTTACTTTATCTTTTCAGTATGCTTCCTTTTTCTATTTATCTTCCTGAATCGGGAATTACCCATCAGATTATGACGGAAGGTATCACTTATGCTTTATTCTATCTGTTTTTCAGTGCGGTGATAAAAACAGTGTGGACATTAGAATATAAGTGGTATTTAGGGAGCATTGCCGCTGCGGTGATGCTTGGAATGACGAGAAGCCAGATGCTGTTTTTGGTGGTGGTATGCGTTATATTGCTGTTATGGATTATTTATAAAAAAGCTGGGGGAAAAGCACTGCTTGGGCTGTGTATGTGTTGTTTGGTGCTGCTGGGCTGCGTTGTGGGGTTTTTCCGGCAAAGGATAGAAAACAGTGCTTCACAGTTTAATACTGTTATTATGGCAAGGGGTTTTTTCGAGGCGGATAAGGAAGATGTAGAGCTGTTCGACGACGGCATGATGCAGGAAATTTTCCTGAGGACCTATGAACTGGCGGATGAGAATGGACGCAGATATGAACATGCCAAACCGGGACTTTACATGTGGCAGGATTTGGTTTATGACAGAATGAATCTCTTTGCGTTGCAGGCGATAGGAGAATATGATGAGAAATACCCGGATGAGAGGTCCAGAAACGAAGCGTCTATTATTTTCGAACTTGGGTTTAAAACACTGCTGAGGCATTTTGACAGGTATTTCTATCATTCTATACGGCTGATGATGCCTTCTTTTATTGCCAGTGTATTTTTTCAAATTGAACCGATTTACCTTTTGTGCCATTTTGTTGCCCTGTTTATCTATTTATTTGCGGTTTCCGGGAGTGTTTTTGTCGGTAAAACAGGTGGCGACAGAAAAGTTGTGGAGCTTATGGTTTCCATAGTGAGTATTATGCTGATTATGATTGTTATGATAAATATGCTGTTTATTGGTTTGCAGAGATATATGGTATATGGAATGGGGATATTTTATTGTGCGATGTATTTACTGTGTAAGGAAATAGTTAGTATTTTTTTAAGGCCAGGAAAGTTAAATAAGGGAGAACGAAAGTGAGAACTTTTAATAGGATTGCCTATCATACTGTTGCAGGGGTAATTTTTCTAATTATATTTTATCTTTTCGGACAAAGTCTTTTTACCGATGTCAGAATAGGGCAAAAAGAAATCAGGTATTTTATAATGTCTGACAGACTGCTTATATTAGCAGGTATGGGAATATTTCTTGTCTTATTTTATTTCTGGCATAAATATATAAAATTGTCAAAGGATGCAGTGAAAAAAATCATCATTGCCCTTACAGTATTAAATTGCTTTTTTGTTTTAACTTCACAGAACATACCAAGAGCGGATCAACAAAGAGTGCTGGAGTATGCTACAGAAATGTGGAAGGGGAATTACACAGCATTTCTGCCGGGAAACTATCTTGACATATATCCAAATCAAAATGGGATTGTATTGTTTTGTTATTTTCTCAGTATAATTGGAGGAGGATATAATTTTTTACTGTTTCAAATGGTAAATGTTTTAGCTGTCAATTGTCTTTACTTCTTCATTTATCATTACTGGGAAATGTATGGACAGGAGAGAAGATATGATGAAATTCTGGTGGCGATAGGCTTATTTTTTCCAATTACACTATATGTGAATTATGTGTACGGAATATTGATTGGACTTGTTTTGGCGACGAGTTCAATTTTGTGGCAGCAGATTTATTTTAGAAACAGGAGCAAAAAGAGTCTTATATTGTCAATTTTATCCATATCTTTGGCGTGTAGTATGAAGTCAAATTATTTGGTGTTTGCAATAGGGATTTTGCTTGTCTATTTTATGGATATGGCTGTACATAAGTCTGCAAAAAGCATAATTGGAATAGTAGGTATTTTATTTGGCGTACTTCTGGTTAATAGTACAGTAAAAACCGGACTTGATATTATTACAGAAGGGGCGAGCAATGACATTAAGGGAGCTCCGCATGTGGCTTTCGTTGTAATGGGATTGAGTAATACAGAGGAAAGCTATGGCTGGCATAATGGATATGTTGAGAGAATTTATCACCAGAATAATAATAATTATGAATGGGCAGAGAAGGCGAGTGCAGCCGATTTAAAAAAAGAGATACAACACAAGTTGGATAACCCACATGAAACAAAAGATTTTTTTCAGAAGAAAATAGCCAGTGTCTGGTGTGAGCCATCTTTTGGCGCTTTTTATAATAACAGAATTGATTATCAGACAGTTTTGCAGGGACATAGCCATATTTATAATGAGCTTTTTTCATATACTGGCAGACTGCAGAAAATTTTTTACTATTTCCTGGAAATATTTCAAGGCATGGTATATTTAGGAGTTTTATTGTATGTCATATATGGTAGGAAAAATTATAATATTTCAAGGATAATCGGACTGATAATTTTTCTGGGCGGATTCATTTTTCAGCTTTTCTGGGAGGCAAAGTCATCTTATGCATTTATGTATTTTGTATTATTAATACCTTATGCGGTGGTTGGATTAGGCAAGTGTTTTGACGGAATACAAAACACATTTATATATTATGGAAGCGATAAAAATAAAACGATGCTGTTTAAAAATCTGCTTTGGTTGCCAGCAGGTATTTTTATTCTTATGGTGGCAGGTAATACATTGATAATTAAAAACGATAACGAAAAGTGGGATGCTTATCTTTCGGAACATCGGTATATTGAGGACGGATATTACTATTTAAAGCCGATAGAAGCGGAGGGAGATGAGTATAATGAAAATAGAAAGATATATTTACAAATTGATATGAGCGATACCTGGCAGTATGAGATTAAAAGTATAGACAAAAAAGCAAGATTTACGGCTATTGGGGATGCTGTATATATGCTGCCTGACGGCGAAAGTGATTTTCCGTCCGATGCATACTGGCATTGGCGCTTTCAACGATTAAATGGAGGTTATTGTATACGGTGGTGGAATGATATGAACAAGGTCATTACATTTGACAAAGAGAACTCAAATGTTTATCTTAGTAATTATGAGGAGAATAATTTGAGTCAGATATGGGAATTAAAAAGACGCTAAACTTAATTGATATTAATTAATGGATAATGTTGAAAAAATTAAGATGATGAAAATAATAGATATTAAAAACAGAAGAGAGTTTTATAAAATATCAGGCATGTTTCTGCTTGGGCTTGCTGTTTATGGAACGATTATTGCATTTTTTACCTCCACTGTATACGTAACGGCAGATGAGGAATTGTATGTGGCCTTAGCCAAATCGTTTCATTACACCGGGAGTTTTGAAGTAAACGGAAAGATGGCAAATTATAACTGTGTACTTTATTCTATTTTAATTTCTCTGGCATATTATTTCTATTCACCGGAAAGCATTTTATTTTTTATGCGTTTTATTGGCGTTATATGCATGTGCTCTGCAATATTTCCCATTTGGCTGCTGGCCAGGAGGATATTAAAAAACGAAAAGGAAATTGTGTTTATCAGCGGATTGTCGATGTTGATGCCCTATATGTTTGACTGCGCATATTTGATACAGGAAGTATTAAGTTACCCTCTGTTTTTATGGACAATTTATTTTTTATTTTTGGCGTATGAACAATTAATAATTCCCAAAGGATATAAACCTTTTATATTGGGAGCTGTGTTTTCGGTATTTAGTTTTTTTACAAAAACCTATTTATTTTTTATTCCCGTGGTATTTAACATCTGTCTGTTTTTAGAAGCCTGGAAAAAAAAGAGGGCAAAGGAAATTGTCAGAGGGCTTTGCCTGTATGATGGAATTTACCTGGCAATGGCAGGGGTTCTTTATATTCTAATCAACGCAATGAATGGGTTTGAAACGGGAAGCAATCATTACGCAGGACAGTTTTCGTGGCTGTTTCCGGTTACAAAATGGACAGTTATTTCAGGTGTTGTCTGCATAGCGGTATATACTGCATTACTGATTATTAATATGGGAATTATACCACCCTTGTCAATTTTGTGTAGTATGAAAAAATATGAAGAGACAATAAGGTGGCTTGCGGCATTTATTCTGACCTCCTGTATGTTTTTAGTGATTGAAATTGTGGTTTTGATTGTGCTGACCGAGGAAGGGGTCCCAACTGTTCCTCATAAGTTTTTATTCAGGTATTTTCAAGTGTTGGTTCCGCCTGTATTGATTTTATTTACAAAAATAAGGGGAGAGACTGATTTCCGCAAGCAGAGGGTATTTACGGCGATATCGGCGGTCAGTCTTTCTGTTACAGGTATTTACTTTATTTACATGAATGGAAATACAAGACAGTCTATTGCTGACGGATATTTCTATTTGTTGCTTGAAAATATTACAAAGAATATACTCCCTTACGGCGATGTGATTATTATTTTTATGATAGCATGTTTGCTGACAATTATTATTGTGACTTCAGGGAAGAAAAACAAAAGTGTACTAAAGCCTTTTTGCGTAATTGGAATTGCGGGAATCCTTTCTTTATGGCTGCTCAACTGCATTCAGCTTCCTTTTTATACCAACTCTGTTGCCGGAGGAAAGCAGATACAGGAGGACAGTATTAAAATTGCGCGTTATCTGAATGAAAACGAATATGATTATATTTATTATGTAGTTTCATCAATGGAGGAAAATGACAGTTATGTCAGAAACTTTTATGGATATATGAAGCAGCCTCATCAGGTAATTTACCCAGATGAGATTGAAGGGGTAATAAAGGAGGGGGAAAAGAGGAAGGCTGTATTTTTGGTTTCAACAGATACTACGGGAGAGGTACTGAAATCGTCTGGAATGATGGATATCGGTCTGGAATTAAATAAACTGCAGATATATGTGTGAATTACTTTGTAGTTATAAATAAACTGTGTTATACTTGCAAAAGATAGAAACAGAAGGTATATCACAGAGTTTTCAGTAATATGACAGAGTGAGACAAATGGCGAAATGCTTAATTATTATTCCGGCTTTTAATGAGGCGGAGAGTATTGAAAAGGTTATAAACAATTTGATAGAGAGATATCCCCATTATGACTATCTGATTATTAATGATGGTTCGACAGATGCTACAAAGAGGATTTGTGCCTGCAATCATTATCAGGTTTTGCATCTTCCTATTAATATGGGAATAGGGGGCGCGGTACAAACCGGCTACCGTTATGCAAGGGATAATGATTATGAAATAGCAGTGCAGATTGATGGGGATGGACAGCATGATGTATCTTTCCTGGGAAGTATAATCGAAATGATACAGTCAGGGCAGGCTGATGTGGTAATCGGTTCCCGGTTTGTAGAAAAGGAAGGATTTCAATCATCCCAAATGCGAAGACTGGGAATTGGCTTTTTAAGTGTGCTTGGCTGGCTCCTTACCGGTGTGCGTGTCAGGGATATTACCAGCGGCTATCGAGCGGTAAACCGTAAATTTATTCAGATTTTTGCGGAGGATTACCCGACAGATTATCCGGAACCGGAGGCAATGGTAATTGCGGCAGTTTATGGAGGAAAAATCAGGGAATGCCCTGTGATTATGAGAGAGAGGGAAAGTGGTGAGAGTTCTATAACACCTCGGAAATCTATTTATTATATGGTGAAAGTGACATTGGCCATGCTTATCCGACGACTTAGTTTCGGGGTCAGGAGGGCAAAATGATTCCTTATGCTTTGCGGGTTACGCTTTCCATAGCAGTAATTTGCTATTTTATTATTATTTTATATTACCTGAAGAAGAGGATGCTGGAGCTGAAATATACTTTGATTTGGCTGGCGGCCGGTGTAGTGATGGGAATAATGCTTATTTTCCCGGATTTGCTGGAATGGTTTCGCAGCCTTTTGGGCATAGAGAGTAACATGAACGCTCTTTATATGCTATGTTTTGCATTTATTATTATGATATTGATGACGCTTACATCGATTGTATCAAGACAAATGCTTAAAATCAGGGTGTTAATTCAGGAAATCAGTATGCTGGAAAAGCGTGTGCGGGATTTGGAGAATAAGGAAGATGGAGAATATAGCAATTGATTTGCTCTGGCTGCGGCCAGGCAAGGTGGGAGGGACGGAGTCCTATATCAGAAACCTGTTGGATGGTTTTAGCAGACTTCCCGATGATTTCCACTTCACGTTGCTGGTGTCTAAAGATAATGCCGAAACATTTCGGAAATATGAAGTGGATTCAAGGTATCAGCTGTTGATTGCCAATATTGATTCTGAGGGTATTTTCAAACGTATACTCTGGCAGAATTTACGCCAGAATAATTTTTTAAAAAAAAATGGTCTACGAAAGTGTTTTGAGCCAGTATACTGTAAGCCATGGTTAAACGGTGGTATTGATTATGTCTGTGTAATTCATGACCTTCAGGCTTACCATTATCCTGAGTATCATCCGTTGCATGAGGTAGTATATTCCAGAATGTGCTGGCGAATGGACGCTATAAATGCGGCGAAGCTTGTTGCCATTTCCGGGTGGGTGAAAAAGGATATAAGGGAAAAATACAGGCGGGAGGACATACAGGTTATTTATAATCCGATTTTGGTAAAAAAAGAAGATATCCTGGATTTTAATGAGCTTCATGGCAGGCTTGGGGTTGAGCCGGGAAAGTATTTTTATACGGTGAGTCAGATGATTCCTCATAAAAATTTATCAACACTGATTAAAATGATGGGGAAAGTGGTTGATACGGGAAGGAAATTGCCGGAAAAGCTGGTAATCAGCGGGGTAAACGGGAATGCCGCCAACGGGCTCAAAAAACTGATTTCCGAAAAAGGATTGCAGAATAATATTATTTTGACAGGTTTTGTAAGTAATGCAGAAAGAAATACGTTATATAAGTTTTGTCATACCTTTTTATTCCCCAGTATCTTCGAGGGGTTTGGAATGCCTCCGGTTGAAGCCATGTATTTTGGAGCAAGAGTAGTTACAACAAAGTGTACCTGTATTCCCGAGGTTACACAGGGCAAAGCGATTTATGTGGACAATCCCTTTGATATAGATGAATGGATTGAAAAAATATGTTCCGGCAATAGTGAGCCGGAAACATTGGACTTTAATGTATATGACCCGGAACGCATTTCCAGGAAGTATTTGGATGTTTTAAAGGAACCGGTATGGAAGAAAGACTGAGTGTAATATTAGTCAATTATAATGGCAGGGACTATAATGATAACTGTATTAAATCTATTTTTTGCAGTACGGTGTGGGAAAAGCTGGAAGTAGTTATTGTTGATAATGCGTCTACGGATGAATCCCTTACAGAACTGAAGAATAACTGGGGGGGAGATGAAAGGGTTCATATTCTGCCCCTTGACCGTAATTATGGTTTTTCCAAAGCTAATAATGAAGGGATTCGATGGGCACTCGAAAGAGGAAGTAAGTATTTTTTGTTACTGAATAATGATACGGAAATTGAACCCGATGCTATTGAGCGGCTGCTTGCCGACTACAGGAAAACGGAAAGCATTGTGGTGCCAAAGGTGCTATATGCGGACAGACCGGATATTATCTGGTGTGCCGGAGGAAGCTTTTCAGGTATAATTAAGAAAGCCTGTCAAAGGGGATTAAATGAAGCTGATAGGGGACAGTATGATGAGAGTGGTCGCTGTGTTTTTGCAAATGGCTGTTGTATGCTGCTGTCAGATAAAATTATAGAAAAGTCAGGTTTTTTGGACGAAAGATTTTTTCTTTACTACGAGGATACTGAATACAGCCTGCGGGCGGCAAAGAAGGGTATTCCAATCAGTTATTGTGCTGAGGCCAGGGTTTACCATAAGGTGAACGGTTCCACGAAAGGGAATCAAAGGCCGGAGAATGCGTACTATATCACCAGAAATTGGCTGTTGTGCAATAAAATTCATATGAACCGGGGCAGATTTTGTTTGTTTTGTATTTATTTTTTGCTGAACAGGCTGGCGTGGACAGTAATTTGGGCTATACAGGGAAAAGGGGATATGGTAAAGGCTGTTTATCAGGGAGTTAAGGATTTCAAGAATGGCAGATATGGAAAGTATTAAAAAAGGATATTATATTCATTTTAATGCAAAAATCACACCAGGCGTACAAAAGAAAATCGATATGCAGGTAGAAGAACTGGGCAGGCATTTAATAATTAGTGAATTAAATATTTTGCCGGAGGAGGTCTCGTTTCTTCGTCGCTTGCGAAGGCTTTTACCTGGCGGCGCTGTAGAGAGGTCTTATAAAGCAGCACTTGAAAATATGGAGAATCCTGATTTTATTTATGTAAGAAGGACGACAGCAGACAAAAGTTATGTTGATTTTTTCAGGATAATAAAGAAAAAATGGCCAAATTGTAAAGTTTTAATAGAGATTTTTACGTATCCCTATGATAAAGACGAATTTATGCGCTTGTTAACCTGGCCATATTATTTTAAGGAAATATATCAGCGCAAAAAATTGGTCCAATATGTAGACAGGTATATCACATATTCGGAAGACGAAGTTATTTTTGGCATTCCTACGATTCGGACAGGGAACGGAATTTTGGTTGACAGGGTGAAGCTGCCACGAGCAGAGGAAGGGGCAGACGACACAGTAAGCTTAATAGCAGTAGCATTTATGCAGAAGCATCATGGATATGAGCGGGTGATAAAAGGGCTGCATGACTATTACAAAAAAGGAAATATACGTAAGGTGGTATGCCATTTGGTTGGAGATGGACCGGAAAAACAGGGGTATCAAAAGCTGGTTCAAAAATATGGGTTGGAAGAGAAGGTGTTTTTTTATCCTACTATGATAGGAGAAAATCTGGATAAGGCATATGAAAAAGGAGATATTGCTATCTCAGCAATTGGAGTATATAAGGATGGGCTTGAGCGGGAGAATTCGCTGAAAACCCGGGAATATATGGCTAAAGGTTTTCCTATGATAACAGGGTGTAAAGTGGACGGGATTAATGAGGAGTATCCTTTCGTGTGTCAGTTTTCCAACGATGCATCGCCTGTAGATATTGAGAAAGTGCTTGCTTTTTATGACGGACTTTGTCGAAAATATTCAAAAAAAGAAATGCAACAGACAATCAGGAGCTATGTGAAGAAAATTGCCGATATGCCTGTAGTTATGAAACCAATTATAGACTTTATTAATTCGCAGGAAAAATAATGAAACCAGAGATGTATTTAATAACAAAAGATTTTCCTTATGGTCATGGTGAAGATACGTTTGCAGGAGCAGAGTATCCGTATTTATGTAAGGCTTTTCAGGTTTTAGTTATTGCAACGGAAGTGGAGCCGGGCACAGAGCATGGGAGAACGGAAGCCATAAATGCGCATATTGTTCCTGTAAGTCAGGGGATTTTTGACAAGATAGTATCCTTATTACGGTTTATGCTTGAAAAGGACTGTTATACTGAAATAGCGGCGATTATAAAAGAGGGGAAGCAGACAGGCCGGCGTATTTATCGGGCACTTATGTTCGGGACGGCGGCGGAAACTTTTTACCGTCGGTTAAAAAAGGCAACGGGAATCAGAAGAGATACGAAAGCTATTTTTTATTTTTATTGGTTTGACTATAAGTGTTTTGGTTTTGCTATGCACAAGCATAAGTTTCCGGGTATTAAAATGATAGCAAGGACTCATGGATGTGATTTATATGATGAGAGGGAACGGTATGGCAAACAGTTTTTTCAGCCTCAAATGGATGACAGATTAACAAAATTAATTTTTGCGGCGCAATTTGCGAAAAATTATTATATTAGCAGATACCATAAGATGGAGACAGACAGATATCCCCTGCATCGCCTGGGAGTTTCAGAGAAAGGAATTACGTATGAACAGAGAAAGGTGAGGAAAAAGGAGGGGGTGGCATTTTTATTGGTAAGTTGTTCTCATGCACTTTCTATAAAGCGGATAGACCTGATTATTGACGGTCTTGCTACGGTTGAAAATGAAGATGTTAAATGGGTTCATATTGGAGATGGAGAGGAATTGCAGGCGTTGCAGGCAGAGGCACAGAAAAAGCTGGGAGAGATGAAAAATATTCAATATCAGTTTGTTGGTGCGTTGACAAATGATAAAGTGCTTCAATTCTACAGGGATAATTATGTAGGCTGCTTTATAACGACAACACAGACGGAGGGAGGTTCCCCGGTTTCAGTTCAGGAAGCGCTTTCTTTTGGTGTGCCGGTAATTGCAACTGCGGTAGGCGAACTGCCGCAGATGGTAAGAGGCAATGGTGTTTTGCTGTCAGAGAATCCGAATAAAGAGGAAATTGGACAGGCAATCCGGCAAATAGCAGAAAACTATGGAAGCGAAGAATATTTTTCCATGTGCCGGAATTCATTGATAATGTTTAAAGAAAAGTTTGATGCAGAAAGAAATTTTACGGAATTAACAAAAGAACTGCAGGATATAACAATTTAACAGGAGGTTAGCCTATGCATGGCTTTTTGGCGGCAAAGGAATTAGATATTGGGTGTCTGGGTGAGTTCTATGATATGGGTAGCTGTAAGCAGTATAATAATCTGCTGAATAAATTCCCCGGGGATAATATTTTTTTTGAAGATAATCAGCACATCAGCTTTTTAAATGGATATGTCCATAATAAGTCGGATTATATTCATGGGGATTACAGAGACTGGCCGGCAGCATTTACTAATGCTCTTTACCAGGATACAGAAGGAAGCCTTAAAAAGCTTAGAGGAGGCTTTTGCGGATATCTGTTTGACAAGCAAAATGAAATGTTGATTGCCTATACAGACCAAATAGCAGTTAAAGCATTGTATTATTATGCTGACGGTGAAAAATGGATGTTATCTGACCATTTAGATTATATGGTGAAGGTTTTGAAGGCAAATCATATACCTTTTGATTTCAATCCAGTGGCGGCACAGTATATGCTCACATATGCTTACATGATAGATGACAGTACCTTTATCAGGCAAATACACCGTTTGCTGCCAGGTAAGTATTTAAGCGTTAAAAGCGGACAGGTAAGTATTACAAGATATCATTTTATCGCAAATAAAGAAAAGCAAATGAGCGAGGCGGAGGCAGTAGAGATAATTGATACCGCTTTTCGTGAGGCCATAAGACGCGAGTTTGATAAGGACAGAGAATATGGCTACCGTCACCTGGTGGATTTAAGCGGAGGGCTTGACAGTCGTATGGTATCATGGGTGGCCCATGATATGGGTTATACAGACCAGGTTAATGTTACTTATTGCCAGGCAGGGTACCGGGATGAAAGTATATCAAAGCAAGTGGCACTGTATTTGGGGCATGAATATGTTTTTAAACCGCTGGATGATATCCGTTGGATGTATGATTTGGAGGAAATTACTTCCCGAAATAATGGAGCTGCCCTGTATATGGGAATTACCGGAGGAAACCGGATGCTGCGGACACTTCGTACGGAGCAGTTCGGAATTGAACATACCGGGCTGATTGGCGGTTCAGATGTAGGAACATTTTATCACGACAGGAAATTTAATTACGGCAAGCCGGTATTTGGAATGAATGCCTACTCCGAAAGGTTAAAGTATGAGTTTGATGAGGAGATTTTAAAAGAGTATCCGTGCCAGGAAATGTTTGCCATTTATACCCGAGGCATGCTTGGGGCGGAGTCCTCTTACCTTACCAGACAACATTATGTTGAAACGGCATCGCCGTTTATGGATGTGGATTTTTTGGATATCATTTTTTCGGTTCCCTTTGACTTTAGAAATTATCATCATATTTATCTGAAATGGATGAAAGAAAAATACCCGGCATCCACTGAATTTGGCTGGGAAAAGTGGGGGGGCGTAAAGCCTAAAGAAAGCCTTATATTTATCAGAAAAATGAAAACGACACAGAGACTTTTGTGGCAGTTTTTCTGCTCGGTTTTTCATATTGATAACAGGGATATTATGAATCCTGTCGATTATTGGTATTATAAGGATAAGAGTATTCAAAAGTACCTGACGGAGTTTTATGACAATGTAATAAAAAATCAGGCATTGGAGGATGATTTAAGAAAAGATATTTCGCTTATGTTCCATGAGGGTGAGGTATGGGAAAAGAGCATGGCACTTACAGTGCTTGCGATGGTAAAAAAATATTTTACCTGAAAAATCAGGCGCGGGAGGGAAAATGATAAAATACAGAATCGAAGAACTGGATTTTCTGTTTGTTTATGAGCATAAGGTAAGGGAGCTGGAAAACCTGTGCCTTTTAAAGTATGAGTTAGACCGGCGGGGCTATAAAACAAAGATAATTCATATAGAAGATGCAGAAGCTTTAAAGGCAATGCGGCCCATCTACCATGCCAGGGTAGTGGTTACAATGGCGTGTTATCAGAACGCATCCATTGAATGGCATACCAAGAAATATGTTAAGTTTGATAAGATTATTGATTTACAATGGGAAAATATTGTATTTCCCATGGACGAAAAAGATACGAAGGCGTTTAAAAACTATTCCGGCGTTGCCAAGGAGGTGGTTCGTGTTTCATGGGGAGAGATGAACAGGAAACGTATGCTGGAAGCAGCTAAAATGAACCCCGGAAAAGTAAAGCTGATAGGCCATGTGGGTATGGATTTTTTGCGGGATGAGTTTAACGGTTATTATCGTTCAAAAGAAGATGTGTTGAAGGATTATGATATTTCAGAGGATAAGAAAATATTTCTTTTTATATCGCCATACTTTTCTGATTTCCATACGGAGGAGTATCTTGTTACTATGTGCAAACGTTTTGGAGAAGGATGGCGTTCTTATTATAAGGACTGCATGCTTCCGTCCAAAAAAATTATTTTGGAATGGATGAGTCAGATTTGTGAGAAGAGGGAGGATGTGGTATTTATTTACCGCCCGCATCCGGGGGAGGTCAGCGAGCAGGCGGATGAAATGGCGGAGAAATTTTCAAACTTTAAGGTGATTGGCGACTTATCCGTAAAGCAGTGGATTTTAATCAGTGATAAAGTATACACTGGAAACAGTTCCACTTTTGTGGAAGCATTTTTTGGGAAAAAGATGTGCTATCTTCTGTTCCCGTTACCGGTGCCGTCCGATTACGAGCTGGCATTTTTAAAGGAGGCGGATAAGATTTCAAATTTTGAGGATTTTGAGGAAACTACGCATAATGACGAGAGACCGTTTCCGGTCAGTGAAAAACTGATTGACGAAGTGTATACTATTGACTGGGAAAAACCAAGTTATATCAAATTTGCAGATATGGCAGAGGAGGTTATTGCAAATTCCTACTATAATTTGACAAAGGAACAGCTTAAGGCTTATTATCATAAAATGGGGCCGGCGGAAAAACTTACCAGGGCATTGACGGGAATTACGCCGTTATACAATATTTACCTGACCATGTTGGAGAGTGGAAAGCCTGGGTGGAAATGGCTTGAAAAAAAACGTGAGGACAGAAGGAAATTAGAGCAGGTGGCGAACGATTTTGAAAAGACGAATGACATGGAAATAAACAGCATAATTGCAAAAATTGCAAAAGTATTGGAAAAGCAGGAGGGATAAAATGATGGATACAACAATTACAGCAATCATACCGGTGAAAGGAAACAGTACTCGTTTACCCAACAAAAATATTTTACCGTTTGCGGATACTAATTTGCTGGTGCACAAAATCAGGCAGCTAAAAGAGGTAAAAGGCATTACGGAGATTATCGTGTCCTCTGATTCGGATGAGATGCTTCAAATGGGAAGGGATGAGGGAGTGACAGCAATTAAGAGGCCTGTCCAATATGCGGACGAGTCGGTTCCTTTTGGAATGTTTCTTGAGTATATCAGTGATTCTATGCCGGGCGGGCATATTTTGTGGGCATGCGCTACTTCGCCGTTGGTGGAACCGTATCTTTATGAAAAGGCAATTAAAACATATTTTCAAAAACTGGGGGAGGGTTATGATTCGCTGATTACATGCAGCCCGTATCAGACCTACCTGATGGACGAAAAAGGTCCTTTAAACTTTAGTATGGGGCTTGCCCACAAGAATTCCGAGCAGCTTCCTATGCTGTACCATTTTACGAATGGGATTAATCTGGCGCCCAGAGAAAAGCTGAAAGAATGGCATTACAACTATGGACCTAAAGCATACAGGCTGCTTATTAATAAACGGGAAGCGGCTGATATTGACGATATATATGATTATGAGTGTGCAAAGGCTATGTATGCAATGAAAGACCCTAATCCGACAAAATAAACAGCAGGTGTTTAAAAATAAATGCTGACAGGCAGGAACGGATAAATGAAAAGGCACAGTTTTAATGCAAAAAGGATGCAGGATGCTCTGAAAGAGTGTTCTGCATTGGTTTTAATAATAATTTTAATATGGAGTATCGTCTGCGCCAGCAAGGGCATCTGGCCTTTTGGACAGATGCTGCTTGATATTGGGGATATGGCGGAGGAGTGTGTGCCAATGTATACCCATCTGTGGGATGTGCTGCACGGACGGAAATCCTTGTTTTTTGACTGGCATACGGGACTGGGCAATAATATGGCTGGCTCTGTGTTGTATTTTGGACTAATCAGCCCGTTTAATCTGTTCTTTTTATTTATAAAAAGAGAGTTCATTGAAACGTCCATGTCGGTTTATATTTTAATTAAGCTGGTTGCGACGGGTTTCAGCATCCGTTTTCTTTTGCGAAAGTGGTTTTCAGAGCTTTCGCCCTGGATTTATCTCTCATTCAGCCTGTTATATGTGTTTTCACCTTTTAACATGCAGTATTATTATGCACCAATGTGGCTGGATATATCTTTTATGTTTCCACTGGTTATGTATGGGTATTTTCTTCTCATGAATGAAGGGAAAAGAATTACTTATATTGTCTGCCTGGCTGTCACCTGTATGATGAGCTTCCAGCATACCTATATGCTGTTTCTTATGTTACTGTTCTTAACAGGATGCCTGCCGCTATTATCTAAAGAAAAATATCAAAAACGATTGCCGGAGCTGCTCCTGTCAACACTGACAGCTATGATGCTGGTGTCATGGATTTGGCTGCCGGGAGCGATTCAGATTTTAAGCGCTGGGAGGGCCGGGGATAATCATGGACTTGTGGAAATCTGGAGTTCTATCTGGTTCTTTTTTACGGCGAAATGGATGAAATTGCTTAATATGGGAATCCCGATAGCATTCTTTTTGTTATATGGAGTAAAGCATTATAAGGAAAAAGGAGTCAGGTTTTTCGGGTTTATCATAATACTTCTCTGTGCGCCTGTTATACTTGAAAGTACGAACCTTTTGTGGCATGGAGGGTCTTATCAGGGATATACCATGCGGTTTTCCTATATGCTGGCCTTCTGGATAATAACAGCCGGAGCTTATGCCTGTAATAAAAGAATCTGCTTATGGGATACGGCAAAAGAACTGGCGGCCAATGGCATCAGTATCATCAGTTTTTTGATATTGGCGGCAATGACAGTAATCCAGTATTTTCTGCTGAAAAGCGATATGACAGTGTATAAAAACAGTATTCCGGCGATAGATGTTATTCTAATTGTCGTAATTACTGTAATTGCAGGATGCGGTCTATTGATTGGAAAAGAATGGCGGGAGAAAGCAATTTGGTAATATGTCAAGAGGAAAATGAAAAAGATTTTCAGGAAA
>CAMSTM010000075.1 GCA_947063675.1 uncultured Lachnospiraceae bacterium | reverse complement strand
CTTATGTTTCAGGAGATGCAGAAAGAGAGCGAAGAACTGCGGATAAAGACTGAAGAGATGCGGGTGGAGAATGAAAAGGTGCGGCAGGAGAACGAAAAGATGCGGCTGGAAAACGATGTAATACAACAGGAGAATCAAAAGATACAGTTGGAAAACGATGCAATACAACGGGAAAATCAAAAGATACAGTTGGAAAACGATGTAATACAACAGGAAAACCAAAAGATACAGTTGGAAAACGATGTAGTGCAGCGTGAAAATGAAGAACTAAAAAGAGAAAACGAAAAGCTGGAAAAAGAACTGGAAAAACTCAGACGTGAGCAGGCTGCCCTGAAAAACGGAAAACAAAAATAAGATAAGCCGCTATTTTTTTCTTTTGTTTTTCCGACAATTATATTATAATAGAAAGGACGGCATAAAAGTTCTGGCTGCCGCCTGAAATACGATTAAATAAAAGGAAGCAGGTCAATCGGAATGTAAAGCGCTTCCTATGGAGGAGAACTATGGAGAGAAAAGTAGGAACTATATCGCGGGGAATCCGCTGCCCGATTATCCGGGAAGGCGATAATTTGGTAAAAATTGTTACGGACAGTGTACTGGAAGCAGCGGAAAGCGAGAACTTTGAAATCCGTGACAGGGACGTCATTGCGGTGACAGAATCTATCGTTGCAAGGGCGCAGGGAAATTATGCCTCTGTTCAGGCAATTGCCGAGGACGTTAAGGCAAAGCTGGGCGGAGAAACGATTGGCGTGATTTTCCCGATTTTGTCCAGGAACCGTTTTGCAATCTGTCTCAGGGGAATTGCCATGGGCGCAAAAAAAATCGTCCTGATGCTCAGCTATCCCAGCGACGAGGTGGGCAACGAGCTTGTTTCCTTAGACCAGCTTGACGAGGCGGGAATCAATCCCTACAGCGACGTCCTCACACTGGAAAGATACAGAGAACTTTTCGGCGAAAACAAACATCCTTTTACAGGGGTGGATTATGTCGCTTATTATGGAGAATTAATTAAAGAATCCGGCGCCGAGGTGGAAATCATATTTGCCAACGACTGCCGCAGCATTCTTCCTTATACCAAAAAGGTATTAAACTGCGATATCCACACAAGGGCCCGCACCAAGAGGCTTTTAAAAGCCGCCGGCGCTGAAGTGGTCATGGGCATGGACGATATTCTCACAAGCCCTGTAAACGGAAGCGGCTGTAACGAGCGCTACGGCCTGCTCGGCTCCAACAAGTCCACGGAGGATACCATCAAGCTTTTCCCCAGGGAATGTACCGATTTGGTAATGGATATCCAGAAGGAAATTTTAAACAGAACCGGAAAGAACGTGGAGGTTATGGTTTACGGCGACGGCGCTTTCAAGGACCCGGCAGGCAAAATCTGGGAGCTTGCAGACCCCTGCGTATCTCCTGCCAGCACACCCGGCCTTGACGGTACGCCTAACGAAATTAAGCTGAAATACCTTGCGGACAATGATTTTAAAGATTTGTCGGGTCAGGCGTTAAAGGATGCCATTTCCGACCGTATCAGGGAAAAGAAAGACAATCTGGTGGGCGATATGACTTCTCAGGGAACCACCCCCAGAAGGCTCACCGACTTAATCGGCTCCCTCTGCGATTTGACCAGCGGTTCCGGCGATAAGGGAACGCCTGTGATTTTAATTCAGGGATACTTTGACAATTATGTCAGCTAACGGTAACTATTACAGGCAGGATTTTTACTGTTCCTTCTGTACCAGGCAGTAAATGCCATGTATACAGACCGGGCTGGATGCCTTAAAATTGGAAGGCTCCTGCCCGGTCTGCTGCTATTCTCCGCAGTTTTGCCGCGCTGCCTGATTAAGGTCCTGTCTGCGTGAGGGCTGTTAATTTATGCAAATTCTTTAAATATCTTTTTCGTTTTCACCGCAATCAGAAAAGAAACCGCGCCCGCGAACAAAACCACCGCAAATTCCTTTCCTTCCGCCGCTTCAAACAAAAATCCGTACAACATGCTTCCTAAAGGGTGAGCGCACATGGAAATCGTCAGCATAACAGCTATTACTTTTCCGATTAATGCCTGCGGAGTCCTGGCCTGTACAAAAGACATCGCCTGCACGGAGAAAATCGTGGAAAATATCATTATAGCAAAACAGCAGACCACCATCACCAGATAATTTATCATCCCTGTCTTAAAAAGCAAAAATGAAATTCCCATAGGAAACACACATAAGGACGCCAATATCAGCAGATTGCCGGCTTTCTGAATTACAAGCTTTCCCGCTAAAACGCCCACGCATATGCCGCCGGCCAGTCCGCCGGCTGCCAGCGTGCCCTCTGCAAAGCCGTAAAGCCGGTTTGGATTAAAGGCCCCTAAGTCCATCACTTCCGTTATCAGATACGGCATCCCCACATTTATCATTGCGGATAAAAAAAGATTAATTCCGCAAACCGCTAACAATCCCCGGCATACAGCAGGTTCCTCTTTTATGATAAACCGAAAGCTTTCCCTGAAATCTCCTTTTACCGTCTTCCATATACCGCCGCCGGAAGGCTGTTTTTGAAAAGGCATGCGGATAAAGATTTCCATTACCGCCGATACGAAAAAGCATATGATGCAGACCCACAGCACCGGTTCAAGCCCGTAAGCGCTGTACAAAACTCCTCCAAGAGCAGGCCCTGTCAGTGCGGAGAGTGAGTTGATAACATTGACAACGGAATTTGCCGCCACGTAATTTTCCTGATTCACCAGCGACGGGATACTTGCCTGCACGGAGGGCTGATAAGCCCCGGCAATTCCATATAGAAGCATCAGTGTCACCGTCAGCAGCACCACCACGTTTGCATCATTCTTAAGCAGCGAAAATAAAAGAATTACCGCCGCTGTAAAAAAGTCCAGCGCCACCATGATATTGCGCTTGTTGATTCTGTCCGCAATAATGCCTCCCACGGGCGAGACAAGAACCGATGGGATAAAAGCGCAGGCCGTGACCGTCCCGAAAAGCGCTGCCGAGCCTGTCAGATTCATAAGATACAGCGGCAGTGCAAACCGAATAGTGGCATTGCCGAACAGCGAAATAATCTGGCCAATCACCACCAGCGTAAAGTCCCTTGTAAAAAACTTTTTATTCATAATTTTTCCTCCTCTTCTTTACATACCGGACAGCGGTATGTATTTTGTAAATTTTTTGCAGCTCCATTCCTTTTCCTCCAAAGCCCTCTTTACCAGGAGAATATCTCTGCCCCCGAAAAGGAACCGCTGCATAAAATTCCTGTTACAGATACACTTGCTTAAAACAGCTTCTTCTGCTATTTATTTTTGTTATAAATCACTGTCAATTCAAACATTCTCTTTACCATTTCCTCATCCACAATGTCCAGCCCCAATCCCCGCATCATCTGGCAAAACACCATGACTTTTCGGTATACTTTCTCGGGAGAATCGTCAAATGTCATTGGATTCAGCCAGATATTTGCCAACAGCATAATAAGCTCCGCCAGTTCCTCCGGATAATCGGTCTTAATAGAGCCGTCGGCAACTCCCTGTAAAAAGACCGGCAGCATGTAATCCGGCGTCACCACGTCCACAGTATCATGCAGCATGCTGAAAAGCAGACCCGGACTGCTGCTGATATTAGGCGCAACCTGAAAGATTTTATTCTGCTCGGGCCTTAAAAGGGAATTTCTGAACATCATTGCCAGCTTCTCTTTCCCGTTAAGGTCCGTCCTGTCACGAATCACGGCGAGCAGCCTGTTGGATTCCTCCGTCATTCTGTTTGTCACGGCCTCCAGAATATCTTCCTTTGATTTAAAGTGATGATAAATCGCTCCCTTGCTGAGCCCTCCCAGATTGTCAATAATATCCTGAATGGATGTATGCTCGTATCCCTTTTCCATAAAGAGCCGAAAAGAGACGTCCAATATTAAATTAACAGTTTCCTCCGGATGCTTGTTCCTTGCCATGGCGTTCTCTCTTTCTGATATGTTATCAATACATTTGCATACCGGTGGTATGTTTAACTTTAACATACTACCGGTATGTATGTCAAGTCTGTCCTTTCTGCTTATCCCGCTTTTCTTTCTGTTTTGCCAGCCGCCCAATCCCAGCCTATGCATATAGTAGTATACTTTCCGCTTCTTTATTCCTGAAAGTCCTTCAGATATACTTCCATGGAGCGGTTCATCTCATTGGAAAAATCCGATTCATATTTTCTCTTCCAGAATGCCTCCATCCACTTGTCGTATTCCTGCTGCCCTGTCTTTCCCGAAAACATCTCCCTGATTTGCCGGCCGTTCTTATCCTGATAGGAATTTTCACAGACAATATCGGAAACTGCAAAACGCTCCGGCTTTTTCCTCTCCTTCTGCTGCTGCACAGGATACCCGAACACCAGCATACAGGCGGGATACACGTACTCCGGCAGCCCTAAGAGCGTCTTCATTTCCTCTGCGTTTTCCATCACGTCGCCGATGTAGCAGGAACCAATCCCCAGGCTTTCCGCCGCCGTCACGGCGTTTTGCGCCGCAATCACCGCATCCTCCACCGCTAAAAGCAAGTCGCCCGTCCCCGGCTTTCTCGGAGACAGCCCCGCTTCCTCATAAAAGGAAAGCCACTTCCGGCAGTCTGCACAAAATACCAGCACCATTTTTGCTTTTGCGATAAGAGGCTGATGGTCGCACAAGTCCGCCAGCTTCTCCTTTTTGTCAGGGTCGGTAATATCGAGAATCGTATAAAGAAGCTGACAGCCTGCGGAGGGTGCCTGCAGTGCCGCGCCTAAAATACTTTCTTTATCTTCTTTTGAAATTTCCTCCTCCGAAAATACGCGGACAGATTTTCTTGCATATAAAGCCTTTATTATTTCATTCATTCTGCCAGTCCTCCCATAATATACAATATTTATTGTAAAGTTGGTTTTCATATACGTCAAGCGTATTTGAAGTCTTAGCCCAATTCTCCGCACTCCCTGATTTTATGATATATTTCCAGTCCGCTTTTTCTTCCAAATAAATGTAAGCTGTTCAGATAAACAACCTTTGAAGTTTTCCCTCCTTCTTCCAGCAGATTCTGAATTTCTCCGATTCTGCCCTCATATTCCGTACCTTCAAACAATCTGCACAGAACCTCCTTTGTGCGCGTCTTCTCCTTATAGGCGGAATAGTACTCACCGATTGAAAGATTCTCCCGCAGACGCCGCAGTGCAGCCGTGCGCTCATTGTTCTCGTTCCCGCTCACAATCCCGTCCTCCACACAGGAGGCCAGCAGAATTTTTCTTTTATGGGCGGCTCTTTTTTCCCAGTAATCCCGAACGGCCCCGAAACCGCCGTCGTTGCTGACAATAACGCCAATACCGTCATACCCGCCGCCAGCCAGCTCTCCCAGGCGGGAAGCAATATAAAAGTCAAGGGCATTCTTTCCGGCTTTGCATAGCTTGCATATCTCAAAAGCACAGCCGGAGGCGGTTACCTGCTCCAGAATCCGCTGTTCCATATGTCTTCTGGCCTCGCTGTAAAAAACTATCACATAGTCCCGGGCATCCAGATAACCGCAGCCCTTCATCCCGGCATTGCCGACGTTCTCATAATCAATCAGAAACAGCATAAAAACTCCCCTTTGTGTAACAGCCCGTAAGCGGAGATGCAATATCTCCGCGCCTGCTGCCTGCAAAAAAATATCCTCTTACCATGCCTTTGTGGCTCTGATAAGAGGATAATATATTTTCATTCTGTTTTCATTGGACAGTTAATCCAACTCTTTGCGGCCAAGATTTTTTACTCTTCCTGCAATATTTCTTTCAAATTCCTCCTCCGACATGGAAGGGTCTTTCGTTTTCCGCCAGATATCGCAGGGAACATGCTCGCAGTCCCCGCAGCTTTTCAGCTTCTTCTGATTCATGGAGCATTCGTAAATCCCGCATGCCTGTCCCTGCGGCACGTGGAATACTTTTCCCCGGGTTTCATTACATCCCTTGCATAAATCTCCGTAACAACCGCATTTTGCGCATTCCGTGCCGCAACAGCTTAACCTCCCTTCCATACCTGTACCCTCCAGTATTTCTTTCTGTTTTTTTCTGCTAAGCCCCCCAAGCACCAGCCGGTAGGACTTGTCCAGCAAATCCTTTAACAGGTCGTCCGGCACTTCCCCGTCCGGTTTGATGGAATTCCAGTGTACCTTGTTCATGTAATATCCCGGAAGGATATCCTCGTACTGCGTCCTTAAAAAGTTGCCCTCCGCCGGTTCCAGTTTCAGCGTTATGTAGTAGGGCTCGTTATCCTCCCCAAGACAGACCGCGGCAAACATCTTTTCCCCGATTTGATAGCGAATCCAGTTCCATTCCTTCTTAAGGTCTTTGGTCACGCCCGGTTTGTTCAGCAGATATTCGTCAATCCATGTGTATCTCATACATTTTCCTCCGTAAATATGTATGATTATACCATAGTGAACACGACAACTGTATGTCATGTTTAAATAACTTTTTTACAGGTTCCCAGCCACTCCCAAATACTCACCGGTTCTCCGCCTGCCAAAACGGCGCTGCCGTCGAGCTCAGTATGACATTCATCGTTAAAAACATGAACCCAGACCGCGTGGTTAAACATTCTGACCGGCCGGCCAAAAGCATCCCTGTATCGTCCTGACAAATCCTGCATGTACAGATAATAGGTGAAGTGAACATTCTGCGCACCGACCGCCTTTAAGCGATGATAGGTAGGAAGCGAGGTTTCACGCGGCGGCACAAGCTCGTCCGGCTTCGCATGGGCGAACCAGACCGGTATATGCCTGATGCTCTCCAGCATTTCATCCGTTATGTTATGACTGTAAAATACTTCGCACACCGGAATGGCCGCCGCAAAAAAATCAGGATAATCAAACAGAAGGCGCATGGTCATAAAGCCGCCGTTAGACAGCCCTCCGACATAAATTCTGTTTCTGTCCACCAGTCCCTCCCGCTGACGGATAAAATTGTCAATGCACTCCTTTACCGGTTCTACATAAATGCTCCGGTTGGATTTTCCAAGCTTTTCCACGCCGTCATCCATCCAGACAGTGGGGCACTGGGGTACCAGCACCCACGCCTTTCCGCCAAAATATTTCTGAAAGGCAGGAGAAGAAATATTACAGGTCTTGTTGCTTCCATACGCAATTTTCGGGTCAGAACCTCCTTCTCCGGCACCGTGCAGCCAAATAATCAGAGGTATTTCCTCTTTTACTTCCTCAGGTTCAAAATAACCGAATTTAAGCGCCTTTTCTTCCGCAGGTTCCTCCTGTTTCCACCCCTTAAGCTGCGGACAGATTTCTCCCACACATTCGTCAAAAACAAAACCAGATTTCTCGGGCTGTCCGCCCAATGTATGTAAAAGCGTAACTCTATATGCATTATCAATAAAACGCCCCTGCAAAACATCGCCCTCTATCCTTTTGCCAAGGGCTTCCTCTGCCAGTTCAATGGCAGCCAGATTAGATACCGCCTTTTTATTTCCGGCAGCGTCGCAGGGATAGACAGCCAAAGCTTTCTGATAACCCTTACAGATGCTCTCTTCTCCGGTTACAAAGCTTTTGGACACAATCACTTCTCCGGTTACGATGTCCCGCCGTTCCACATAAATATTAAATGACTGCTCCGAGATTTCTGCACACCGCACCTCACAAGGCATATGCAAAATCAGCTTTGATACATATGGCCCCATGTCTTCAATTGATGTGATAATCTGATACCTTTCCATTGTAAGTCCTCCTCTTCCAACATTTTTTATCATTTTACCACACTCCGGGTAAGTTGGAAATTCAGCTTTTTCCTTTGTCAGCTAACTTACCTCGCGTCTGACGTCTTATTCTTTCTCTCCGCCCCGCCGTCATACCGCCGCGTCATCGCCATACACAATCCCCCTGCCAGTACCATCAATAACCCTGATGCCCAAAACCAGCATTCAACACCGGCTGCCTCGCTGACCGGCCCAGCAATCAGCAGCCCGAAAGGCGTCGCCAGCGTCATGGCTGTCGTCAGCATGGAAAAAACCTTTCCCATCATTTCCGGCGCCACCGTTTCCTGTATATACGCCATCAGTGGAACATTGAAGAACGTTCCCGACGCTCCCATGAAAAAGCAGCAGACCACAAAACCCCAGAATCCGCCGGCCGGAAGAATGCCGCCGACCGCCGCTGCCGCTCCCAGCACGATTATGGACAGGGAAATCATTAAAAACCTCTTCCTGGAGCCTCCCCACACACCGATTAAAAAGGATGCGACAAGAAGACCGCCGGAAAAAACAAAT
Organism: uncultured Lachnospiraceae bacterium; assembly: GCA_947063675.1. Lineage (GTDB taxonomy): Bacteria > Bacillota > Clostridia > Lachnospirales > Lachnospiraceae > Suilimivivens. Next base: position 7,741 of record CAMSTM010000075.1, on the reverse strand, counting down.
TCAACAACGGCATTATGCCACGCCCCGCCGGCGTAATGTACCCGAACCAGCAAAGGAAACAGGGAGCCAAGGGGCATGTAAAGAATGCTGGCAAAAATAATCGGGAAAAATGCGGCTCGAAGCGGTTTGTTACTCCACATTGCGGCAAGACCTTTTTTTACGTCTTCCAGTATATGGACTTTCCCGGCGCTTTGGGGAATATCCGGTATGGCAACCGTCAAAAGGCACCCGATAGCAAAAACCGCTCCTATGATATCAACCAGCATAATGGCTGCAATCGGCAAAACCGCCATGAGGCCCGCGCCCAGGGCCGGTCCCAGCATCGTGGAAACAGAGACTATCAGATTGCCCCAGCCTCCTGCCTTTGTAAGCATCTCCACAGGGACAAACATGGGTATAGCCGCCTGCATCGCCGGCGAGTGAAAGGTATTTCCCAGCCCCCTGATAAAAAGCATGAGGTAAATAAACCACACATCAGGCGCCCCGGTCATTAAAAAAGCAATCCCAAGTACCGCGCTTGATACGGCCACCAGCCCGTCGGCGGCAATCATAACCGTTCTTCGGTTATAACGGTCAATCCATACTCCGGCAAAAGGGCCTAATAAGATGTTTGGCAGAAAGGAGGCCGCCGTTGCCAGCGTTAGCGTAATCGCCGATTCCTTCTGTACGGTCAGCCACCAGATAACGGCAAACTGTACGGCGGCGGACCCCAGCAGAGAAAATGCCTGCCCTGTATAAATTGTGATAAATTTCTTTTTCCAGTTCAATTTGATTCCCTCCCTGATTTCAGTTCTTTTTTGTTTTGCCTGCTCCCTGCCTGCTTTTCCACACCGCCGCCAGAATATCCTTGAGGACAAGAAACGCGTTCAGCTCATCATAACCGTATTTCCTTTTCAAATCCTTTAGAAGTTCGTTCAGCTTATCCGCATAAAAACCGGTGTCCACTTCCTTTTGGTACTGATTAAGAACCGGATATTTCTTGCTCCACGCCTTTGTCCAGTCTATCTTTTCCGACACCTCTTCGCTTGTCCTGTCTATGACCTCCTGTATTTCTTTCACATCAATGTCAAATTCAATCAGTTCATCCAATGACAGCCCATATAAAACGGCCAGCCGTTTTGACTGGCGGATATCCGGCAGCGTTTCGTCGGTTTCCCATTTGGAAATCGTCTGCCTGCTTACCCCTAATTTTCCGGCAACCTCCTCCTGAGACAAACCTTTTTTCTTTCTCGCGTTAAATAAATTGTTTCCTAAACCCACGGCAGTTCCTCCTTGTTTTTCATATGCGTTCATTATAATATTTTGCGCCGGGAAGGGCTACCAGTTTTGCCTTGCAATGCCGCCCGAATTCTTGGCATTTAAGAGGAAATGCCGAACCGTTTTTTCCCTGTTTTATAATGCAGCATAATATGCTGTACCTATACGGTTAAAAACACGACACCTGGCGGGAAGTGTCGTGTTTTGGATTTTGGACATAAGTGTCCGAATAATATGGACTTTTAAAATTTAATTTTTTGTTATCTGTCCCTACGCCTCCAGATAGTTCCTGTATTCCTCAATCTCCTCCGGTACGCCCTCCGGCGTGGTTTCCAGCTTCCTGCACAGCATCGAAATCCTGCGCTGGTTTTTGGAATTCATAATATTATACTTTTCCATGGGCTGCTTATAAAGGGGATTTGTGCCGATTTTTTCCCTGACTTCCTTTTTGAAAGGACAGTAGGTAAACAAAATGTTTCTGGCCACTTTGTTTAATCTTGGCGAACCTGCGCTTTCATAGAGCAGCCAGGTCGTATAGTCCGAAACGAACATGGTTCTGTAATTATTCCTTGCCCGGGTAAGCTGCCGCTTGATTTTTTCCTTTGTATCAGCGGACAGTTCCTTGTTTCCACGGTAAAACTGCGCGTAATCGCAGTATTCGCTGGTGAGCGACGGCTCCGTTATATCGTTCCATCTGCCTCCCTGGACGCGCTTGCACATTTCCCACCGGAATTCGCCGGTAAGGCGCATTATACTCTGAGTCAAATCCTCCGTATGGAAAAGCGACAGCATCATGCGGGACGGCGTGGTACGCTTTTTCCCTTCTATTTCCTGCCACATAATACATCTGCTGCCGATATTGGGCATCAGAATAATATCCGGCAGAACCTCCACCGCAATCTCCTCGTTGATGCCTCTTTCCTGATTATAAAACCGGGTTTCCCTGTAAAAAGCCCGATAATCCTTGTTTCTGATATTTTCAATTTCAGCCGTTATTTTATCCGCCGTAACCATAGCCGAATCCGGCGATTTAAAAAGATTGTGGGAGGAAAATAGCGGACAGAAAATACTGAGCTGCCCGAAAGTCAGCCGGTTAATAACGGGAAACATATTTGTGAGTTCATAAATCACTTTGGAACCGTTGTTCTGCATCAGCGCATTTTCCTGTTCCTGCGTAAGCCGCCCCATCTTTTTCTGCTCCAGAATATAATCCCGGTAGTCCATATCCATCTCGTTCCGGCTGGGCTCCTTTTTTCCGTGATAAATCGCCATCAGCCATTCATATATGGAATAAACTCCCTTTTCCGGGGAGGTGGGCATATTCTGAGTAAGCCCGTACAGATAAACCGCATTTTCCATTCCCGCAATCTCTTCATCCACATAACCAAAGTCAAAAAGCATACGGATAATTGGCGGAAGGCTGCCCGACCTGACGCTGGTCCGAAGCGCCGCTTCATAAATCTTATAAAACATTTCCGTTATTTTTCGCCGAAGCTGTACCGCGGCGGGGTCGTCGTCATTTTTGTTTGAAAGTTTCTTATAGGCCGCAATGCTTTCCCTGAAAGAACCGGCCAGCTCTTCCTCGCATCCTGCAAACTTCAAAATTTTTTCAAGTGAGCCTGTAAGCTCTGTCATTATCTTTTCCTTATCCAATATTCGTTCCTCCTGAGAAATCGTTAATGGTGTAAAGGCTGCCGAACACCTGTATTTTACATGATATCGGTATTAAATGCAAATTTTCTTTATACTCTTTTCCATATTTCTATTATAATATTTCAAAAGAAAACAGACCACCGCCACCGTCAGCAATTCCGACGCCGGAACCGCCAGCCACACCCCGGTTTCCCCGAAAAGCCGCGGAAACGTGAACAGGAAAAGAAGAATGAACACAAACGTCCGCAGCGACGAGATAACCGCAGATTCCTTTCCCTTTGACAGCGCTGTGAAAAACGCGGACGCAAAAATATTAAGCCCGCAAAACAAAAAACTGAAGGGAAATATGCGAAACCCTTCCCGCGCAATATCATAGACAGGCGTTCCTTCCGCGCAAAATATGCTTACCAACGGCGTTCCAAGCAGCATAGACAGCGCAAATACCATAAGGGACAACGCCGTAATAAAGGAAAGACATATCCTGAATATTTTTCTCAGGCGAATCCCATCTCCCCGCCCGTAATTATAACTGATAACCGGGGCGACGCCCATCGAAAATCCAATGAAAAGCGCAGTCAGCATGAACTGAGTATATACCATGATTGTGATAGCGGCAACCCCGTTTTCGCCTGATAACTTCATCATTATCCTGTTAAAGAAAAATGTGGTGACTGCCGCCGCCATCTGGCTTACCATTTCGGAAAAACCGTTAAAGCAGCTTTTTGCCAGAACCCCGAAATCCATTATCGGTTTTCGAAAATGAAGGCTTCCCCTTTTTCCCGCAAAAAAGAGCAGTCCTGCCAACGTGGGTATCAAATACCCTATTCCCGTTCCAAGGGCGGAACCCCGGATTCCCATTTTCATCGGGACCATAAACACATAGTCCAATAAAATATTGGCAGCCCCGGTGCTGACCGACAATACCATTCCGAACCCGGGCCGTCCCGCCGTAACGATTAAATTCTGAAAAAGAACCTGAAGTATGCTTGCCGGGGTAAAAAGCACAATCACCAGCAGATATTCTTTACAATAGGGAAACAGACGAGGACTTGCACCAAGCCCCCGGATAATGTGGTCTATAAAAAGGACGCCTGTAAGGGAAATCAACAGACCCGTCACAATTCCCGCTCCTACAATAAAAGTAAAATCCGCAGAAGCGCGCGTTTCTTCTCCGGCGCCCATTTTCCGGCCGATTATCGCGCTCCCTCCGGTGGCCAGCATGGTTCCGAATCCCACAATCAGGTTGATAACCGGGCAGACGATATTCATTGCCGATAACGCGTCCGTATTGACAAACCGCGATACAAAAACAGTATCCACAACCGTATACAGCCCCATAAAAATCATCATAACAATAGTAGGAAACGCAAACCCAAGCAACGACCCGATATTAAAATCCTGTGCCAGAGGGTTATCCGCCGGCTGTATTTTATTTTTCATCCAATCTGTTCCTCCGTTTTCCCTCCTCTTTGCAAAACAAAGCGCTGTGTGGGATAGCCAAATTCCACAAGCAGTTCCGCTTCGGCAAACCCAAGCCTTCTGAACGCCTTGCGGTAACCCGTATCCGCTTTATCACCCTCCCTGAAAGTCGTAACCGTAATATCGCTGTCTGCGCTTACGAGTTCTTCCGATACTTTCCACAAAAATGCTTTTGCTATTCCCCGCTTTCTGTAGCCGGGATGCACTCCCAAAAAATCAATGCTGCCCGTTTCTTTCCAAAAGGCCATGACACCCACCGCCATACCGTTGTCCTTCAAAATCAGCGCTCTTTTGCAGGCAATATATTCCTGCAGGCGTATCAAATATTTTTCCTCGTCCAGATAAGGGAAGCCTCCGGCCACAAGCCGCACCAGATTCATCCACTGCGATATATCCTCAGGACCGGCAAAAACAATCCGCTGCCGCCAGGACGCCGGCCCGACGGATTTTACCGGATTGCAATGCAGGACATATCTTGGCTGCAACGGGTAAAATTCTTCCTCTTCCCTGTATCTGCCCGGCGTTTTCTTATACATCTCCTTAAACACAGCCGTAAACGCCTGCTGGCTCTCATATCCGGCAATAAGCGCGATTTCCATAATCGGCTTTTCCGAAAAAACCAGAAGCTTCGCCGCCTCAGTCAGACGTCTGCGCTGCATATAATTGTGAATCGTCAGGCCAGCCTCCTCTGCAAACACACGGTGCATATGATATTTGGAGTAATGCATTGCCTCCGCAATCGTATCCAAATCCGGATTTTCGGTTAAATGGTCTTCAATAAAATTTATTATAGCCATAACATTTTCAATTTGCTTTTGCATTGCAGCTTCCTCCTTTTTCAGTCTGCATTATAGCAAAAATATAGTTTTTCCTTTTCATATATCTTGCTTATTTTGGATAAGTATAGCAGAATAGAAAACATTAAAGAGTTTGTGTCCGCACGGCATCTACAAACTCCGCCATGCGCTTAAAAGCAGCGCAGAAATGAGGAAAAAATGACAGGAATATATTTTAGCGGCACAGGTAATTCAAAATATTGTATACACAGATTTCTGGAAGAATACGGAAACGGCAGCTTAGCTTTTTCCATCGAGCAAGGCGAAGCCGCCTCCCATATCCGGGCCGACAGCGAACTTGTGATAAGCTACCCTGTTCAATTCAGCAATATCCCCAAAATACTTCGGGAGTATATCGTCGAAAACCGGCAGCTCTGGAAAGGAAAAAAGATTTTTATTATTGCAACCATGGGACTTTTCAGCGGCGACGGGGCCGGAATCCTCGCCCGCTTATTAAAAAAATACGGCGCGGTCATAACCGGCGGCCTGCACCTGAAAATGCCGGACAGCATCAGTGATGAAAAGGTTTTAAAACGAAGTTACGAAAAGAATCTTTTGCTGGTAAAAAACGCAGAAATAAAACTCCAAAAAGCCGTTGTACAAATCAAAAATGGAAAACCGCCCCGGGAGGGATTAGGAATCCTTCACCGTGCCGCCGGCCTTCTGGGGCAAAGGCTTTACTTTTACAGCCAGACAAAACACTATACCGACAAGCTGAAAATCTGTCGGGAAAAATGTATCGGGTGCGGTTTGTGCGAAAAGAGCTGCCCCACAGGAAATATCACATTAGCCGACGGCGCTGCCGCTGCCGGAAGTAACTGTACCATGTGTTACCGCTGCATTAACAAATGCCCTGAACAGGCGATTACATTACTCGGGAAAAAGGTTATCGAACAGCACAACATGGATAAGTACCTTTAAGACCGGGGGACGGTTGCTTTGTTCTGTTTTCATGAATCTTGCGTTTTCGCAGTATCTGCGGTTACATAGGCTTTAGATTTTTATTGAGCCTCTCCACCATCCAGGCGGTCCGCTTTTCCCGCCCGGCGTCCGTCTTTGCGTCGAAATATGCCCGCGTATAGGTTTTCTTAACCGACAGGGACATAGCCTGAAAATTTGTAAAAGCGGGCTCATGTCCTTCCAGCACGGCGGATACGGCGGCAATTTGTTCCTCCGAAACCGCTACGGGCTTTGGAGCGTCCCACTGGCCGTTCTTTTTGGCTTCCTCTATTTTTCCCCTGCCAAAGTCAGTCATAATCCCCCGTTCCTCAAGGCTTTTTACCAATGCCTTGTTTTTCTCCGACCACTTGCTCTTTTCCCTGCGCATGGAAAAATACTTCTTATAAGTTTTATCGTCGATGCTCTGCATCTGTCCGTCAATCCATCCAAAACAAAGGGCTTCCTCAAGCGCTTCTCCGGCTTTGATGGTCTTCGGCCCGCCGGCTTTGCCGAACAAAAGCCAGATACCTTCATTTGACAGGCAGTTGCCAGAAAGCCACTTTCTGAATTCCTCCCTGTCTGAAAATTTCATGATATCGCTCATTGCCACCACTCCCTTCATCACCTTTATCTGTTAAGCTGCGCTCTTTTTCTATATAAAATTATCTCCGGCTCCGTCCCGCCGCAACCGTATTCGCACACAAGAAGATAATTGTCATCCGCGACAATACCATAGCATCTGTCGCTGCCGGGTATTTCAATCTGATTTCCCCAATACACATTATTATCTTCAAGGAATTTAACCGACTGTCCGTTTGGCAGAGGATACTCCAGATTGACATAAAAACCATTCAGCAGATTAAGGTCGTCTACCTCCAGACCCTTGATTCCAAGCGCGTTGAATTCCTCAACCAACGCTTTTTTTATGCTTTTGAACTCCTCAAAACCGCCCCTTTTTATGCATTCCGCTGCAAGGCATTTTCCTCCAAAAGGATGGCCGCCCGTTTTCACACAGCCGCCGCATTCATCTTTTCTGCCGCATTCGGCGCAGCAGTCAGCTCCGCAAATCGATAACATAAATCTACCTCCATTCAACCCGATTTTTCTGACAGAATTGATTATATCATTTCCATATCCCACATTCTACAATATTCCGCAGCATTCAGAAAACATTTCACGGCAAAAGTATTGCTTTGATATTTCAGGCGTTCTGTTTCCATCATAATTTTTCCGTGTTATTTCACAATCTTTGTCATATTTGAGAATTTCTGATAAGCTTTTGTTTCTGTATTATCTGAATTATGCTAATATATATGAAAAGCACAAAATTGAGAGGTCTGCTTTGGACATAACGATACGGGAAATACAAAAACAGGAATATCCGTTATTGGATAATTTTCTATATGAAGCAATTTTTGTTCCAGAGGGTGCCGAACCTCCACTCAAGACCATCATTACATTACCCGAATTGCAGATTTATGTGGAGCATTTCGGTAAAGAGGATTTCCTATGAAAGATTTCGAGAGAGAAAATTTGATGTTTTCCCTATGTGGATTGAATTGCGGCTTATGCCCTAT
>CAMSTM010000074.1 GCA_947063675.1 uncultured Lachnospiraceae bacterium | reverse complement strand
AGCACAACGGTTGGGAATACCTGATTATAGGTAAAAAATAATCGAATATATTCTTCTCATTTTAGAAATAGTATGCATAGTGGAAATTTTTTAACTGTATAAAAGGCATGGTGTCAGCACCATGTAACAAGAACATATAGGAGAAAATAAAAATGGATTGAACAAAATCGCTATGCCGCAGCCTTGGCAGGCCATCGCACAGCGATTTTGTTCAATTAGAATTTGAGGGGGAAGTAACATGAGTAAAGATTTAGTGCCGTTTTGGGAGAAGGCATATCAGGAATATGATACTGTTGCATTTTCCATTGAACCTAATGCAACTGTGACTGAGTTTGAGCATTTGATTAACAAGCAGTCAAAGGTATTAGATATAGGGTGTGGAGAAGGGCAAAATGCCATATATCTGGCCAAACAAGGACGTCTTGTTGATGCATTTGATTTATCTGAACATGGGATTGCAAAACTAAAGCATAGATGTGAATTATCTAATGTACAAGTAAACGCATTTGCAGCAGATTTAACTACATATCAGTTTGAACAGAATTATGATATGGTTATCTGTTTTGGAACATTACATTTTGTGGCTAAGAACGAGTGGAAAAGATTTATAAAAAATGCGAAAAAGTATACCAACATAGGTGGCATTCATATAATTCAAATATTTACAGATACTGTACCTGCATCTGAGGATATTGCTCCGTTTGCAATTGGTTTGGCAAAAGATGAAGAAATTAAAGAATTGTATACAGATTGGGAAATATTGCAGTTTAAATCTTATGTGTTTGAAGATGAACACCCAAACGTACCGAAACATTTGCATGCATCAAATAAAATTGTTGCCAGGAGAATAAATTGACAAGTTCGATTTATGTACACCTGAACAATTTATTGATGCTTATTTGGAAAAAGAGGAGTATGGTATGAACCTGACAAATTTTTTAAAACAGACGGATACCCTTACAGCGCAATATTCAACAGAGCAGCTCATTGCTTTTATACATGAGGTTGGAAGGATTTTTCCGGAGCATCGCAGGGAAGATTTCCTGGAAATGCTGAAATCTGTTGGGAATAAAGAGGGAAAGTTGACAGACCAAAATGAGAAAAAAGATACTGGTTTCGATGAAATGTATCGTCATGTTAGAGACAATTTAAAGAGTATTGATTCACAGGAAATTACGATTACCGGAATATTGAATGAAGAATATGATGACTGGCATGGTGTCAGTGGCGAGGAATTTTATTATGAGGACAACAGCGGTATTTCAGATATGCTTGAGGAAGCCTGTGATTTCGTACATATCTGTATGGACAGGGAGAGATATAGAGAAGGCTTTGAAGTTGGAAATCAAATGTTGGCAATGGAAATTTTGTGCGATAATGAGTATGGCGGTGAAGAATTTTCACTCGGGGATGTGGTGTATCGTGAACTGTTGAACTGCAGCCTGAAACAGTTTGTCCTTGATACAGTATATTGTGCATATCTTGCAGTACCACCGGCCAAACGCCCGGAGGTATTGTATGGCATTATTGTAAATGCAAAAGAGGAGTCAATCACATTAGAAGCGATTATGCAGCATGGCGATGAAGAATTACCTGCGCTTGAAGAGTTTCTTTCATTATGGATTGCATATCTTGGCGATAAGACGGGGCATACTGCGGAGCGCCTTATTTTGGAAGCTGTCAGTTTATTAAACGATATTTCTCTGGAGGTTCAGTATGCGGAAAAATATGCCTCTGTCCATCCCGGATTGTATTTGAATATATTGGAAAACGGGAAATATGCGGCGGCAAATGATATGGTATCCATAGGAATAAAAGCGATGAAGGCGATACCAAAGAAATATATAATCCGCAGTAAAGCAGCGTTGAAAACGGCTGAGTATGTTATTGCATCAAATGGGGAATTGTCTTTACTGGAAAAGTGTTATTTCGCAGCATATGAATCGGATACCTCCGCACTGAACTATCTCCGTGCATTGTTAAACGGTTATGGAAGCGGAAAGAAAAGGGAAGAACTTCAAAAGCTGTTAGAGTTGTTCCCGGTGTACAAGAGCGACGGCTATCTGTTGGATGAGGGGAGTTTTCGCGGATATGGCGAAAGTGTGTATTTTGAGAGAGAGGAAAATAAACCAAACAATAATATGGTTTTGATGCTCAGGTTTTTAGACGGACAGTTTGCGGACGTATTGGACAAAGGATTGCATAAATCTGAAGCGCTGGTTTGGACGGGAACCTTCATAAAACAGGGGATTGCGCTGTTTCTGATATATCTGCATGAGGGGCGATGGAATGATAAGGGAATCGTTGCTATGGCGGAGATGGTAAAAAATGCAATGAGATTTTCTGCCATAGAATATCGGAAAGGCGCATGTGTGCCTGAGGAAATGGATGAGGATGATTTGTTCAGCCGGCTGTTTTTGCAATGGAAGTCTATGGTGCCAATGGAATCTGATATCAGAGACCGTGCGGTAAAAAGAATTACAGCGCTGCTTGAAAAGCGGACAGCAGGAATTATGGACGCAAACCGCAGAAATTATTATGGGGAATGTGCGGCGTATATCGCCGCTTTGGGCGAAGTGCGGGAATCCATGGGGGAGCCGGGCGCAAAACAGAGGCTTATGACATCATATAAGGATGCGTATCCGCGAAGAAGCGCATTTCGGGAAGAAATGAGAAATTATGGATGGATAGATATTAAGAGAAAGTAGGAGTTCCTGATGAAAAGCACAGCAGAGATGGAAAAAAGAATACGCTGTCTGGAAAAGGAAAATCAATATCTGAAAAAACTGCTGGCAGACGCGGGGATTTCATATTCTGAAAAAGAGATAGATGCCGATGTTAATGAATATGCTCCAAATCAAGGAGCAAGAATTATACCAGGAAATATTACAGAAACGGATGCAAAAGTGTTCTTCAGCATGTTTTGGGGGCGCACGGATGTATACAGCAAACGTACCGTAAAGAAATCGACCGGAGAAGTCAATTATTATACCCAGTGTTACAATTTTTGGAAAAGCGGCTGTCCAAGAGTTGCCGGAAGCAAGATAAAATGTCAGGACTGCAAAAGACAGGCATATAAGGAGTTAAAGAAAGAGCAGATTATTGACCATTTAAGGGGAAATTCAGAGGATGGCGCAGATGTCATAGGCATTTTTCCGCTTTTGACAGATGGATTCATTTACTGAGTGAAAAGCAGGCGGCAGGAATGAAAATAGTCATTGTTACATGGAAGCCGGACGGCTATGGATATGGGGACAGTGCATACTGGCTGGAGTTGCAGGAACAGATGAGAAAGGCAGGATTCGAAATGAATCTTGTGGAGGATTATTGCGAGCATTATTGTATTATAGACCGTCAGGTGGTCTGGTACGGAAGTATGAATTTTTTGGGGAAAGAAGATGCGGAAGATAATCTGATGCGTATCGCAGATGGGAAAATTGCAAACGAGCTGCTTGAAATGACATTTGGAAATGAAAAGTATCGAAGGCTTTAATCCGTCAGAAATTGTGCATACCACATGCGGTTATGCAAATGATATTGCAGGGGGGACGGGGGATGCGCGACCATATCAGGCGCCTGTGGATGTTTATTCTAAAAAGGAAGCTAGTAAAGAGCAGGACTGAACAATGAAATATTGGATAGAAGCCGAAGCGGTTACAGGAAAGTCTGCTGTAACAGTGCGAAGGTATTTAAAAATACTTGTAGATACAAGATATAACCACCACTCCAAATTTCAATAAAAATAGCTCCACTTTTATAACCCACCAAGAATTGTCTGTGCCCCGTATTTTATGGTGGAAAATGGATGCTGTGAATGATATACTCAAAACATAAAAGACGCAGACAGCTTATAATTTATGGAGGAAATAGAATGAAATATATAAGTACGCTTATATCGGTTAAGGATATGGAAATCAGCAAAAGATTTTATCACGATGTTCTGGGCTTGGACGTTATTGTAGACTTAGGCGCTAATGTCACATTAACCGGAGGATTTGCACTTCAAACTATGGATACCTGGCAACATTTTATAGCTGATAAAGATGTGAGTCTGCACAATAATGCAATTGAGCTTGTTTTTGAAGAAACAGATTTTGACACATTTTTAGACCATGTGAAGAAATTTGATATAGTATATGTTCATGGTTTGATAGAGCATAGTTGGGGGCAGCGGGTCATAAGATTTTACGACCCTGATTATCATATTATCGAAGTCGGCGAAAGTATGGAAATCGTTGTAAAAAGATTTAAAAATACTGGCATGACTGATGAACAGGTTGCCGAAAGAATGGATGTTTCGTTAGAATATGTGCAAGGTTATTTATACCCATAAAATTTCAGTTTACCGATTCGAATGGTGGAGAACAACGAATTGACGTTTTTGTTTATGGTTTATATACATAGCGCCGCGTCATGTAATAAGGGCGGGTAATGAGAAAAACTGAATCTTAGGGAGCTTTCTGATTTCTCGGAAAGCTCCCTTTTCTACGGTTTATATCTTACCTCACACCAAAATCTCCTCAATCGCCGTTCCGTCCGCATTTGGCAGTCTGACTCCCAATATCTTAGCGTAAGTTGGCGCCTCGTTGACGATATGGCTTCCGGAAAGAACTACATTTTTTCGGATGGAAGGCCCCTTGGCCAAAAGGATGGGCTGGGGACCGGTATTGGGCAAATAGCCGTGGGTGGCGGCTCCGAACCGGTAGTCCTCATTGCTTAAATCCCGCACCAGGGGGCGTTTTAAGTAATCGCCGAAGCTGGTATAACCGTCGGTTTCCAATACAAAGGAGAAAGGTCCGCCGAAGTGTTCTTCCTTTCGGGACTCCTCCTCGGTATAGATACGGGAAAACCCGTAAACCTCATCATCCAGCAGTTTCTCCAAAAAGGAATAAACCTTTTTTTGTAGGCACAAATCGTCCTTATCCCGCAGGAAAACCAGGGCTGACATGCCGTTGGAAAGGCAATAGGCGTCCCAGGAATCCACCGAGCCATCCTCCGCGAGCCGAATGAAACCATTCTCGGCAAAAAGTACGTTCAGGCTGATATTGCGGCGGACGTCCCGCTGGCCATGGTCACTGACCAGAAAAATATCTGTGTTTTCCGCCTCTCCGGTTTCTTCTACCGCTGCCCAGAGCTTATTGAGCCAGCGGTCCAAATCATCAATGGCCGGAATCAAATGGGGGCCTAAAACGCCTCCCGTGTGGCGCGCGTCGTCAATATTGGCGGGGTGAACAAAAAGGAGATTCGGCTTAAAAGTGCGGAAAATATCCGCCGCGCAGGCCATGCCAAAATCATCTCTGCTGGGATGTTCCCGTTCCTTTCCCAAAAAGAGGTGCTGATGTTTTTTCACAATTTCCAGTACTTCCGGCGAGGAGCCGGTTCTGGCGAAAGCCTGCAGGGTGGTATCCGTACCGCCCTGCGCCCAGTAATCTGCGATATGGTAGTTGATGGCGGGATTGTTTGCGGTCACCGGCCAGAAAACGGCAGCCGTAGTCTTTCCGGCGGCTTTTGCAGCCCGGAAAATATCCGTACACTTAAGAAAATCATAGTTCCACTGCCAGGGCGTTGGGTCGCTGCCCGGAATTAACTGCATGTTGGAAAAAATGCCGTGGTGCTCCGGATACATGCCGGTAATCATGGTGGCATGGGCGGGAAATGTAACGGAAGGATAGATGGACGAAACATTGGTAATTTCCGCGCCTCCCTGAAAACATTTGCGGTAGGAGGAAAGCGTTTTGAAATAGGCAAGGTCTTCTCCGACCATTGCGTCGGAGGATACAACGATTAAATGACTCATAGAAATACTCCTTTCCCGGCGCGGTTTACGCGCTGGTCATGTTTGTTTCGGGATATGTGTAAAATGTAATCGTTATTATTGCTGATTTTTAATAAAAATCAAGGTAATTAACAGGTTTTGTCAAAACAAAATGGTAAATAAAGCAGATAAAAAACCAATATATTAAATACGTTTACATTATAAGAATATAAAGCGGGAAAGTCAATAAAAACAAAGAATAAAATCATGTTAAAAATTACAATAATAACGCATAAAAAGCTGTAAAATACATGTAAAATTTACATAAATCCCTCCTGTTTATTGATTATGGACAAAAATAAATATATAAATTTGTTGATATTATACATATGTAAACGATTGACAATTATGAAAGCATAAAATATAATATGGCGTACAACACGCAACAAGCACGAAATATAAAAAGGAGGATAATTTTATGAAACGAAAAGTACTTGCTATGTTACTGACGGCGGCTATGGCAGTATCATTGATGGCCTGCGGCAGTGGCGGAGATGCTGCGAAAGAGAACACGGAGCCGGCAGCAGGCACGGAGGCGGACGCGCCGGCCGAAGAAACAGGCAGCGATGAGGCTGATGGCAGTGAACAGGCAGAAGCTCCCGCATCAGACGAGGGAGGCTCCGATTATGGCGGAATTACTCTGACTTTCCTTAATTCCAAGCCGGAAATTACGGACGCGTTTAAGAAGGTTACCAGCGCGTGGGGAGATGCCCACGGCGTTACTTTTGAGATTACCGAAACTTCCAATCCCAATGATACACTGATGGCAAATTATCAGTCTGGCGATGCTCCGATTCTGGCGGTTGTGGACGATGCCAACGTACTTGATTTTGCATCCGAGCATCTGCTTCCTCTGGACGGCGAGGAATGGACAGAGTACTCGGATATGAGTAAGTATGTGGACGGCAAGCTTTACGGTTTCCCTCTCACTGTGGAGAGCCACTGTATCGTTGTGAACAAAGCCGTGGTGGAAGAGAATATCGGCCGTGAATTTGCAGCCGCCGATTACAAGTCCATTGAGGATTTTGAAGCGCTTCTGGAAGAAATGCGGGGTAACGGTATGGAAACGCCTGTGGCGATTCTTCCTGATATCTGGTCTATGGTAGGCCATGACTTCTATCCGTTCTATGCTTATCAGGACGGTACAGGTGACGGTGCTTTTGCTCTGGTTGACGCTGTAAAAGGCGGCAAGGATATCTATGAAGATGAATTATTCTATAAGCACGCGGACCTTATGAGCAGGGTAATGGCTGAATACAATATCAACAAGGCAGACCCTCTGAATGCCGACCATGACATGACAGTTCTTGCTCTGGCTGACGGAGAGGTGGGATTTTTGTTAAACGGAACCTGGACATGGCCTGAGCTGGAATCTATGGGCGCGTCCAAGTCGGATGACTATACCATTATGGCGTATCCCAACGGTTCTTCCAGTGCCGGCAAGGTAATGGCTGCTCCTACAAAATATATTGTGGTTGATAATTCTCACGCTACTGAGGAACAGCAGGCTGCTGCAAAGGAATTTCTGAATTATCTGGTTATGGACGAAGCGGGACAGAAGGCTCTGATTGAGGAACTTGGCATTGTGTGCGCTTTCACCAATAATCCGAATGTTCCTTCCGACCCGATTAACAAGGCTCTGATGGAGTATATCTCCAATGGGGATACGGTTACCTATCTGCCGCTTTCTTTCCCCAGCGACTACAGAGACACGATTACGCCCTCTATTCAGAAGCTTATGACCGGCGAGGGAGATATCCGTGCCGTAGCGGACGTACTGAATGATTACTGGAAAAACAATGAACCCAATGGCAGATAAGTCCTGAAAACAGGAACAAGATAGCAAATGAGGCTGTATAACGCAGCCTCATTCTGAAAAATGGGGTAAAAACTATGAACAGAAAAGAAAAATTTTCAAGAAAGGCCGCGCTCTTTGCCATGTTCGCCGGCCCGTCCATGGCTGCATTTCTGCTTTTTGTCATTATTCCGTTCTTTTATGGTATTTATCTTACCATGACAAATTGGGACGGGATAGCCGCGACAAAGACATTTGTCGGCATACAGAATTATATCGCGTTGTTCCATGATACGGAATTTTGGGGGTCTATTTTACTGACTTTTAAATACGTGATTGCGGTGGTGAGCCTGACTAACGTAATAGCATTTCTTCTGGCGGTTCTGCTGACCAGTGGCATTCGGGGAGAAAGCTTTCTGCGGGCGGGTTTCTTTACGCCGAACCTGATTGGCGGCATAGTGCTTGGTTTTATCTGGCAGTTTATTTTCAACCGTGTGCTGACCACGCTGCCGATTTTCCCGGAAAAGTCCATGCTTGGAGGTGAGATTTCCGCGTTCTGGGCAATGGTCATTGTTCAGGTCTGGAAAGAATCCGGCTATATGCTGCTGATTTATATCGCGGGACTGGTAGGGGTATCCCAGGATTACATAGAGGCGGCCAAAATTGACGGCGCTACCAGCAGCCAGATTCTGACCCGGATTCGTCTGCCTCTTATGATGCAGTCGTTTACAATCTGCTTCTTCCTGACGCTTTCCACTACCTTTAAGGTGTATGACCTGAACCTTTCCCTGACGGAAGGAGGGCCTTACAACTCCACAAAGATGGCGGTTATGACCATTATCGACAAAGCTTTTACCTACCATGAATACGGGGAAGGCCAGGCAGAGGCTTTTGCGTTCTTTATTATCATGTTGATTGTGGCTCTGATACAGCTTAAAGTCACCAGCAGGAAGGAGGTAGAGGCATAATGGATAAAAAAAATACGGCGGCTGCGGTTGGCGGAACAAAAAAGAAAGTCATACGGATGCTTTTGACCGCGGGTGCTTTTGTACTCTTTGTGCTTTACATGGTTCCTTTTGTACTGGTTTTAATCAACTCTTTTAAGAGGAAGGTCAATATCATAAAATTCCCCTTAAATCTGGTGGATGATATGGGCCCCCAGTTTATCAACTACAAAAATGCCTTTATCGATATGAACTTTTTCCAGGCGTTTTTTAATTCGCTTTTTGTGACGGCGCTCTCCATAACGGCACTGATTTTTTTCTCGTCCATGTGCGCGTACATTCTGGTACGGAGGGATTATGTGGCCTGCAAAATCAGTTATCTGCTGCTGATTTCCTACATGGTGGTGCCTTTTCAGGTTATCATGCTGCCGGTGCTGGCCATCTATGGCGGCAGGCTGGGACTGCTTAATTCCCGGTTGATTCTGGTGGTTATGAACTTCGCCTACGGCACAGGATTTGCCACCTTTCTCTGTCACGGATTTATCAAGACGGGGATTCCCATCTCGCTGGAGGAAGCGGCTTATATCGACGGGGCCGGTCCTATGTACACCTTCTGGAAGATTGTCTTTCCTCTGCTGAAGCCCATTCTGGCCACTAATATGATTCTTCAGACTCTGGGGCTCTGGAATGATTATCTGCTGCCCAGTCTGGTGCTGACAAGAGAAAAGCTCTATACGCTGCCAATCGCTATCCGTACTTTTGTGGGAACGTTCACCAGCGATTTCGGCCTGATGATGGCCGCTCTGGTAATGTGTGTGGCGCCTATTATTGTCCTGTTTATTTTCCTGCAGAAGTATATTGTGGGAGGCATTGTGTCAGGTGCGGTGAAAGCCTGAGAAAAAGCGGTAACTGTTCCGGCATATGAGTGCCTGAAGGGACAGACAGTAGCTTAAATTTTTCTTTTATGGTAAAATAATCCTGATTTCTGACAATTTACAAATGTAAAAGAGGGCTGACAATATCATAAAAGGAAGGTGTCTGGATGGTAACAATTAAAGATGTAGCAAAGCATGCCGGAGTTTCCGTGGCAACGGTTTCCCGGGTAATTAATAAAAAGGAACCTTTGACGGAAAAGACCATAAAAAAGGTAAACGATGCCATCGAGGAACTGGGGTATTATCCGAACACTTATGCCAGAACGCTGGTGGGAAGAAAAGACAACGTACTGGGAGTAATGCTTCCGTTTTTCAACAATCCTTTTCACAGCGAACTGGCCCAGGAGATTGAATTTTGGGCGAAAGAGAACCAGTTTCACATTCTTTTTACGGCTACGGGCAACAGCGATGAAGAAAGATTCCGCGCCCTGGAATACCTTTTGTCCCGGCAGGTCAGCGGCATTATCATCAGCACCTATATCAATCCGGAGGCGGCCATGGAAATGCGGCGCCGTTGTAAGGTTCCCATTCTGGAACTGCTGAATCACCTTTTGGAGGAATCCTGCAGCGTCATGTCAGATGACCGCCAGGGAGGGATTCTGGCGGCCCGTCACCTGTACAGCAAAAACTGCAAAAAGGTGGTACATGTGGGCGGACGTCTCGAGGCGTACCGCTACGCGGACGAACGTACCTTTGCTTTTGAGAAGGAATGCCAAAAGCTGGGAATATCCTGCAAGGTATATAAAAACAGAAAGGAAGTTACCAATCTGTCAGCCATGCGCGACCTGATAAATCTTGTGTTCTATGAAAACGAAGGTATGGACGGTATATTCTTCAGTAATGATATCCTGGCTGCCCAGGGCGTAAGCTATGCGCTGACGCAGGGGTACCGTATCCCTGACGAAATCCGCATCATGGGCTACGACGGCATCTTCATCAGTGAGCTGATGTATCCGCCGCTGACGACAATACAGCAGAATTTCCAGCTGCTGGCCAAAACAGCAATAAAAAATATCATTGGTATGATTAACGGCGAAGAAATTCAGAAGCTGACGCTCATACCGGTTAATTTAATAGAAAGAAAAACTACTTGAAAAAGCAGAATGGAGGCAACGCATGAAAAAGAATGTCAGTAATAAAATCATGTTGATTACCTACCCCGACAGTCTCGGAAAAAATTTAAAGGACCTTGATTTTACTTTATCCCAATATCTGGATAAGGCGGTGGGCGGGGTGCATATTCTCCCCTTTTTCCCCTCCTCCGGAGACCGGGGATTTGCGCCGATAACCTACGAGCAGGTTGAACCCGCTTTCGGGGATTGGAGCGATATCAAAACATTATCGGAAAAATATTATCTTATGTGCGACTATATGATTAACCATATGTCTGTTCGCAGTGAAATTTATCAGGATTATATGGAAAAGCACGAAGTGTCCAGGTACAATGACTTTTTCATTAAATGGAATGAGTTCTGGGACGGAGAACCTACCGAAGAAGAGGAAAATAAGCTGTATAAACGGCAGGAGGTTCCCTATATTGACGCGCGGTTTAAGGACGGAACTACGGAAAGGCTGTGGACCACTTTCAGCGAAGAGCAGATTGACATCGACTGTCTCCATTCAGAGGAGGCAAAAAAATTCCTGGCGCAGCAGCTCCGCAATCTGGCGGACAGGGGAATTTCTCTGATTCGTACAGACGCCATGGCTTACGCCGCCAAAAGAAAAGGAACAAGTTGCTTTTTTGTGGAACCTGAGATTTGGAATCTGCTGAAGCAGTGTCAGGACGCGCTTGAGGGAACCGGCGTAGAAGTCTTGCCGGAAATCCACGAAAATTATTTCATCCAGCAAAAGCTGCAGGAAAAGGACGTTTACACCTATGATTTCCAGCTACCGATGCTGCTTTTGAACGCAGTGTTTTTCGGGCGTACTCTTTATCTGAAAAACTGGCTCAGGCTCTGCCCCAAAAAGCAGTTCACCACGCTGGATACCCATGACGGCATTGGTGTGGTTGATGTGCGCTATCTCCTTCCGGACGAAGAGGTTCTGGAAACCAAGCAGCGGGTTTTTGAGCAGAATCCGGAGATTTATCAGTTGTATACGGTCCGCAATCTGAAGGTAAATTTCTCTAAGTTTGACACCTACCAGATTAATTGTACTTATTATGATGCGTTAGGCGCCGACGACAACAGATATTTAATGGCGAGAGCGGTGCAGTTTTTCACGCCTGGAATCCCCCAGGTATATTATGTGGGACTGTTTGCCGGCCGGAATGATTTTGACTATTTCCGTGAGACCGGGCAGGCCCGGGACGTAAACCGGCATAACTATTCGCTGGAGGAAATAGAGGAAGCGTTTAAGCGCCCTGTGGTGAAGAAGATGAACCGGCTGATGATACTGCGCAACAGCCATCCCGCTTTTGAGGGAGGGTTTACCCTTTTGGATACGGATGAGCATACATTGGGACTTAAATGGGAAAACGGGAAAGAGTGGGCGTCGCTGACGGTGAATTTCCAGACCTTTGTCTGGGAGATATTATATACACAAAACGGCGATGCTGTCAGGTTTGAATAATTGATAAACGAAGAACCGCCTGCCGGCGTGGCCGCATGGTACGCCATCAAGTGACTGACGGGACGGATTTTATGGGGCTTTTCGGAAAAAGAAAAGCCCTATATTAATTAGAAATAATGTATAATATTTTTCGACAGGATTATCGGCAGGATAAAAGATAAAGGAGGCCTTGTAATGGTATTCCAAGATAATGTAATCAAAGAATATTTGAAAAATGTTTATTTTATAACCGGAACTCCTTGCGGCGGAAAGACAACAATTTCACGAAAGCTGGCTAAACGGCACAATTTATTGGTTTATGATGTTGACGAGCAGTTTGAAAATCATCAAAAAATTTCAGATTCTGCTTATCAGCCGTCAATGAACAAAATTTTTAAAGACGCGGATGCGTTTTTTGGGCGTACTGTAGAGGAATATAAAGAATGGCTGATTGGTAACACAAGGGAACAATTAGATTTTGTAATATTGGATTTGATTCGTCTTTCACAAAATAAAATTGTACTGTGCGACTGTCATTTGACAGTGGAGGAAGCTGCAAAGTATACGGAAGCGTCCCGAATAGCGTTTTTTATAAAAGAACCGTCGAATTTGATTGAGGATTACTGTAATCGTTCTGACCATCAGGGATTCAGCGATTTTATTAACGGCGCGTCTGATGTTGAAAAGGCAAAGGCGGTATGTAATGCAACCTTAAAAGCTCTCAATGAGAAAAGATATAATGATATCAAAGGCAGTAACTATTTTTGGATTGAAAGAACCGAAAACAGTACGATTGAGGAAACGGTACAAAAAGCAGAGCGGCACTTTGGTTTTGTTGAAAAATCCATTACCTGAAATATATCCATGGATTTCAGGCGCGTTTGTGACAGAAGACAGTATTATGAAAGGGACGGCGCTGTTTCATGAGGCGGGATTCGATAAAGGTATATCATCGCTGCGGGAGATGGGGGAAGAGGCAGGCGTCCCTACCTCAATTAAATTACCGTCCAAATCGTAAAAGCGGATTACCTTTTGGCCCCAGCTATGCGTCATAAGCCGATTGACGTATTGAACCCCGGGATATAGATTTTCCAGTTTTTCAATAAAAGCTTCTATATTTTGTTCTTCGAAATACAGTTCACAGGAATTGTTTTTCGGAATAATATCTTTTCCCAAAAACTCTCTCCATATTTTTTCATCCTGGAGCACAAGGCCTTCCGTTAGAATCATATTGCCGTCATTGTCAAGCACCATATCAAGACCGAACAAATCATGATAAAACTGTCTGGATTTCTCAATATCTTTGACAACCATCAAAATATTTTTTAATTTCATTGCGGTTCCCCCCAGGTCACGATTTATATCCTTGATTATAAAATATATTCCTGCCGCCCGCAATGCATATTTATTTTGAGTTTTTTAAATTGTAATGTAGAATAATAAGAAGAAAACAAGATATATGTCCTGTTTGGGGCTTTATGAAAAGAATTTATGATAACGCTTATCTGCAACAGCCTTTCCGCCAAAATCGGAGCAATGACTACCATGGATGCCGCTCCGGCTTCCCTTACAGAGCGGGTCTTATCCTATATGAAGTATAAGTGCGGCGATGAGACCTTAAAGGGAATAGAACAGGCGGCTTTTCACCTTCATTGCAGCGCGAGGCAGCTTCAAAGAATTTTGAATCAGTGCGAGGCTGCCGGACTGGTCAGGAAGCTGGGAAAAGGGACTTACAGACTGGTGTGAGGAGGAAAAATATGGAATATATAAAAGCGACGGCGGATATGGCCGATGAAGTTTTCAACGTTTTACATACAACCATAAAAACGGTATATCCAAAGTATTATCCAAAAGAAGTTGCGGATTTCTTTTGCCGGCATCACAGCAGGGAGCATATCCTGAAAGGTATCGCTTCCGGGCATATGAATGTCCTGGTGAACGGAGATATGATTGTGGGAACAGGCTGTTTTGACGGCAATCATATCACAGGGGTGTATGTGCTGCCTGATTACCAGAAGCAGGGCTGCGGCTCCCGGATTATGGATTTTCTGGAAGCAGAAATTGCACAAAAGCATGGTAGTTCCTTATTGGACGCTTCGCTCCCGGCGGCATGTTTCTATGAGCGCAGAGGATATAAGAGCGTGGGGCACGGCGTTTATGAGCTGGAAAATGACATTAAACTGGTTTATGAAATTATGGAGAAAGAGTTGAGCCGCAAGTCGGATGCCTTTTCAGATTGCTGCGGAGCTGGTGAACGGATGAAAAACCATAAAGAGGGAGCAGAGATGACATGCCGAATAAGAAAGTGGAAACCGGAAGATGCAAAGGATTTAGCCGCGGCGCTTTCCAACAGAAAAGTGTTGGATAATCTTCGGGACGGGTTACCTTATCCCTATACCGAAAAAGACGGAGAGTATTATATTTCCTCCATGCTTTCTGCGGACGAGGACGAAACATTTGCGTTCGCCGTTACGGCGGACAATAAGGTGATTGGAAGTATCGGCGTTTTCCGTCAGGGGAATATCCACAGGCAGACCGGGGAGCTGGGGTATTATATTGGCGAGGAATACTGGGGCAGAGGCATCATGACCGGGGCAGTAAAGCAAATCTGTGATTATGTTTTTGAAAAAAGCGACATCATCCGTATTTATGCGGAGCCCTTCGCATATAATGAGGCGTCCTGCAGGGTGCTTGAAAAGGCAGGATTTCGGTACGAGGGTACATTGAGAAGCAATGCGGTCAAGAATGGGAAGGTTGTGGATATGAAGATGTATTCTCTGCTAAAGACAGAGCGCTCATGGACGACACAGCGGCTTTAATGTCTTTGCAATATTTTCAATTACCTGAATCAATGTGTCAGTGTCAGCAGATTGATTATTGATATAGGCATAGTAGGCGCCCTGTATGCAGTAGGATAAAAGAATATTGATTTCCACATTGTTTTGGTATTCCGGATATTTTCGGAATACCAATTCTTTTATGGCGGTTTCCAGCCTGCCTGCCAGACGGCTCTTTTCTTTGCCGGAAAACAGGATATTAATCAGCGAAGTGTGGGCGGAAAAGGCAAGGCACAGCTCCCTTGTAAAAACGTCAAGGTTTTCGGTGGAATATTCATAGCTGCGTGAAATACTGCTTGTAATCGACGCCACGGTTTCCAGCTCCAGGGCATCGGAAAGGGCGTAAATATCCTCATAATGGGAATAAAAGGTTGACTTATTGATATAGGCTAACTGGCACAGTTCCTTTACGGTGATTTTTTCCAGAGTTTTTTTGGAACGCAGCTCAATAAAAGCGTTTCGGATGGCTTTTTCTGTCTTTTCAATTCGGATATCCATGTTGCTTCTCCTGTTTTTTGTACCGGGCCGACGATTTTCCCAAAAAGTTGTTTATCCGTCGAATAGAAGGGATTGACGGTGGAATTTGTCTGCCTTCTGCGATAAAAATATTGTAAGTGAAATTTATTATAACAGGAAAAACAACCATTGTCTATTTTGTGGAAGGAGAGAAGAATATGGATTTTTACGGATTTTACACAGGAAAAATATTTGACGCATACGAGTATCTGGGAGCGCACTATGAAAATAACGGAACGGTATTCCGCGTCTTTGCGCCGGGGGCGCTGCGGATTTCCCTGATAGGAGAGTTTAACAGCTGGCAGGAATACGGCATGAATAAGACTTACGACGGAAATTTCTGGGAATGCCGGGTCGACAATGCCAGGCCGGGGATGATGTATAAATACCGGGTTTACGACAGCGAAAGCCATTTCATAGACCACTGCGACCCCTACGGGTTTGGGATGGAGCTGCGGCCTCACAATGCGTCCATTATCCGGGAGATGGGTGATTATTGTTTTCAGGATATGACATGGATGTCAGAAAGGAGCGCATGTAAAAATAAGCCGCTTAATATCTATGAGGTTCATTTCGGAAGCTTTCGCAAACCGGGCGAGTCCCCGGAAGACTGGTACAGTTATGAGGAAATGGCGAATCTTCTTATTCCCTATCTGAAAGAAAAGGGTTATAATTATCTGCTTGTGAGTAAAAAGTTTGCGTTGCTTAAGAAACCCACTAGCCCCAGTAGATTC
>CAMSTM010000073.1 GCA_947063675.1 uncultured Lachnospiraceae bacterium | reverse complement strand
ATTCATCGAGTTTGGGGCGGTCACGTTTTGTTCCTGTGTCCTCTCAATTCCGGCAAAAAGCTGGCGAAGGTAAAGACTTAGAAATTCTTCAAAGCAGGGGCGTTTTAACTGCAGTTCCAGAATGATATCGCGGAAAAGCTCAAAAAAATTGAAGGAATTTCCGCAGTAAAGAATCTGGGAGGCGGCAAATCCAATTTTGTCCAGAACAGCGCCGGCTTCAGAGCCCGAAAAGTGAATCCAGCACACCTCAGAATTATCTTTGGCATAGTAATAATAGCGCTGGCTTTCTCCCGGACGGTACAGCACCATACAGCCCCTGGCGGCTTCCTTTTCGCCGCAGCTTAGATGAAAAAAGGCTTTTCCTGAGGAGATATATAAAAGCTGGTAATCTCTGCGCCCCTCCGGCCTTATGGTAGTCATATCCGGCTGGCGGATAAGGCGGTAGATGCCGCATCCGCTGACAATAAGGGGATGGCTGTTATCCTCAATTTCAATATCCGCATCGTTTAAATACCCGGCGTTTGCATACATAGGGTGGAATTCCTTTCTCAAATGTCTTTTAAATCACACCATTTTTCCGCCTGCAAAGGCGGAGAGAGTCTGCTATGATTGTATCATTTTGTGCATATTTTGTCCAATACTGACTATGGCTATTCAAGCGGGAGTTTCTTATAATCATTTCTATAGATTATGTTTACAGGCTCTTGCCCGGACGGAAAGAGCCGTGGTGAAAATTTTATCATAAGGAGGATTATAATGATAGTTCCAGGATATTATGAGGACTTAAAGGTTCTTCATAAAAATACCATGCCAAACAGGGCATACTATATCCCGGCATCCATGCGGATGGACGGTATCAGGATGACAGACCGCTTTATGCTGCTCTCGGGACAGTGGAAATTCCGCTACTTTGACAGCATTTATGACGCAAAAGAGGAATTTTTTGCGGAAGGGTATGATACCGCGGAATTTGACACTGTGACGGTGCCCGGGGTATGGCAGAATTACGGTTATGACAGGCATCAGTACACAAACACCCGTTATCCTTTCCCTGTGGACCCGCCCTATGTTCCGCAGAAGAATCCCTGCGGCGAGTATGTGCGTACCTTTACTTATCACAGGGATGAAAAGGCGCCGAAAGCCTTTTTGAATTTTGAAGGGGTGGATTCCTGCTTTTATGTATGGGTAAACGGCGTTTTTGTGGGCTACAGTCAGGTTTCCCACTCCACAAGCGAGTTTGACGTGACGGAAAATCTGCGGGAGGGCGAAAACACGCTGGCCGTGCTGGTGCTTAAATGGTGCGACGGAAGCTATATGGAGGACCAGGATAAGTTCCGCATGAGCGGTATTTTCAGGGATGTATATCTCCTTCAAAGACCTGAAGAAGGGATTTTCGATTATTTTGTAAAGGCGCAGCCCTCAGGGGATTATAAGAGCGGAAGGGTTGAAATCAGCCTTAAATATCTAAATGAGCCGGTTGACGTCAGGGTATCTCTCTTTGACAGAGAGGGAAAGCGTGTTTCGGAGACAGAAGTAACGGACAAAAAGGCAGTAATTGAAGTGGAGAAAGCCCATCTCTGGAATGCGGAGGAGCCTTATCTTTATACGCTGGTTCTGGAGACGGCGGGCGAAGTTATTTCCGACCAGGTTGGAATCCGTGAAATCCATGTAACGGACGGAGTTTTGTACATCAATGGCGTGAAGGTGAAGTTCCACGGGACAAACCGCCATGACAGCGACCCGGAAACAGGCTTTGTAATCAGCCCTGTGCAGCTTTTAAAGGATTTAAAGCTGATGAAAGAGCACAACATGAACGCCATCCGCACCAGCCACTACCCCAATGCGCCCTGGGCTTACCAGCTTTACGACCAGCTTGGCTTTTATGTGATTGACGAGGCGGACAATGAAAGCCATGGGACCAACGATGTTTATATGAAAGAAATGGACATAGAGGAGAAAGTGGCAAGCTGGAAAGAGATGGTTGAGGCGGGAAGGGAAGATATGTTTTTCCGCCATCCTGATATTGCCAAAAGGTTTGAGCATTGGAGCGAAGCAATCTCGGATAATCCCGAATTTATCGAGTCCACTGTTGACAGGACGCAGCGCTGCGTGGAGAGAGATAAGAACAGGCCCAGCGTGGTTATCTGGTCTATGGGAAATGAATGCGCTTACGGCTGTACCTTTGAGGAAGCCCTTGCATGGACGAAGGAGTTTGACCCCACCCGTCTGACACACTACGAGAGCGCCCTTTATACTACAAAGAAACGTAAATATAATTTTGATAATCTGGACACCTACAGCCGGATGTATCCGACCATTGATGAAATTCATTCTTATTTTAAGAAGGACGGTACAAAGCCCTTTATCATGTGCGAATACTGCCATGCCATGGGCAACGGCCCCGGCGATTTGGAGGACTACTTCCAGGTGGTTGAAAGCTATGACGGCGCCTGCGGCGGCTTTATGTGGGAGTGGTGCGACCATGCCATTGACATGGGAAAAACCATAAACGGGAAAAAGATGTACGCATACGGCGGCGACCATAACGAGCATCCCCACGACGGTAATTTCTGCATGGACGGTCTGGTGTATCCTGACAGAACCCCTCATACCGGGCTTCTGGAGTTTAAAAATGTGTATCGTCCGGCAAGAGTGACGGCCTTTGACCAGGAAAAGAAGGAAATTACTCTTAAGAATTACTTGGATTTCACAAATTTGAAGGACTACTTGACAGTGGCATATGAAGTGCTCTGCGATGGCGTTTCCGTGGAAAACGGCGTCATCAACGACTGTGAGCTTTTGAATATCCCGGCACACGGGGAGAGAACGGTTCCCGTTGAGTTTACGGTTCCGGCTGAGGGAAAATGTTATTTGAAGGTTTCCTATATCTTAAAGAATGCGGACGCTGTTCTGAATGCTGGCCATTTGCTCGGGTTTGAGGAAGTGGAGCTGGCAAACGCGCAGAGACAGAACCAAAAGGTAAAAGAGCTCTTTGCAGCAGGCGGCGGGACGGCCGATTTCCGGGTGGAGGAGGAAGACGCGGAAGTTACCGTTTCCACACCGGCATTTACCTATGTGTACGATAAGCTGACGGGTCTCTTTAAGGAAATGGTATACGGGAACCGTAATCTGTTAGAGCAGCCCATGGAGTTTAATGTGTGGAGAGCGCCTACAGACAATGACCGCAATATCAAAGAGGAGTGGAGAAAGGCGCAGTACGACCGCACAGTTACGAGGGCATATGAGACGGAAGTTGCGGCCGGGCCGGATAAGGTGGTTATCGGGACAACGCTCTCCATATCCGCCGTTTATATCCAGAGAATTTTGAATATCAAGGCTGTCTGGACAATCCTGCCGGACGGAGCGGTGGATGTGGATTTGAAGGTGGAAAAGAATCCGGTATTCCCGTTCCTTCCCAGATTCGGACTCCGTCTGTTCCTTCCTAGGTCCATGACAAAGGTAACCTACTGCGGAATCGGACCGGAGGAAAGCTATATCGACAAGAGGCGGGCCGGCTATCACGGAGTTTTTGAAACCAATGTGAAGGCAATGCATGAGGACTACATCAGGCCCCAGGAAAACGGAAGCCACTTTGACTGCGATTACGTGATTTTGCAGGGAGGAAAAGCAGCGCTTACCGTGGCAGGCGAGGAGACTTTTTCCTTTAACGCTTCTGTTTATACCCAGGAAGAGCTGACGGAAAAAGCCCACAATTATGAACTGGAGGAGTCTCCTTATACAGTGCTTTGCGTGGATTACCGGCAGAGCGGTATCGGCTCTAACAGCTGCGGGCCGATGCTGGCGGAGGAGTATCAGCTGAACGAGGAGAATTTCGCGTTTAAGGTGAGGTTTGCGCCCGGAAGAATGTAGAATATAACAGCAGCAATATCTCTGAGGAGAACACCGGGATGAAGCATAAAGATTATTATAATGACGATTATATTTTTGATTTTTCTCAGAAAGTGCTTTCCGTAATGCCGGACTTTGATGAAAAAATTTTTTCCGGTTCTCTGACCGGCAAACTGGACGACAAAGAACTGTTTGCAAGGTTTGACTGCATCGTAGACGCTATGGAGAACAGCATGTCCGGCAGTTACACAAAAAATATTGAGGCGTTTTTCAATATGCTTGGGCCGGAGCTGGAACAGCCCGAGGGGATGTTTAATTTCGGATGGTGGCTGTGGCCTGTCGGCAGATATGTGGAGCGGCATGGAAATGAAGATTGGAGATTATCTCTTTCCTTCTTGAAAGAACTTACAAAAAGATTCACCGGCGAGTTTGCCGTCCGTCCGCTGCTGCAGGAACACCCTGAAGAAGTAATGGACGAGCTGATAAAATGGACGCTTGACGAAAATGTCCATGTCAGGAGGCTTGCAAGTGAGGGTGTCAGGATACGGCTGCCCTGGTCGAAAAAGTTATTTGTCGCTCTGGATGAATTTGACAGATACATGGTTATTCTCACAAACTTAAAAGACGACCCGGAAAAATTCGTTCAGAAAAGCGTGGGGAATAATCTTAACGACTTGTATAAGGAAGCTCCGCAAAAGGCGGATTATATTATTTCAAAGTGGGAAAAATCAGGACAAAGCAAGGCGCAGGACTGGATTATTAAGCACGGAAGGAGAAATCAAAAGTAAGTCATTCGTTGTAAATTAAGAAGAAATCCGTTATACTTAAAAGCATGTAAATGTTTTGGTATGACGGATTTTTTGTGAATACGAAAAAGAGAAAAAGTGAAAAGAACGGGAGTTATATGATAAAACTGATAATTACGGATTTGGACGACACGCTGTATTCGTGGATTGGGTTCTATATACCGGCTTTTTATAAGATGACAAAGGAACTGTCCTTTCTGCTTGGGGTTTCGGAGGATAAAATTATAGAGGAATTTCAGGAGGTTCACAGAAAGGCCGGGAGCGTGGAGCCGCCCTTTGGCGCCGTGGAGCTGCCCTCCGCAGGGAAACGCTTTGCAAAAGCGACGAAGGAGGAAATCAGAGAAAAATTAGACCCGGCGTTTCACCGGTTTAACTCGGAGCGTAAAAGGCTGCTGAAACTGTATCCGGGAGTGGAGGAGACCCTGAAGTATCTGTGGGAACGAAATGTAATTATTGTGGGCTACACGGAATCGGCGGAGGAAAACGGCTATTACCGGTTAGAGCGGCTGAGGATAGCGGATTATTTCAAGGATGTGTATGTGTCAGGGAGCTATGACGGACGTCCTATGAAAAAACCGACTTCTCCCAAGACCCATGTTGTACTGGAGAAAAAACCAAATCCTGATTTAATAATTGAAATCTGCGAAAAGGAAGGGATTTCTCCGAAAGAAACCATTTATATGGGCGACAGCCTGTCCAAGGATATGCTGATGGCCAAAAAGGCAGGGGTGTGCTCTGTATGGTGCCATATTCCAAACGGCAATCCGCCGGAATTGTATGAGAAGCTGATGAAAATTTCCCACTGGTCAAAAGAGGACTGCGAAAGGGAAGAGCAGTACAAAAGAGAGTGGGAGGAGATGGGATATACGCCGGATTTTACAATAACGGATTTTGCCCAGCTTAAGGATATTGTAGAAAAGCGCTGACGGCAGCGGCGATATGAAATGACGGTACAGGGAAGAAATATGATAGAAAATATGACATCATAGAAAGGAGAAAAGATTAACTATGAAGTACGATTTCACATCAATTATGGACAGGCGGGGAATGGATGCCATGGCGGTGGACGGACCCTTAAAGGGAGAGGGAAGCTTTGGCAATATGAAGCCGAAGGAGGGCTTTGATTTGATTCCCATGTGGGTGGCGGATATGAATTTTCCCACAGTTCCCACTGTGCCTGAGGCGATTATTGAGAGAACCAGACATATGGCTTACGGCTATTTCGAGCCGAGGGATGAGTATTTTGATTCCATCATCAACTGGCATGAAAAGAGAAACGGCGTGACGGGGCTTACCCGGGAATGCATCGGATATGAAAACGGCGTGCTGGGCGGCGTGGTATCCGTTCTGGACGCATTCTCCGCGCCGGGCGACGCGGTATTGCTCCACAGCCCCACTTACATAGGCTTTACCCACTGCATTTCCGGATGCGGAAGAAAAATTATCCACAGCCCTTTAAAGCTTGACGAAAACGGAGTCTGGCGGATGGATTATGCGGACATGGACGCGAAGATTAAGGAGAACAAGATTCATGTGGCGGTTTTCTGCAGCCCTCACAATCCCTGCGGGCGCGTCTGGGAAAAAGAAGAAATCGAAAAGGCAATGGAGGTATACCGCGCCAACGACTGTGTGGTGATTTCGGATGAAATCTGGTCGGATATCATTTTAAACGGACACCGCCATATTCCCACACAGACGGTCAGCGAGGATGCCAAAAACAGAACCATCGCATTGTATGCACCGTCAAAAACCTTTAATCTGGCAGGGCTGATTGGCTCTTATCACGTTATATATAATAAATATCTGCGGGAACGCGTGGAAGCTCAGGGCAGTAAGTCCCATTACAATTCCATGAACGTACTCAGTATGCATGCCCTGATTGGCGCTTATAAGCCGGAAGGCTTTGAGTGGGTGGACGAGCTGCGGCAGGTGCTCAGTGAAAATATAAATTACGCATGTGATTTTATTGCGGAGAACTTCCCCGGTGTGCAGGTGGCAAAGCCGGAGGGAACCTACATGCTGTTTATTGACTGCACGCAGTGGCTTAAGGACCACGGAAAGACCATAGACGAGCTTGAGCAGGCCGGATGGGATGTGGGCGTCGCGTGGCAGGACGGGAGAATGTTCCATGGAGAAAATTCTATCCGCATTAATTTGGCGCTGCCTCACCAGAGAGTGAAGGAAGCGTTTGATAGAATGAAGAAATATGTATTTTGTTAGGAAAAAAGAACTCGCACCACTGGTGCGAGTTCTTAACTGAAGTAATAAAATGGTCATCATAGAAAGATGTAAAAATGACTTACAAAAGGAATTTTATATTCAAATGATTAAACGGTATGGTTGGACGAAACGCATCCTGTTTAATTTTATTGAAACATAGATTTATAAAAATATCTGCTGAATCAGAAAAATTTTGAGCAGACGTTACCGGAAAGCCATAAGGTGCAGGCCATGCTGACTGTAAAAGATAAATACACCTTTGATTTTGCCGAATTGTTATCGGAATATTTGGAACATGCAGATAAATAATATAACAAACAAATATCAGATAAATTGCATGTGAAAAGAGATAATCCAGAGTGGCTGCTAATGGGGAAGCATTATCGGATTACAAATCTAATGCAAAAAATTTCAGGAGCAAAAACTACAGGTAAATACAATTAACGATGAATGGATTCAGTCTATAAAAATTCTTCATTCCCTGCAATATTCCATGGGCGTTCTGCCATAAAAGCGTTTAAATTCCCGAATAAAATAGGAAGCGTTGCAAAAGCCTAAGGCATCCGCCGCCTCAGATACAGAAAATCCCCCCTTTAACAGCCCACAGGCTTCTTCAAGCTTGCGGGATTTAATATATTGGGAAGGAGAGCAGTTCAGTTCTTTTTTAAAGAGGACGGAGAGGTATTGGGGGTTTCGTTTTACTGCGGCAGCAATGTCATTGACATTGCAGTTACCATACAAGTGGCTTTCAATATAGCGGAGTGCTTTGGTAACCGGAAGGGATTTGGTCTGGTTTTGTGCTTCTGCAATTAATCTGCGGTATTCCTGAAAGATGGAGTCTTTTAGTTCTGA
This sequence comes from uncultured Lachnospiraceae bacterium, assembly GCA_947063675.1. Taxonomy (GTDB): domain Bacteria; phylum Bacillota; class Clostridia; order Lachnospirales; family Lachnospiraceae; genus Suilimivivens. The sequence goes on along the minus strand of CAMSTM010000073.1, from coordinate 8,727 downwards.
CAATTCAGCTAAAGCTTTCTTTTTCTCAATTTCATTGATAAAATAGTCGCTTAGGGAAAAACTATGTTCTGCCGCTACGCCTTTGGCGATAGCAGAACGGCAGGTGACAGCTACCAGACAGATGAGGGAATTTTTCACTGCCCGAAGGCGTTCAGGCCCCAGGATGTCGGCGTAAGTCTCCAATTGCAGGACATTGGCAACAGAACTGTCTCCTTCACCGATGAGATAGTAATCGGAAATCTGCTTTTCTATATCGAAAGAGTGGTGCTTATAACCGCTTAATTCTGTCTGGCGGATGACCAGCCGGATGTCTTTTTTTCTCATAATAGCCCCCTGACAATTTGACCTCAGAAAAATGTTATAAATCAAACAAATATACTATTATGATACCATGTCGCGTGATAATATGCAAGAAAAGAAGGATAACTGTACAAATTGATGCAATGGTCCGAACAATACCTGATATCGTTAGTAAAAATATACATTCTGGCGGCTGTGAATGGTATGGATGGACTGTTGAGAGCTGATGATGTAAGGAGGATGGTTTATGCAAAATAACAAAAAATTAACTACTAGCAAAGGGGAACGTGCCGCATATGGCTTATATGCCTTTGGTGCAATTCTTTCTTATTACATGATTATGAGTTATCTTCAATTATATATGACAGATATTGGGATTTCCGCCATTGCTGTGGGAATAATTTTTATGTTTGCAAAAATGTGGGATGCGGTGAATGATCCGATTTTTGGAGTGTTGGTTGATAAAGTGAATCCTAAGGGAAGCAAGTATAAATTCTGGCTGAGAATTGCTTCCATTGCAATTCCGTTGACTACGATTTTGCTGTTTATCGTGCCGGCCCAGGCTTCTATTCAGGTAAAAATCGTCTGGTCAGCAGTTGCCTATGTACTATGGGATACCGCTTATACCATGTATGATGTGCCCATGAATGCCATTGTGACAGCCATGACCGAGAATCTGGCAGAGAGGAATAAGCTGTATTCTATCAGTGCCTTTTTCGTATACCTGGGTGCGTTGGTTGTTGCGATTTTTGTGCCTATGATTTATCCGGCTCTTGGCTGGGGGATGACTGCGGTGCTGTTGGGGATTCTTTGTATGGTCAATATGCTGTTCCTGAACTTTAAGTGTAAGGAGCGCTATATGGGAACGGCGGAGGAGGAATCCTCTATTAAGGATATTTTTCTTTCGCTGCTCCACAACAAGTATCTGTTGATTTTTACCCTGGCATCCATTGTTGGATCAATTACTAACTTTGCAAATACATTGAATGGGTATGTGGCAATTTATTGCCTGGGAAGTGAAAGCTATATCACACTTTTGAGTCTGGCAAGTGCTGTCCCGGTTCTGTTTATAACACTGTTTGTACCTAAGCTTTTGGAAAAGGCGGACAAGTTTGCCGCTTATGTGGCTACACGCATTATCACGATTCTGATTGATGGTGTGATTTGTCTGATGGGATATGGAAATGTAACTCTTTTACTGGTATTGATTGTCATTAAAAATATATTTGCAGGCGTGTGGAGCGTTACGGCAGTCATGTTTATTGCAGACTGTGTAGAATACGGACAATATCGGACCGGGGAACGCAATCAGGGTATTGCTTTTGCCACAAAAGCGTTTACCAACAAAATCGTGGTGGCGGTGACAGGTGCCATTGCCATGTTTGGCTTAGCTGCCTATGGATTCGTGGAAGGGGCAGGAGTTACTCAGACAAAGGAGACCATAAGCGGCATCTGGAGGTTGTACTCAGCATTTCCCATCATTGGTTCCGTGCTCAGTATTATGATTTTGGTAGCTTTTTATAAACTGCGGGATAAGGATGTAAAGCTGATAATACAGGCAAATAATGGAGAGATTTCCAGAGAAGAAGCAGAAGAGAAATTCAGCAGAAAAATTTAATAGAATATTGAAGGAGGTGGATTATGGTTTTACAGTCATTAAACGGACAATGGCAGATGTGTGCCTTGCCAGAAGGGGAAAAGCTTTCATGCATCATACCGGGGAGCGCAGCATCCGCACTGCTTGCCCACGGAAAACTACCGGACCCTTATTGGAGAGACAATGAGGAGAAGATTCAATCTGTTTTCCGGCAGGATTTTCTGTTTGAGAAAAGCTTTGAGGTGACAAAGGAGGATTTTTTACATGACCGGATTTTTCTGTGCTGTGAAGGACTCGATACGATTGCGGATGTAGCAGTTAATGGGAAAATGGTTGGGCATGGGAAAAATATGCACCGTATCTGGCGGTTTAATGTGAAAGATGTGCTGCGGCGGGGGCAAAATCAGATTTCGATTCATTTTCATTCCCCGGTAAAATTTTTGGAGCAAAATACAACGCCAATAGGCAAGCCCTATTCGGTGCTGCGCAAGGCGGCATGTATGTTTGGTTGGGATTGGGGATTGAATCTTCCTGATTCCGGGATTTGGAGGGATATTTATCTGGAAGCTTTTGATGCAGGAAGGGTTCAGAGTGTACGGTTTTCCCAGCATCATGGGGAGGGTAAGGTTCGGCTTCTGGTGGAGGCAGACTGTGAAATTTGGGATGAGATAGCGAAAGAGTCTATGACATTGCAGGTAACTTTAAAATCTCCTGAAAAAGAAACGCTGTTCTATAAGGAAGTACAGCTTCAAAAAGAAGGGCTACTCCAAAAAGAAGCATTATGGAAAGAAAAGTTTGAAGTGCTGATAGAGGAACCAAAGCTCTGGTGGCCGGTGGGATATGGTAGCCAGCCCTTGTATGAGGTGGAGACTGATTTGGTTTGCCAAAAAGCGTTCAGGGAACAGGGGGAAGCTGTGTCAACTCAGCCAGACCAGAAAATCCTCTGCGACCATGTGTCAAAAAGGATTGGGTTACGCAGAATCTCATTGGACCGTAGTGATTTAGAGGATGGTGCCCGTTACAGCTTTGTGGTCAATGGTATCCCTGTCTTTTTCCGAGGGGAAAATATGATTATAGAGGATGCGGTAATCAGCCGGACAAATAAGGAACGCTGGGAGAGATTGATTCAGAACTGCCTTCTTTCCAATTTAAATGGAATTCGGGTGTGGGGCGGGGCTTATTATCCACCGGAGGAATTTTATGATTTGTGTGATGAAAAAGGACTGCTGGTCTATCAGGATTTGATGTTTGCCTGTTCTTTTTATGGGATATCGCCTGATTTTCTGGCAAATGTAAAAGAAGAGCTAAAGGACAATCTTTCCCGTATTTCTCATCACGCCTGTATCGCTGTTTATTGTGGGAACAATGAGATTGACGGTATCTATACTGTGACAGGCTCAATAGAACCTGAAACAGTGGATTTGCGTATATTGTTTGGTTCGGGTAAGGAGCCCTTTCCGCCACAGGTGCGTCAGATGCTGTGGGAGCAATATCAGCCGTTGTTTTTGGAATTGATTCCACAGATGTGTAAAAAGTATGCGCCGGATACAGATTATGTGCATTCTTCCCCGTCCTTGAAGGAAGCGGGAAGTGCGGATTCATTTTTTGATTATCTTTCCGGCGGAGACATGCATTATTATCTGCAATACAATAGAAACGCCCCTTATCAGAAAATGCGTGCACTGAGATGCCGCTTTATGACAGAGATGGGCTTTCAGAGTTACCCATCCATGAAAAGCATTGCGTCTTTTACCCTGGAGAAGGACCGGCTCCCTTATACATCAGTGATGTATGCTCATCAGAAATGCGCAAACGGCAATGAAGCCATCGAGCTTTATATGGAGCGGGATTACCAAGTGCCGGACGATTTTGAGGATTATGTTTATCTTTCCCAAATTCAGGCAGGTGAAATCATGCGCTTTTCCGTAGAACATTTCAGGCGGGATAATGGGTATTGCAGGGGAGTTATCCTTTGGCAGTTAAACGACTGCTGGCCGGTAGTTTCCTGGTCTGGAATTGACTATTATGGCAGGTGGAAAGCTCTGCAGTATTATATTAAGCGTTTCTATGCACCGGTTCTTTTAAGTGTGAAGGATGAAGGGTTCAAGGAGGAAATCTGGCTCAGCAATGAAAGCCCAAATGACTGCGCAGGCATCCTTTCCTGGGAGCTTTTGGAGGCGGATGGAACTGTAAAAAAGAAGGAGCAGAAGCAAGTGAGTATTCTGGCAGGTGAAAGCAGCATTTTTTTCAGGCTGGATTTAGAAATGGCGGTTGGCAGGGAAAAGAAGGACAGTAGCTATCTGCACTATGCTTTTGACGGGGACTTTCATGCAGAAGGGGTGGTACTTTTCACATCCCCGAAGGAATATCAGTTCAGGAAGCCGGAGATAGGGATAGAGGTTTCAGATGAGGGCGGATATTATGCAATACGGCTAGAAAGTGGCTGTATGGCGAAAGCTGTGGAACTGGATACCCAGAAAGGCGACTGTATTTTCAGTGACAATTATTTTGATTTGTGTCCTGGAAGAAGCCGTGTTGTGACTGTAACAAAATCCCTTTGCAGGGGAATTGAAAATGTGGAAGAAATGAAGGATTTGCTGAGGGTTCATTCGCTCAATGAGGTTATGCTGAAAAACAGGAAGGATGGAGTGGATGGCTGAGTTTAGAATGAGAATGTTGTTTTTTCCTTTGCCTTATCATATTTCTTCTTTGCTTTTGGGTATTATTTCTGGTTCAGGGAAAAGCGGAAAGGATGTGCAGATTGTGTTGGCTGGAGATTCCGCAGGTGGCAGCTTTTGTTTGCGCTCACCTTGAAACTGTGGGATTTGGGAGAAAAACTTCCAGCAGCGCTGTTTGCCATGGCATCCTTAGGGGACTTCGGAGCAAGTGGTTCTTTTTATGGTTTTAATTTGTTTCGGGACTGCGCGCCGGGAAAGCCTATGGGCTATCTTCTGGCATCCCTGGAATGCCCGGCAAAAACGGTAGATTGTCCATTGTAGGTGCCTGAGGTGAAGTTATCCCGGGAAGAAGCGGCAACATTAAAAAAATTAGAAATTGCCTCTGCTGTTGGCTGCAGGGGTGTTGGCTGAGAAAAAGGAGCGTATTATGACAGCAGGAGAAATCGTGGAAAAGATACAGAAGGCTTGTGATGCCAGCCTTCCGGAAAAAACAGTGGATTGTTTTTTAGCGGGAAATTCAGAGAAGGAAGTGTCTAAGATTGCAACTACTTTTATGGCAACGGCGGAGGTGATTCAAAAGGCAGCGTCAGAAGGATGCAATTTCATTATCACCCATGAACCGATTTTTTACACTTCCGGCGATTGTGCCGGATGGCAGGACACCAATCCCATGATTTTAAAGAAAAAGAAATTGATTGAGGAGTGTCATATGACCATTTGGCGGATGCATGATACCATGCATGCCTTGAAGCCAGATATGATTTATACAGGGATGCTGAAAAAAATGAGGTGGGAAGAATATGCCCATGAAGGGGATCAGAAGATTTTGGATATACCGGAAATGGCAGTATCAGAGATAGCAGAGCATATGAAGTCCTGTTTATCAATTGAGAGGATGAGATTTGTAGGAGATGAGGGGCTTCTTTGCAGGCGTGTGGGATTTTTGCTGGGGGCTTACAGCCTTTGTCTGACAATGGGGCCGGGGATGGAGGAAAGTGTTTCCATATGGATGGAAGAAAACCAGGTAGATTTGTTGCTGGCAGGGGAAATGCTTGAGTGGACAAGCTGCGCCTATATCAAGGATGCAAAAGCCTTAGGAGAAAACCATGGGCTTTTGGTGCTGGGGCATAACCGCAGTGAGGAGGCAGGAATGGAGTACCTTGCCGAATGGCTGAAGGAATTGATGCCAGGACAAAATATATGCTTTATAGAATCAGGTGATACGTGGAAATACCTATAGTGTGGAGAATTTAAAGATTAACCCTGATGGCGAGGGCTGGTAGCACGGATGGCTTGCTCTGCACATGAACAGATATTATCTCTTCATGGCTGTTTTTTCAAGCCATCCTTGTTCTGCCCAATGATTAGCATCAAGATATTCAGGATTATTTTTATATAATGATGATTGCATCATGCGGGAAAAGAAAAATTTTATCCTCGTTACGATATTTACCTGTACAGGTTTTGCATAGATGGTTCGGCGGTATATACCTGACAGGCGTTCATTTTTTGGATAAGCGCAAGCCGCTTTTTTCTGTAAGATTTTTGATAACTATGCGATTTTGGAAATTCACCACCAGGAAAGGCTGTATAATCGAGCTTTTTAGAGGGATAATCCCTTCTGTCTTTTCACAAATAGAGCGAAAAATGTGCCTTCCTGATTAAAATTTCTCCTCCCATTTTTCCTCCCATTTCTCCGCCCAATCCTCCGCATTATTTTCAATTTCCCTTTCCAGTTCACTGATTTTCTGCATGATTTCTTCCGGGTATTCGTCCGAATCAATGTTACCCCCCATAAAAGCGTTGATAAATTCGTCGCTGACATGGAGTTTCCACATCCCGTCGTCCCAAAATGCGGAGAGGGTGACGCTCGTGGTGCAGGTATCGCCGGAATCCATAGAATCTATAACGGATAAAAATCCGTCCATGTCCCGTCCAAGGTCCAACATGTCTTTTATCAGGGAAACAATGCCCAGCCCACCGCTCTGGGACATATTTTCAAGAATAGAAACAATATAGTTCCCCGTAGCAACTGACAGGTCCAGATTGGTAATGGTCATATCGATTTCTGCTTTTTTATCGGATTTTCTTACATCGTCTATCTCCCATGACAGGTTTTGCATGATTTTTTGAGACAACTGATAATTCCTCCTGTAGTCCTTATTCTTTACAAAGGAGGGCTGCAGAAGTTCATTAAAGACCCGGTATTCCTTTGAGGTCGGAATTCCAATCCAGTTGCGGTGGGTGCATACATAATTGTCCGTGTACCTGTTAAAGGTATCCAAATCCAGCGTTTTGAGACTGCTCATAACAAGTTCCGTAGCATTTTCCACTGTGCCGCTTTCCGCCGGCGTTTTGCCGGAGCAGGCGCATAAGAGTATGCTTCCAATAATAAGTAAAATTAAGAATGTTTTTTTCTTTGTCATAATTAACCTCCTGTTTTGCCTTTTGTCTGGTTTTATTATATTAACCGATATTGCAAAAGCAACAGGCATGGCAGGAACAGGCGGCTGGAGAGCAAAAAAAGACGTCAGGGAATGATTGCGGAGAAATAAAACCATCCGTTATCATATTTTATGACACTGTCTCCGCCATGCTTCCTGATAACGGAATCCACATTAATCAGACCGATTCCATGGCGGGGGCCTCGTCTTTCCCGGGAGACTACCCTGTTGTCTTTTATCAGCACAGGCTCTTTTACGGGATTGTGTACGGAAAGAATCAACTGGCCTTTTTCAAGGGTCATTTTAAAACGGATTATCCTGTGGGAATCAAGCTTTTCGCAGGCGGCAATGGCATTGTCCAGCAGATTGCCCAGCAGTATGACAATTTCTTCCTCGCTGATGGAAAGCGCGGATAAGTCGTTCAGCATGAGCGTCATTGTGATGCCTTTTTCGGCGGACTCCTGGTATTTTCTGTTCAGAATAATGTTCACAACATCATGGCCGGTATTGATAAGACCGTCGCTTTGAGAGAGGGTTCCTGTCAGACGGGAAACATAGGAGAGGGCGTTTTGTGCCTGCCCTTCTTCCAGCATGCCCTGAATACAGCCAAGCTGGTTCTTGTAATCGTGGAGCTGTCTCCTTTGAAGGTCGTAGCTTTTTTGCATACTGCGGTAAAGAGCCATTTGGTTTTGGGTCTGCTCGTGAACCAGACGAAGGCGCCGGGCTTCTTCTTCCTTATCCAGTATTTGGCTGATAAAATAAAAATAGCACACATTAATGACCGCAAAGCCGGAAACGGTGATAAATGTTGCCTGACGCGAACCGGCGTCCTGGCTTTCGCTTACCATGCTGGCTGAGAGAATAATTATGATGCTCAGAAGGGGAAAAAGGCTGACAGGAAACCAGCTTAAAGAGAACCATTTACCGGAATGGCCTTTAAACCGGAAGTGAAAAACCAATATCAGACATAGAAAAATACTGTCTGTGATATATTCCGCAGTGCCGGCAGCGTTTTCACGCAAAGGAGGCGGGAAGAGATAGAGGGCGGAAATAAGAAAGGCCGAGGTTATCCAGTAGATACTGCAAAGCAGTATGGAAAATGCCAGACTTCGTACTGCGCTCACATCATAATAAAGCAGAGAAGTCAGCAAAATTACCAGAACAAAACGGACCGGCTAGAAAATAAAGGGCGGAATCGGGGTAAAGGCAATCAGGAGTAATCCGGCCATAAACGTGGGAAGGGCCAGATGCTGGAGCCATCTGAAACGAAAACTGCGTTTCGGCAGCAGGGTATCAAAAAACAGCTTACAGCTTACCGAAAGCAGGAAAGATAAAATAACACATCTTATGATAATCTCCATTACATTGCTCCTTTATATGTCACGAATGCTTCTTTGGCGGTCCTGAAGCGGGAACGGGGAATCGGGAGCGCAAGGCCGATATCCAGATAAGCTGTATAATTGTTCACTTTGCAGACATGCTTCATATTCACAAGATAACTTTTGTGGATACGCAGAAAGCCGCAGTCGGCCAGCGTTTGCTCTACGGCATCCAGACGGCTGTAAATCTGGTATTGAATCAAATCAGTTTCCATATAGTGAAAGACGGATTTGTGCTTATCGCTTTCGATATAAATAATGTTGTCGGTATACAGATTCCGTTGGTGTTTTCATTGACCACGGCGCCCTTCGGGTTCATGCAGAAAGTC
>CAMSTM010000072.1 GCA_947063675.1 uncultured Lachnospiraceae bacterium | reverse complement strand
GTCGCTCTACGCTAGACAGGAGCAAGCGGTCACTGCCCTGTCGAAAACAAAATAACTTTGACAGGGGAGTTTTCCCCTGTCGGAAACCGCAAAATGGAAGATATGGAGGAATTTGAAATGTTGGAGATTTTGAAGTACATATTCAGCAGCTTTTGGGTATTTAGCGGAACGCTTGTTTTGATTTGGAGTATTGGGTTGATGTTTACGCTGATTTTCTATGCTATTTTCGGAGAACGCAAGAAAAAATAGCCTTAAACTTGGTACAACTTCCCCGCCAAACTGCGGTACAATATAAGAGTAAAAGTCATTAGGAAATGGGCGCGACAGCCTATAAGTCCGAAAGGCATGGAAGATAAACATAGACAGTGGCAAACGATAAGCGCTCACTGCGGTACTGATGCTTTTTATCATAAGAAATCAGAAGGGATATGGAAATGAAAGATACTATAAAATCAGTAGTAATTGGAATAATTGTTTTTTGCACTCTGTATTTTATTAGTTGGATTTTGACATGCGGAATTATTAAGTTAATAACCATGTGTTTTGGGCTTAGCTTTAACTGGCTGATTGCAACCGGAATATGGTTAATTATGTGCGTTGTAAAAAACATTTTAAAGAGGGATTGATGATATGACACAATACCAATGGGTACTCTGCCCCATCTGCGGAGGAAAAACCCGAACGAAAATCAGACCGGACACGGAGGCGAAAAACTTGCCGATTTTGTGCCGGTTGTGCAAGAATGAGGTTGTAGTGGATATTAAGGACGGAAATGCAGTAGAATCCGTCAAGAAAAGCGAATTAAGAAAGTGCAAAGACTGTCTACTTTTTATGAACGGGTGTGGATTTTCAGAGGTAGACAAGAAATTGAATCTCAATGGAGATTTTGTTGCATGTGGACAATTTAAGAATAAATAGAGCCAAGACGCATTGACGCAAGAGCCAGTAGATACGAGAAATCGTGTTTGCTGGCATTTTAATTTTGACATTATCTAATTTTCGATAAATTTCCTAACCTTCCTAAGAAGGTGCATCCGTCAGTAATGGTGCATTAAAATTGGGTCGCTCCCATCTGTGAAAGTCAGACGGAACACAGACCGATAGCAACTGCGACACGACGGAGAGCAACGCCGAATGTCCAATAATGAGATGGAAACAGGGCAGATACGCCGCCAAACAGACTTAGGATGCTGAAAGTTGCGTGTCCGATGGCGTATTGCCAAGTGGTTAAGGCACAGGATTTTGACTCCTGTATCGTTGGTTCAAATCCAACTACGCTAGTTACTGGGTGCAGTATAAACACTTACTCACGACAGCCGACAGTGCTGTATAAAAATCATGTATGGAGGACAAATATGGATATTTTTGAAATGTTGAAAGAAGCAGGGGTTGAAATTCCTGTGGACAAGAAAGACGCATTTAACAAGGAGTTTCGCAAGACATATAAGTCAGAGGGCGAGATTTCCAAGGTAACAGACAAGCTGGAATCCGACCGGGATACATGGAAACAGAGAGCAGAAACCGCAGAGGAAACACTGAAAAAGTTTGACGGCGTGGACGTAGAAACCATGCAGGCGGAGCTTGCAACTTGGCAGCAGAAAGCAAAGGATGCTGAAAAGGACTATGCGGAAAAGCTATCGCAGCGTGACTTTGAGGACGCCCTGAAAGAGGAAATCGGCGGCTATAAGTTTACGTCAGAAGCGGCGAAAGAGGCAATCATGGCAAGAATCAGAAATGCCGGTCTGAAAGTAAATGACGGCAAAATCTTAGGACTGTCTGATTTGCTGGCACAGATGAAGGAGAAAGACGCTTCCGCTTTTGTTGACGAGAAGCAGGAGCAGCTTGAAGCAGGACGGGCGAAACCGTTCACGGGGCCGCTCAATGGCGGCAATCCGGCAGGAAAAAAAGTCTCCCCGTCTGAACTGATGAAAATGAAGAATGAAAACCCGAATTTGGATATTCGGCAGTACATGTAAAGGAGATTGAAACATGGCGTTATTTGACAGAAAAAACTTTAACGGTGAAGTGTTCGGCGCATACGTTGACCAAACGCCGAATCTTAACCGTAATGAATTATTGAAATCCGGCGCAATCGTGCAGAAGCAGGAATACGCCGCATTGTTGCCCGACCAGACTGGCGGCAACTATATCACAATTCCGATTAAAGCGAGAATCGGCGGCGAGCCGGACAACTACGACGGCAGTACCGACATCACAACGGACAGCAGACCGACTTACACGCATGGGCGTATCGTTATCGGTCGGGCGCATGGCTGGACGGAAAGAGATTTTTCCTCCGACATTACCGGCGAGGACTTTTTACCGGCGGCGGCAGAAGTAGCGGAATACTGGGACGACATCGACCAAAAGCTGTTGCTTTCTACCTTAAAGGGCGTATTTTCCATGACTGGCGCAAAGAACCTTGAATTTGTCAACGGTCACACCAGCGACATTTCGGACAATATCACCGACAACACGTTCAACGAAACCACGCTGAACAACGCGATACAGAAAGCGTTGGGCGATAACAAGGCGGCGTTCGCGCTGGCAATCATGCACTCGCAGGTTGCGACTAACCTTGAAAATCTGAAACTCATGGAATACATGAAATATACGGATGCTGACGGCGTTGAGAGAAACTTGACGCTTGGTACGCTTAACGGGCGCACGGTGCTTGTTGATGACAATATGCCGACTGAAACCGTGGAAGTGCCGGAGAGCGCAAGCGGCAAAGGTGACGGCTATACTTACACCGCATACACAACGTATGTGCTCGGAAACGGCGCAATCGAGTACACCAACTGCGGAGCAAAAGTGCCTTATGAAATGGCAAGAAATGCGGCGAAAAACGGCGGCGAAGATACCATTTACAGCAGACAGAGAAAAGTATTCTCTCCGTATGGTATCAGTTTCAAGAACACCGGCATACTCTCCCCGACAAATGCACAGCTTGAAAGCGGCTCAAACTGGGAGGTTGCAAACAGCAACGAGGGCAGCAGCAAGGCGGTATATTTCCCGATTAAGGCAATCCCGATTGCCCGTATCATTACGAGAGGTTAAAGACTATGTACGCAGACTACACCTATTACCAAACTGAATACGGCGGCAAGATGTCTGCGGACGAATACAAGCGGTTCGAGCGGAGGGCAGAGCGCAGAATTGACGGAATAACCGGGAATAAACTGCAATTTGCCTTTCCAACTGACAGCCGCGCGGTGGAGGCGGTCAGGGATTGCGTCTGTGAGCTGGCGGACTTCCTTTGGCAGATTGACAAATACAACCAGTCGGCGAATGAGAGCATGGGAACGGTGGCGCAGGCTGACGGGACGGTTAAGGGCAAGGTTATCACGTCCATATCGTCTGGCTCTGAAAGTATCGGCTATTCCGCCTCCGGTTCTGCTAAGAGCGCTGTCGCAAAAGCGGCAGAAAGCGAAAAAGACCTAGATGAACAAATATATTCAAAGGTTAGCGGTGCTTTATATGGAGTGCGTGATTCAAACGGAGTTCCTATGCTCAATGCAGAACTCCCCTACCCACGCCCCAATGCCCCGATAAGCAGACCGCCGGAGGATAAGCCAGTGGAAAAGCCAACGGAGCCGGAGGAAATATGAGGATAATATTTTGATTGAGATAAAAAAGAACCCGAACGGGGACACAAGGACAGCACCCAAGGGAATTACATTTGAACAGTTTCAGGAAGCTAACGACATGCACATTGATGATGTGAAAGCGGTCATGTATGAACTGTCAAAAATGGTTGACAATGCCGGGGAAAACCACGATTGCACGAAGAAATCGCAGGAAAGAATGTTTTACCGTGATTTTAAGGATACGCAGGAGAATGGGACAGATTTTGTAAATGGCGAATGGTATCAGCTTCATGTTAAGGCAGAGCGTCACCATTTACTTTCCAAATGTCCGGCTGATGTCAATTTGATTGATGTACTTGAAATGATTGCAGACTGTACTTGCGCAGGACTGGCGAGAAGCGGTGAAATCAGAGATTTGGAGATTGATACCGACATTCTCAATCAGGCGGTCAAGAATACGGCTGAACTGATTAAAAGCATGGTTACGGTTAGGGAGTAGCCACTATGGGAATAGGATATGAGGATTCCGTAATAGTTTACAACCGCTACATAAACCAGACAATGGACGGCGCAGAGCAGTATTTCGGCACACGCATTGATAACGTCCGTGTGGATTTTACAGAGGAGCTAAATCAAAATAAGAGCGGCAGTCAGGACGTAAGCAAGTGTCTGCTGAGTATTGATAATGACAGCACACTCCCGAAGCCGTACAAAGTGCCGGAGTTGTGGAACGACCTCACGACTGATGAAATGCTGAACAGCTTCACACTGAACACGGACGGGGATTTCTTCGTTCTTGTGAAAAAGCAGGAGTTAAACCTTGACATTACCGCGCCGGAGGGCGTACAGACCAGCGAGGACGCTCCGTATGCGGACGAGGGCGGATTTTATGAGTATATGCGGACAAAGTACAGCTATGTGTACAGCATGAGCAGTTTTGCGGTGTTTGGATTGATACCGCATTTTGAAGTAGGAGGAAAGTAAAAATGGCAGACAATAAAATTTTTACTCCGCATGAACTGAAAACGATTGAGGTTGATGTGGAAAAGAAGATTTTCCGCGTAAACGGTGAGGACTTTGGAAAGAACTGTACGGGATTTTCTATCGGTTGTGAAGTTGGAAACCGTGATGAATGGTTTCGCGTTCTTATGCGCATTTCGCAGGACACTATCTTTGATTCCAAATATGATTTTGACGGGAAAAAGACTTCCGAAAAACTTAACGGAAAGCCGGTGTAGCCTATGAACGACCAAATAGAACTCTTAAGCGCAACCGAATACGACACAGTAGAAAAAGCATTGTGGGAGCTTGTAAAGCAGTACCCGAAGCAGAAAGGTGACCCTGATGTAAGGGCAGAGTATGACGCGCTGGGGGCGAATAAAAGTCTGTCTGTGTCAGTGTTCGGGGGTAGATATAAGAAAAAGTATGTGTCTGGCAGTTTCAATGCGGAAGTCGCTTTTCACATAGCGTACAAAAGTCAGCCAACAAGTTCTGATTTGCGGATTAATGCACAGGCATTTGTCGGGCGTATTATGAAGTGGCTCGAGAACACAAAAAATTTACCTAAGCTGACGGATAACAGAACAATAATCAAGATTACTACACAGGGCGTACCGTACAAGGATGATTCAGAGCAAAATAAAGATACTGTTTACGCCGCAGATGCAACAATGGAATATATGAAGAAAGGAGCATAAAATGGCAAACGACAGAACAAATATGGTGTCCCTATTAGACTTTGGAAAGTGGATGGGCGGCACCACATCGAACATTTTGGAGCTAGGAGACGGTGTAACGGAACTCACAGAGGACTGGGGACCGGACATGGCGGAAACCCAGTATGTAAACATGAAGACCAAATCCAACACCTTAAATGGATATTCATTCTCTACAACAGTGGAACGGCAGCATATGTCGGATGAGGCACAGGAGTTTATCGACACATCTTTCAGAAAATTTCCTACCGGCCCGGATGCGGAAACTTTCTATTATCGATTTTACAAAACGGATGCGGTTGCGGGCGGATATAAGGCAATTAAGCTTCCTGTTGTTGCGGCACCGTCTTCCACCGGCGGTGGAGGCGGAGAAACGCTTGTTTCGTCTTTGCAGCTTACTGGAAATGGTGCTGTGGTGGATGGGACAATCACGATTACAGACGGTACATATACATTTTCAGAGGGCACGGCAGACGCAGAATCAGCGGCGTTTTCTGCAAGAAGCAAAACAACAGAAACTACAAACAAAAGTAACTTGAGTTAGGCATTAAGGCAACTTAATATATTGGGGTGCGTTCCTCCTGTTCGCATCCCAATTACAGGAGGATGTTAAGCATGGATAAATTAAGAGTAGACAGCGGTATAAAAAACATTGAGGTAAACGATGCTGGGGAGTATATCAGCATACCCATCAGTGATACTGCGTTTTATGAGCGGTTTGGGTCCATAATGAAAAATTTCGAGCAGAAAGAGACGGAGTATAACCAAAAAGTAAAAGAACTCTCTGAAAAGCATAAGGACAAACCAAAGGACGATGTGGACATGATTGTTGACGGCATAAACCTTTATTCTGGTCTTTGCAAAGACACCTGTGCAGAGCTTGATAAGCTGTTTGGTGATGAGTGCTGCCGTAAGGTGTTTGTAGGCATTGAGAATCCATCTGTAGAGCTTATTGGGGATTTCTTTGAACAGATAACGCCGCTTCTTAGACAGTATGCAAAAGAGCGTAACCAGAAAATAGACCTTATGTACAACCGGAACCGGAAGGGCGCAAGGAGTAAATGATGTTTAACGTTTTGCTGGACAAGCTTCCAACAGAATACGAAGGGTTCCCTATTGATTCCGACTTTCAGGTTGGCATACAAATTATGCAGGTGCTTGAAGATAAAGAGCTGACGCAACAGGAGCAGATAGGGATATCCCTGTCTCTCCTGTTTTTGCAGGAGGATGAAGAAGGGAACATTCTACCGATTCCGGACGCACAGATTGCAGTTGAAGGGCTTGTATGGTTTCTGACCGACTGGAACCATGACCATAACAGCAAGGGCGATAAGACACGCGTGACGGACTATGACATAGACCAGTGGCGCATATACTCTGCATTCCGTCAGCACTATGGAATAAATCTGAATGATTTAGGTGTCCGATGTGTTGGTTATAAAGTTATCGAGGAAGAAATTGAGGGAAAAGTTGAAAAGAAAATTGTTCCCATCTATGAAGAAAATAAAATGCACTTCTGGGAGTTTATGGGATTACTTACCACGTTACCAGAATGTGCCTATACGCGAGTGATTGACATCCGGGCGAAGAAAATCACGGCGAAGATGGGAAAAGACGAAAAAAAGGCATATGCGGAGCTTAAAAAGGTATATGCGCTTGACCATCCGAAAGAAGCCGAGTATACGGACAGCCAGAAGCAGGCCATTGATGATTTTGACCGCATGATGCAAGAACAGAAGAAAATCAGGGAAGCGAAGAAGCTGGCGCAGAAAGCGTTTGAGGATATGATATGACAGACAAAGAAATTGGCAAGACCGCCCGTGAGATTGCGGAGCGCGGTAATACCGCAAAGGTAAAGAAAAACAAGGATGGTATTGTTATTTTGGAAGAGACAAACAGGGTGGTAAAAAAAGAGGGCGGCACTTGACCGCCCCTTATTTTATATGTTCAATTTCTGCTGTGAATTGACTGTCTGTATTGTTTCTGCAATCACCAGCGGCGGCGCATAACACTGAATAATAGATACTGCTGTGTCGGTCTGATTCCGTTTGATAGCTTTATATGTGGAAACACCGAACTGTCTCCGCAACTGCCTGTGTAAATCAGAATACAGTCGCCCTCTAAGGCTCTTATCGTTGTATGCGTTGCTTTGCTTTCCACCCAAGCACTCCACGCCCTTTTTCTTTACTGCGTTCGTGATTTTGGATTCCTCCACGCCCAAAATCGGCATATCGTTTTTGAAGTCCTCCAAGTCTTTCTTTATGGTCTGCACTTCCTCATGCAGTTCTCCGTATCCCTGTGCGATAAGCTGAATCTGTTCGGGGATTGTCATGGGAAGTCTTTTCTGTCCGTATGCGCCCGTCTTGCGGATAGAGGGGAGAACCTCGCTTGTTACCCATTTCTTAAACTTCTTTGCGTTCTCCTGCTTACTTCCAAAAATAGCCGCATACAAGCCACTTTCATTTATCATGCTGACCTGATAAACCGTTCCTTTTGAGCTGGGCTCCAAATCGGAGCTACGCACATTTCGCTTGTCGTCATCATCTACCAGCTTTACCATATTGGCAGGTTTCGCATATCCTAACTTGTCCGATATGTCCTTTGAAACAAACCACGGTTCATTGTCAATAATAATTGTGCGAATTTCCCCAAATTCGGGATTGTTAAAAATCTGAATATTGTTCATAAATTTACCTCTACTTTCTATATAGTAGAGTGTGGTAGGAGCATACCCTACCATGCGTTACACTCTATGAACTGGCATTTCGCCTTTGCAAAATAATCGTATCATAGAATTGAAGATAATTTGTACCAAGTTAGTGAGTGCCAATAAAGAACAAAATCATAGCAAGCCATATCGTAATAAATACCAGAACCGCCATTACGTCACAACTATCAAACTCAATCCTCGGCTTACTTTCGTGCCGCTCCAAACGTGCCGCTTTCAGAAACTTGTCTTTGTCTTTCTCTGCACTTTTTATGGTATGTACAACTTCCTTAAATTTTCTTTCATCTTTCATACTTGACCTTCCTTTCTATTTACCAGAATTTACATCGTGGATAAGTTCTGATACCGGAATGTTAATTCCTTCTGATATCTTAATGATGGTTGCAAAATAAATATTGTTTTTCTTTTTAGCGATTATATCCCTTAATGTATTGCTAGATATTCCGCATACCACAGCAAGATGCGTTAAAGTCCAGTCTCTTTGCTTCATTTTGGCATAGACTTGATTCCTTAATGGTTCTAACAAATCTTTGGTTTCCTGCATAAAAATAGTACCTCCTTCAACTTTTTTTGGTTGCAAGAGATACCCTCATATGATAGTATATTTCATACAAGGGTGTATCTCTTGTGGTTGGAGTAGTCGTATCGGTCGCCAAACTGGAAACGGCTACTCTTTTTGTCTTAAAAGCAGATGAACACCTTTTCGGATTGCTTCCCCTTTTGTTATTCCATGCTCTATACAGTATTGATTCAGCTTATCATCTGTTTCTTTATCCAGCCGAACACTTGTCCGTATATTGATAGGGTTATCTACTTTCGGTCTGCCTGTGCGTGGACTCAATTTATATCACCTCACTTTCAAGCACACATAAATTATATTAAATGCACGCTCAAAAGTCAATACCTAAAATAAAAAGGTGATGAACTTCTTCATCACCCAAATTTTATCCAAATATAAAAGTCGAAACAATTAATGCAATACCTAAAGCAGATATTATTAGCCCAATAAACGAAAAAATCTTTCTATGTCTTATGCTAATGGATGCCGATATAATATAAAGAATAAAAGGAAAAACAAGTCCAATTCCTTCATCTATTCTAAGCGCCAATATTGTTGAAAAAATACAAATCATAATTGATAAGATTCCATATACTATATCATTTTTCCAACGCTCAGAATTTGATTCTTCTTCGTCTTCCTCATACTCTTCTTCCAAATATTCAATAGGTTCTTGCCTTATCAGATATCCACAATTCGGACATGAAACAGCTTTATCCGATATTTCCTTTCCGCATTCAGGACACTTAATCATTGCCATTTCCCCAAACCCTCCTAAAAATTTTATAATATCCTATATTTTATCATATCAAAATAAATTGGTACAACTCATTTTTAAAACAATGGTACAATAAAACAAAAACCGACCTGCAATCAGGCGCAGGCCGCTAACCTAGAAAAATTATGGGCAGGGATAAAGGCATCTCTGCTTATGTGGAGGTGCCTTTTTTTATGGCGCAGTATGACGGAAGTATCAGGATAAATACGGAAATTACATCTAAACAAGCGGAAAAAGAACTGAAGCAATTGGATAGTTCTATAAAAAAATCCGCATCCGAAATTTCTCGATTGCAGAAAGAAATGGAGAATATCAAAACTCCAACAAAACAATATGAATCGCTTCAACATGCCATAAACACAAACAAAACAGAACTTGAATCATTAGTTGAAGAACAAAAAAGGCTTTCCAGTAAGGGTGTTGGGAAAGAACTTGATAAGGAATATTTGGCGGCATCAGAGGCGGTCAAGCAACTAAAGTCTGATTTGCAAGAGGCAGTAGTGGCAGGGGATAAAGATGCTTATTTGGGTATTGAGGATAGATTGAACAGGGCAAAATCTATATTGCAGGAAATGATGTCCAAAAATCCCAGGCCCTTGGGTGATATCTCCTATTATTACTCTATTGATAAAAAAATAGGCGATTTAAAAAGTAACATTTCTTTAACTGAATCAGAAATGAAAAAGTTAGAGGAAAGTGGAAAAGCATTCACACTTGGAGAAGGAGCGGAAGAAAAGGCGGCAAGAATAAAAGAACTTTCAGAACAAATGGAAGCTGACACACAACGCCAGTCCGAATTGCAGTCTGCTTTAACTGCTGAAGAACAACGCCTTGCAGATATTAAAGCTAACGCCACAGTATCAGACCAGCAAATCCTTGACCTGTTGGAACGTCGCAGACAGCTCATGCAAGAAATAGCAGACCTTGAAAAGGCAGGAGTTGGCCTTGGCTATCAGGAATATGACTCTGCTAATCAGGAATTGGAGCAGATTAATAATCAGATAAGGGCATATAAAGATAATTTATCAACCGTACCTGAAAAATTTTCCAACATGCAAAAATCCGCAAAGAAAGCGTTTAATGCAGTAGCACAGGGAACAAAGAAAAGCAGTGGCCTTTTATCCACTTTTGCAAGCAGATTAAAAGGGATTGCCCTGTCTCTGCTGATTTTCAACTGGATATCAAAAAGTTTTAATGCCATGATTTCCGGAATGAAGCAAGGATTTACAAATTTTATGAATTATTCTGATAGTTTTGCAAATTCCGTGCAGAGTATGAAGAACGCTATGTCCACGCTTGGAAACCAATTTGCAGCCGCGTTTGCTCCTATCGTGCAAATGATTATTCCATGGCTCACAAAGCTTGTCAGCGCCATCTCCACCGCCATGACTTATGTTGCGCAATTTATAGCTATACTTGGCGGTAAAAACACATTTGTAAGAGCAAAAAAGGTACAGGATTCTTACAATAAATCCCTGGGCGGCACAGCGGCGGCCGCTAAAAAAGCTTATGGAGCTTTGGCAAGATTTGACGATTTAGACGTACTTCAAAAAAAAGATGATGATGCGGGGGCCGGAGGAGCGGGTGGTGCGGCCGGTGATATGTTTGAGGAAGTGCCGGTTGACTCAAAATTCAAAGATTGGCTTGATGGGGTTTTAGAAAAATTAAAGCCTATTCTGGATTATCTCAAAAAGCTGAAAGATATTTTTATGGAGGGATTTTGGGATGGCCTTGGTGATTGGGAATATCGTTGGGAAATTATTAAAGACTCTATTGCATCTATCAAAGAAAGCCTGATTGATATTTTTACAGACCCGGCAGTAGTTGCGGCGGCTGACAGGTGGGCGCAATCTGTGGCATATATGCTTGGTAGCCTTGTAGGTTCCTTAGCAAGTATTGGCCTGACGATTGCCGCAAACCTGCTAGGGGGAATAGCACAATATCTTGAACAAAACAAAGACCGGATAAAAAATTTTCTCATTGAATGGTTCGATGTTCGGGCAGAAATCAACTATTTGTTTGCCGACTTATTTCAATCAATAGCTTATGTTTTTGAAGCATTTGCAAGCGAAAACGGAATACGCCTTACTGCAAATCTTATAGGTATTTTTGTTGATGCATTTATGGGCCTTGGATTAATTGTGGATAAATTCACCAGAGATATTCTCAATTTGTTTATTCAGCCATTTGTAGAAAACAAGGAGGGATTCCGCACAGCTTTAGAGGGATTTCTTGGTGTTTTGGCAGACGTAGCCGGAACTATTAAGCGGGGAATCGATGAAACGTTTGATAAACTCAATGAAGTATATGACGAGCATTTTAAACCGTTTTTTGACTCTGTGGCACAAGGACTATCTGACCTTGTAAGACATTTCTTAGAATTCTGGAATGGAAGTGTTCAACCGGTTCTTGAAAGCTGGGCGGAACTTTTTGATGAGCTTTGGACAGTTCATATACAGCCCATGCTTAACAATTTTATAGAACTTCTTGGTGGTTTGGCAGATATGTTAAAAGCACTTTGGGAAAATATATTAAAACCGTTTGTAGATTGGATTATTGATTATATACTTCCGCCAGTTTTAACAATAATAGACGAAATTATATCTGCTGTTATGGGGTTTGTTGGATTTTTAGCGGATATTGTAAGTGCAATCATAGATTCCATAAAAAGTATTGTACAATTTTTGACTGATGTATTTAAAGGCGATTGGGAATCTGCATGGAACGATATAGTCGAGTCGTTAAACGGTTCTGTTTGGGTAAAAATAAAAGAAGCAGGAAAGCATTTTATTGATGGATTAATAAGTGGAATAAAAGAAAAATGGGAAACTCTTAAAACACAAGTTTCGGAAATAGGAACAAGTATTGTTGATAAATTCAAAGATGTTTTAGGAATCCATTCACCCTCCACGGTCATGGAGGAGCAAGGAAACTACATAACAGAAGGATTACTTAATGGAATTGCAAGTAACATTTCAAGCATTTTGCAAATTTGGAACAACCTTAAGGAAGATATACTTTCCACAATGACCATTCTTGCAAACAAATTGTCATCCACACTGAATAGCATAGCCAATTTTTTTACCAAAACATGGCAGGAAATTACATTGGTATTTCAAACTTTTGCTGATTTCCTCAACTGGACTGTCGTACCCATGTGGAAAGAAGGATGGAGCGCAGCGGAAAATATTTTCAAGTCATTTGATGATATGCTGACTTCAATTGTAAGCGCAATTACCCTTATGTTTGATAATTTTTTTAACAAAACAATTCGTTCATTTATTGATGTTGACTGGAAAGGTTCTTGGGAAAACGCAAAAAATATTTTTAGTTCATTTAAAGATAAAATCAGTGAAATAGTGGAAGGAATTAAATCAATATTTACATCTTTAAAGAATAAAATTAGCGAAATTATAGGGACTATCAAAGACGTACTCGAATCCTTCCTTGGAACTGTATCAGATATCGTTTCAAAAGTAGTAGGTTCCATAGATAAAGCCGGGAGTGCTTCAAGCCAGCTGAATGATAAGGTAGGCTCAAACGGACGTTCCGCTTCTCCGGCAATGGCGGCGTATTCAGCGCAAAGCTTTGCAGCACTTACAAATGATTTACCACATCTTGCAAACGGCTCTGTTATCCGTGGCGGAAATCCATTTATAGCGGTATTGGGTGAACAGCCGGGAGGACAGGTAAATATCGAAGCTCCGCTTAAGACTATTGAGCAGGCAGTTGAAAATGTCATGAGCAGAAATGGATATAACAGGGAAAGCGTTCCGGTAAATATTAATCTGAACTATGACGGAGAGACATTTGCAAGAGTTTCTATATCTGATATTCTGTCCGAACTTGGCAGGCAGGGATATAACGTTGATGTGCTGGGGGTGACATAATGAGATTTGAAAAAGGGATAGAAGTAGACGGAATACATTTTGATATACCTATGGTGTCTCTCAAACGCAATGCTGATTTTTTAGATAAATTTGCAGAAAGAAACGAAGAAGGCGATTTACTTCGTGAGCTGATTGGCGTGTATTACAACTATACCTTGACAGTTGGAACCAGTACAGATTTTGGCGATACAGACTATGATGCATTTTGGGACAAAATGACAGAACCGGTTGAATTTCACGATATTTCAATACCTACAAAAAATGGGTATTACACATTCAAGGGTTACATATCCAGCGTTTCGGATGAATATAAGAAAACTTTAAACAACAAATCGGAATTTACCGGATTTACCTGTAAATTTACGGCAAAATCCCCGGCGAGGACACCATGAGAACAGAGTTTTTTGTTGAGTATGATTTGTATGATACAACTGCATTACAGGACGCGCGGGAAAGTACAGAAAGTAATTCCTCTTTTGCTGATTTAAGCAGAATAAAGGATAATATTTTCGCACCCAATTATGGCACATTAGAACATAATTTTTTTGTGTTGGATGGAAGTATGGAAGAATTTCCGGACAATCCGGATAATCTTGTGTATTTTTCAAAGGATTTTGTGCAGTCCAATAATAACTACCAGTATGCTGGAACAGAATTATATGCGGGGGATGATTTAGACGGCCCAATTGAAAATATTTATAAAGAACAAAAAATAAATATTAAATTTTCGGAAAATCATACAAGCTATGGGCTTACTCTTTATTTTCTTAATGAGTACCCAACAGAAATTAGGATAATATGGTATGACCTTGCAGGAGTTCTAAAATCACAAAAATTATTCCATCCGGATTCCTTAGTTTATTTTTGTAATAATCCAGTTGAAGAATATGGAGAAATTGACATTATATTTCTCCGGGCTTTGCCATATCACAATGTTAAGCTCCAACACATTAAATATGGTACAAAAGTTATTTGGGGAAATGATACAATCAAATCAGGAAAGCTGATAAATGATACTGACCCGACAAGTGACAAAATTAAGACTGATAAGCTTGAGTTTAGTTTTGTTGATGTTAACGAAGAATTTAATCTTGGAAATTTAAGCGGTATGCATAGAACTTTTCAAAGGAATCAAAGAATGCTTCCCTTTGAAATGGTAATGGGAAAGAAAATAGAACTTGGAACTTTTTTTCTAGATAATGTAAGCACTACGAAAAATATAACCAAGATGTCAGCTATTGATTATAAAGGAATGCTAAATAATTTTGACTTTAGGTCCGGAAAAGTGTATTCCGGTGAGCTGGCAGGAAATATAATTGATGAAATAATGGAAACTGCCGGAATTTCAGATTATGAAGTAGACCAGGAAATAGCAAATACTCCACTTTATGGAACATTAGAAATACAAACTTGCCAAAAAGCATTAAGAGAAGTTTTGTTTGCTTGCGGCGGCGTAATAAATACTTCTCGCAGAACAGGAATCCAAATTTATAAAGACACCAGAAATGTTGTATCGAAAATTCCAAGAGCGCAAAAGTTTTCCACTACTTATGAAATTGATAAATATGTATCTGATATAAATGTAAAATATAAAACGTGGACATTGGAAAATCAAGCAAGTGAAATTATTAAGGGAACTTACGATAAAGGAACGCACGTAATTAATTTATCTATTCCGGCATTAGACATGACAACAAATGCAGGAATTATACTAGAACAGTCTCCTTATTATATTGTGTTAAAAATAGCGGAAAATCAAACAGAAGCTATAATATCCGGTAAAAAATATGTAGGTGATGAATTTGCGGCAATAGCTAGTATTGAACATATAAAAAGCGGAGAATTGCGTAGTTCTAAAACATTTTATGGAACATTGCTCAATTATGAAGCAGCGCAGCGTGTGGCTAATAATATACTTGACTATTACCAATTACAACAAATTATTAAAACAAAACACTTATCAGATAAAGAAAAATCGGGTGATTGGGTAGAAGTTGAAAATACTGTAATAGAACATACTAATTTTGTTGTTGCAATAGAGTCTCTATATACAGATTTGACAGGCGGGTTTATCAGTACATCTACATGCCGTGGATACTTTAAAATGGTAATGGAAAATTATTATGCAGATGATGAGTTATATGCAGATGAAGGAATGGGGGCGATTATTTAATGAATAGACCTGAAATCCAAAGTGTAACTATATCTCCAAATCCTGCGAATGCAAAAGCGTCTATCAAGGTAATAGTACAGGCAATAGATAAAATTATAACGTTTGAAAAGGTCACGGAATATGCAAAGGAAATTTATTCAGGTCAGCAGATAGGGGTGATATAGGATGGCGATAAGCAAAGTAAGAGCAAAGATAAATAATGTATGGACAATCCTTACATATAACAGTGCTACAGGAAAATATGAAGGAACAGTAACGGCCCCTGCGGTTACATCGCATAACCTCTCGGGAGGGTATTATCCGGTTACAATAGAGGCTACGAATGATGCTGGGACGGTGACAACAAAGGATAGCACGGATGCAACACTTGGAAACAGTTTGCGCCTGACAGTAAAAGAGACGGTAAAGCCAGTCATTACGCTTGTATCCCCAACGAATGGTGCGTATGTCCAAAACAATAAGCAGACCATTACTTTTAAAGTCGTAGATGAGGCGAACGGTAGCGGGGTGAAGGAAAGCAGCATTGTCCTTAAGGTTGATAACACATCGGTATCTATTACAAAGATCAGTATCACAAATGGATACCAGTGCACATATACTCCTTCTGCGGCGTTAAGTGATGGCCAGCACACAATATCCATTACGGCCCGGGATAATGATGGAAATGTGGCAACTGCTATCAGTTCTAAATTTACGGTTGATACGGTCCCTCCTACGTTAAATGTAACGGCGCCGACAAAGGCAATAACAAATCAACCATCCTGTACGGTAAGCGGCACGACAAACGATGTATCCAGTAGCCCGGTTACTGTAAAAATAACGCATAATAGTAATGCGGCAGTTTCAGCTACGGTGGATTCTTCCGGAAACTTTTCAAAAGTTTTTACGCTTGTCGAGGGAACAAATACATTAAAAGTTGTATCAACAGATGCGTCCGGCAGGAGTACTACTGTTACAAAAACAATAAAACTTGATACCAGAACCTCCCCAAAATCGGATAAAGTTTACCTGTTCTCCGGTATTT
>CAMSTM010000071.1 GCA_947063675.1 uncultured Lachnospiraceae bacterium | reverse complement strand
GTCGCCCTCCACTCTTCCGGTATCTGCGCCACTTTATCCGTAGGTCTTGGAATCCAGATTTGCTGATAAACAGGGCGTGTCAGAAGGGTATCTTCTTCCAGCCTGCGTATTCTTTCAAGACCGATATCCACATAATCCTGTTCCAGCTCTGTTCCGTATGCCCGCCGGTTATTTTTTAATGCCGCAATGAGAGAGGAGGCAACTCCGGCAAATGGGTCGTATACAATATCCTCCCTGTCTGTCAGCGCCAGAACGCATCGTTCCGCCAGTTCCACCGGGAACTGGCAGGGATGGTTTACTTTCTCAGGATGATTGCTTTTGACATTGGGTATGTCCCATATTTGTGCATCCCAATCGTCAACAAGGCGTTCCAGCGTCATTTCCCAAACATCCTCCGGGTTCTTCCCCTTGGGATTTCCGCTAATCTGCCCCTTTTTCTCCCCTTTGAAATACCTTTTTCCGGGATATTTGGAGGGAATGCGCACATCATCAAGATTAAAAGTGTATTCATCGGACTTTGTAAACCAGAGAATGGTTTCGTATCTCCCGCTGAACCGCTTTGAGCAATGCAGGCCGTGTCCGAAATGCCAGATAATCCGATTCCGCAGATGCAGACCGAGTTTCTTAAAATAAGGATAAAAATAAATATCCAGAGGATATATCTCTCCATTATCTACAAAGTTCCCTGTCTGCCAGCAGATACTCCCGTCTTTGGAAAGAATGCGCACAAATTCTTCCAGCATCGGCTGCATATCCTCTATGTATTCATCAATTCCTTTTTTTGTCTCGTATTCTTTTCCAATATTATAAGGAGGGGAAGTAATAATTAATTTGACCGAATTATCCGGCAGCGACCGGCTGAATTCCAATGCGTTTTTACACTCATACCTGTAATCCAAAAGCTCCAAATTACTTTCCCTCCCGACTGATACCGTAAAGCATTATTTCCCGTACCGGTTCATTTGTTTTCTACAAATACTATAGCACATTCAAAGTACAATAGAACGGACTTAAATCCTGCCGGAGAACATAACCTCATCCTCGTCCAGCGTAATCACCGTGTCCTGCCCCTGGATTTCCATGGATGCTCCGTCAATCCCGCTTAAACGCCGCCCCACAAGCCGTACCCGGCAGCCCTTGCCGCCGCTTACCCGGCCTTTGATTTCCGTTCCCTCTCTTTCAAAAACAGCCTTCACAATTTCCGCGTTTTCCTGATAAACAACCGTTTCCGCCTTTGACAGCAGGAAGAATACCCAAAGCTCCAGATTGCCTCTGAAACTGTAATCTGCCGCTCCCGCAGGAGCCTTTCCGTTGCCGTCTGCGCTGCTTTGCAGGCCGCCGCTCTCTGACCGGCTGATGTCTGCCTCTTTGCCCCATCCCGCGCTGATGTCCGCCTCTTTGTCCGAACCTGCGCAACTGTCCTTTGTACAAATCCCTGCTGCCACCACGCTGTCCGCCCGGGCCCAGAGGGGAATCGACAGATAATCATGGTGCTCCGTGCGCCATGCGCCGCCCTCCGCAATTTCGCCGGTAAGATAGTTCACCCAGATGCCCTCGGGCAGATAGTAATTCGCCATACCTTCCTCATCGAAAACAGGCGCGACCAGAAGATTATCCCCAAGCATGTACTGCTTATCCAGATAACGGCAGTTAAAATCATCCTCAAACTCCAGCGCCATGCTCCGCATCACCGGAATTCCGGTGCGGGAAGTCTCAACCGCGCTGCTGTACAGGTAAGGCAGGAGCGACAGCTTCAGCTTTGTAAAAAATCTCAGCACATCAACCGCTTCCTCGTCATATACCCAAGGCACCCTGTAGGAGGTGCTTCCATGGAGACGGCTGTGGGAGGATAAAAGGCCGAATGCCGACCATCTCTTATACACGTCCGGCGTAGAGGTACTCTCGAAACCGCCGATGTCATGGCTCCAGAATCCGAAGCCGCTGCTGGTCAGGGACAGGCCGCCCCGCAGGCTCTCCGCCATGGAGCTGTACTCGGACCAGCAGTCGCCGCCCCAGTGTACCGGAAATTTCTGTCCTCCCGCCGTCGCGGAGCGGGCAAACAGCACCGCCTCTCCCTTGCCGCGCTTTTCCTCCAAAAGCTCATAAACGGCTTTATTGTAAAGATAAGTATAAAAATTATGCATTTTTACAGGGTCCGCCCCGTTATGGTAAAGCACGTCTGTGGGAATCCGCTCGCCGAAATCCGTCTTAAAGCAGTCAACGCCCATATCCAGCAGCATTGCCAGCTTGTCCTGATACCATGTAACCGCCTCAGGATTGGTGAAATCCACAATGGCAAGGCCGGGCTGCCACATATCCCACTGCCACACGTCCCCATTCGGTCTTTTCAGGAAATACCCCTTTTCCGCACCCTCGTCAAAGAGGGCGGATTCCTGCCCGATATAGGAATTAATCCAGACACAGATTTTGACGCCTTTTTCCTTAATCCGTTTCAACATACCTGCCGGGTCGGGAAATACCCGCTCGTCCCAGATAAAGTCCGTCCAGTGAAACTCCCGCATCCAACAGCAGTCAAAATGAAAGACCGACAGCGGAATGCCCCGTTCAAACATGCCGTCGATAAAGCTCATCACCGTCTTTTCGTCGTAATCCGTGGTAAAAGAAGTGGACAGCCACAGCCCGAAGGTCCACTGCGGGGGCAGCGCCGGCTTCCCTGTCAAATCCGTATAGCGGACAAGTACATCCTTCATGGAAGGGCCGTCAATCAGGAAGTAGTCAAGGCTTTCCCCTTCCACGGAAAACGCCGTCTTGCTCACCTGTTCCGTCCCGATTTCAAACTCCACCTTCTCAGGATGGTTTACAAACACGCCGTATCCTTTACTTGAAAGGTAAAAAGGAATATTTTTGTACGACTGCTCTGTGCTTGTACCTCCATCCTCGTTCCAGATAACCACAGACTGTCCGTTTTTGACAAAGGGAGTAAAACGCTCGCCCAACCCGTAAATCAACTCGTCCACGGACAGGCCAAGCTGCTGGCTCATGTGGGCGTTCCCGCCTTTGTCATAAGCCATTCCCGTCCAGTTTTCTTTGATATATGCCAAATCACCGGCTCCGCTTTTCGTTAAGAGCTTACCGTCCCTCTCATAGCGCATGGACCAGTTTTCCGTGTCAATGACAAGGGAAAGCTTTCCGCTCCGCACCCGGATAACGCCCGCTTCTTCTTCCACCGCAAGCCTTCCCGGCTCCGGGAGGTTTAGCTCAAACTCCGGCGCTTTTCTCCCGCACCCCTTATGGTGATATGTCTGCACCCGAATCACCTCAGGCATGGGCGCCGTGATGCGGACCGTGAGGTTAATCCCTCCCAGGGTGTCCCCCTTTTTCTCAATCCGTGCCGTAGGGGCGCACAGCACCAGCTCGCTTTCTCCTTTTCGCACCTCATACACATGCTTCGGGGAAAAAGCGGCAAATCCCTCTTTCAGCAGCCAGCAGCCGTTATGATATTTCATCTGTTCTTTCTCCTGTTCTTTCTAAGTCCTTCAGCCATTCTCCCGGTACGCCTTTATCTAAATCGATTTTCGGCAGCCAGACGTATGCGGTCGAAAATCGATTTGTGCGCTGCACGAATGTCTGCTGTTTTTAATTTTTTATATTTCAGCACCATCGCCGAGGTTGGCGGCAGCACAATTTTCAGTATCCCCGCTTCTATCGGAAAGCTCTCCGTCTCCGTGGTATATCCGTCCGCCGTGGTGATCATCAGCCGTTCCATACTGCATTCCCCCGGGATACCTAATGGCCAGACGGACACCTGTCTTTCCACCTCATAGGCGTTATTGTTGATTACCACCGCCACGGCTTCTTTTCTGTTGAAACGTCCGTACCCCAAAATATTGTAGTCGTAGGTGATATATTTCAGGGAGCCTGTCAGGATTTCCGGGTTTTCTTTATGAATACGAATCATGTCCCGGTGGAACTCTACCATTTCCTTATCCTCGTGTCCCCAGGGATAGGTGCGCCGGTTATCCGGGTCGGTAAAACCGCATACGCCCGCCTCGTCGCCGTAATAAATAGCCGGCGCTCCCGGCCAGGTCATCTGTATCACCACCGCCTCCCGCATCACCGCTTTATTTATATGCTCATTGGCTGCCTGCGGGCCTAAGGTACTGGTTCGCCCTACCTTCTTATTTGTCCTTGTTAAAAACCGGGAATGGTCGTGATTGGAAAGCTCGTTCATGGCAATCTGCAAAGACGGCGTGGTAAAGTTTGCCAGATAATAACGCATGGCTCCCATAAAACTGCTCACGTTACCATCCAAATCTTCTCTGTAATCGTCGCTGTGCTTCTGCATTCCCGTAAGGAACCAGGTGACAGGCTCCATAAACGCGTCATAATTCATTACAGAATCCCATTCCCTGCCATTCAGCCAGCTTCTTGGGCTTCCGTAATGTTCCGCTATGACTATGGCGTCGGGATTTGCTTCCCTTACCGCTCTGCGGAATTTCCTCCAGAACTCATGGTTCCCCTCCGCGCTGTATCCCACATCCGCCGCCACATCCAACCGCCAGCCGTCAGCATTATAGGGCGGAGACACCCACTTCACGGCAACTCTCATAATATAATCCGTCAGCTCTCTGGAATTTTCATAGTTTAACTTGGGCAGAGTATCGTGTCCCCACCAGCCCTCATAACCGCTGTTATAGGGCCACGCGCTTTCATCAGAAAATTTAAAATATTTGTGATAGGGGCTCTCCTTTTCCACATACGCCCCCTTCTCATATCCGGGAGCATTCTCGTAAATCCGTTCCCTGTCCATCCATTTATTAAAGGAACCGCAATGATTGAAAACTCCGTCCAGAATCACACGAATTCCTCTCTTATGCGCTTCCGCCACCAGCTCTGCAAAAAGCTTATTACTTGCCTCCAGGTTTTTCTTATTGGTAACCCTGTCGATATAGCGGGTAGCAAATCGGTTTTCATGCTGGTCCTCTCTTAATAGTTCGCCTTCGTCGCTCACCAGCTTCCCGAAATGCGGGTCAATATTGTCATAATCCTGAATGTCATATTTGTGATTGGAGGGCGAAACAAAAAGCGGGTTAAAATAAATCACATCCACGCCAAGTTCTTCCAGATAATCCATCTTTTCCAGAACTCCCTGCAAATCGCCTCCGTAGAATTCCCGCACTCCCATAGCCGCAGGATATTTATTCCAGTCCTCCACCCGCTCCGTCTTTCCGTTTATATATTCATACTCTGAAGTAAGCACGTCGTTTGAAACATCGCCGTTATAAAAGCGGTCCACATAAATCTGATACATCACCGCTCCCTTTGCCCAGGCCGGCGTCCTGAAACCCGGAATTACCCGAAACGCATATTCGGGATTTGCCTCCGTTCCCATTCCTCCCGCATCAAAAATATATTTCTCTTTTCCTAAATGAATCTCAAAATGGTACGAAAATTCTTCTTTTTCCACCTCCGCCTCACATGCATAGTAATCAAACCACTCGTCACTGCTTTCTTTTTCCATAAAATACCGAGTCCCGTAATTCACCATGTATACACTGTCGGCTCCGTCCCGCGCCGTGCGGAATCTGATGGTCACCTGCGAATAAGGATTCGGCTCTGACGGAGAAAAATAATCCTCCGTCGTGTCGGCAAACAATGCCTCCTCGTTGATTTCCAGTCGTCTGTTTTCTTCTGTCTGCATCAATAGTCTCCCCATTTCGTTAACATACGGCCATTGTCATATTTTCACCAGGCTTATAGAGTCATACTTTGTCATTATACTATACATGTTTTATTATTTACATACTTTTTTTGAATTTTATATCTGCCGCGGCATGTCCCTGCTTCTGTCTGCCGGCCGGATGACAGGAAAAGCTCCGAATGTATGTTCTTAAAAATGGGCGGTAAAAAAGACAGTAACAAGTTACTGTCCTTTTTAGAGAAGGTATTTCTTTCTTATGGGGTATAGCAAAAAACTATATAATGTATTGGGGGGTTACGAGTATTATAATAGCACAACCCCTATTTTACGTAAATACTCACGATTCACAAATATCACAATTTTTGGTGTTCGTTTTTGTACATTTCGCACATACGATTTTTATATCCTCTCGTCCAATATTTACTTTCTGCATAAGCAACCTGAAATCAGGAGCTTTTTACGAGGAATAGAAAGCCTCAGGCGACCTGTCGTCCCTCCTGACAAACAGTTTTTCAAATTCTTCCCTGCCAATTTTTTCCTTCTCAAGAAGAAGGTCTGCACAGCCATGAAGCACGTCGGAATTTTCCAGGATAATTGCCTTTGCCTTTGCATAACACTCGTCGATGATTCTTCTCACTTCCCTGTCAATCTCCCCGGCAATCAGCTCGCTGTGGCTCTTGGCATGGGCAAGATCCCTTCCGATGAATACCTCGTCGTCGTCGCTGCCGTAATTGATGACGCCGATGTTTTCGGACATTCCATACCTGGTCACCATATCCCTTGCCGCCTTAGTGGCCTTCTTGATATCGCTGGAGGCTCCTGTGGTGATATCCCCGAAAATAATCTCCTCCGCAATCCGCCCGCCCAGAGATACCATAATATCCTGCAACATGGTTCCTTTAGTGATAAACATTTCATCATTTTCGGGAAGGGGCATGGTATAGCCTGCCGCGCCAAGCCCTGTGGGGATGATGGATACCGTGTAGACCGGTCCCACATCAGGAAGGACATGGAATAAAATCGCATGGCCGGCCTCATGGTAAGCGGTGATTTTCTTTTCCTTATCTGTAATAATCCGGCTCTTTTTCTCAGAACCGATTCCCACCTTGATAAACGCCTTTTTGATATCCTCCTGAACGACATAGGCCCGGTTTTCCTTGGCCGCCACAATGGAAGCCTCGTTTAAGAGATTCTCCAAATCCGCCCCGGTAAAACCCGCCGTGGTCTGGGCAATCTGCTTTAAGTCCACATCCTCGGCTAAGGGCTTGTTTTTCGCGTGTACCTTGAGAATGTCCTCTCTGCCGCCCACATCGGGACGGTTCACGCTGATTTTCCTGTCAAAGCGTCCGGGACGTAAGATAGCGGGGTCTAAAATGTCCACTCTGTTGGTGGCCGCCATCACAATGATACCTTCATTTACGCCGAAGCCGTCCATCTCCACAAGGAGCTGGTTCAGGGTCTGCTCCCTCTCGTCATGGCCGCCGCCCATACCGGTGCCCCGGCGTCTTGCCACAGCGTCAATCTCGTCTATAAACACAATACAGGGGGCGTGCCTCTTTGCCTCCTCAAACAAATCCCTGACACGGGAGGCGCCCACACCCACGAACATTTCCACGAAATCAGAGCCGGAGATACTGAAAAACGGCACCCCCGCCTCTCCGGCAATGGCCTTGGCCAGCAACGTTTTTCCGGTGCCCGGCGCGCCCTCCAAAAGAACGCCCTTGGGGATTCTTGCGCCCACCTTCGTAAACTTGGCAGGGTCCCGGAGAAACTCCACGATTTCCTCCAATTCTTCCTTTTCCTCCTTAAGACCCGCCACGTCTTTTAAGGTAATCTTGCCATCGCCCACGGACAGCTTTGCCCGGCTCTTGCCGAAGTTCATCATCTTATTACTGCCGCCTGCATTCTGGCTGTTCATCATCACAAAGAAGAATACCATAACGACGATGGCCAGAAGCACCGGAAATACGCTTGTGAGGAACCAGCTTTCCTCCTCCACTTTCTCAACTTCCGGATTTATCCCGTGGGAAATCAGGAGCTGTTCGATTTCTGTTACGTCCGTAACATACAATGTCCTGCTTGCACCGCTGTTCAAAATGAAATCCACCTCGCCGGTAGGCGTTTCCCGGCTGGGGGTGATATTTGCATATGCAATATTGTCATTCTCCAAATCATGCATCAGTTCCCCTCTGGTATAATCCGCCTGGCCGTTGTCCAGAAAATTGGGGATAATGAGCAGCGCCATCAAAAGCAGCACCAGTATAAAATATGCATTAAATCCTTTACTTCTGTTATTCAATCCATTTACCTCTACTTAAAATTCTACTGTTCCAATATAAGGAAGATTTCTGTATTTCTGGTCATAGTCAAGACCATAGCCCGCAATAAATTTGTCCGGAATCACAAACCCTGTGTAATCCACCGGAACCTCCACCTCTCTTCTGTCCGGCTTGTCAAGCAGAGTACAGAGCTTAAGACTTGCCGGCTCCCGCCCTTTAAGCATTTCAAGCAGATAGCTTAAGGTATGTCCGGTATCCACAATATCCTCCACAACAATTACATCCTTGCCCGCTAAAGGCGCATCCAAATCCTTTACAATCTTCACCACGCCGCTGGATTTTGTTTCGCTTCCATAGCTTGATACGGACATAAAATCCAGATACACCGGAACCGTGATTCTTTTTGCAAGCTCGCACATAAAGAAGCTCCCGCCCTTAAGCACGCAAATCAGATGAACCTCTCTGCCGGCGTAATCCCTGCTTATCTGTTCGCCCATCTGTCTGATTCTGGCGTCCACTTCCTCCTCTGAAAACAGCACGTTAATCTTTTCAGCCATCCTGATGACTCCTTTCCTTCTGCGGGGCGCTTCCATCCACAGGCAGCCCTGGCTGCCGCATGAAGCCCCTCCGCCTTTCACTATAGTTCTTATATATTTTTATCTGTAACCGACACCTGTAAAATTCTTTCTGTACCTTCTGAAATCTTATAATATTCGCTTATCCGCCGTCCCGGCACCCACAGAATATGGGAACCTTCCGCAAGCACAAAGCAGGCGTCCCGCTCCTTCGCCGGAATCTTCTCGTTGACGAAGTAATCCTGCAGCGACTTGCGATTCATTTTACTGTTAATCGTCAGATAATCGCCTTTCCGTCTGTGCCTGAACACCACAGACGAAGTTATTTTATCATAATCAAACCATTTCGTATATGTTTTTTCTGGAATATTTTGAGATTCCGGAGCAAATTCCCCCGCCCCTGGCCCAAATGCCTCCTTCCGCTCAAATACCGTACATTCCACCGGCCCGAATCCCGGTATCTCCACTTTGACCGAAGCGGCGTCACGCAATCTCCCGTCTGCCGCCACCGCGGCAGAAGTTTCGTCTGACGGCGTACTTCCGGCAGGAACCGCCACTTCGTATTCCCCGGCCTCCTCCCCGTGCGCAGGCATCCCGGTCTCCGTCTCCCTGCCGTGTTCCCTCTTTTGTATCATTCCCCAATCATATTCTTTATAGACCAAAAGTCCGTAAGGAAGATGCGCCTGCCTGTTTCCGTTCCCCGCAAAAATCTTTTCCGCGCTGTCTATATGGGTCGATGTAATATCCTTCCGGCTGCCTGCCGCCTGCGCCACACATTCAAGAAGAATCCGCCCCCGAAGATATTCATCCTCCTTAAGGAACGCCGGGAGATTTACCCTGACGCCTTTTCCGTTACCAGCCGGCGCCGTACATCTTGCCATGGCTGCTTTCGTCTGTCTTGTGATATACGCCTCCGCCTCCATCATCTGCCCTGCGGCCTGGCTTATATGGGCAGCCGCCCCCCGGCAGATCTCCCGCTCTGCATAAGGAAGAATGTGGCGCCTGATTTTGTTTCTGGTATAAACATCCTTCTCGTTGGTGCTGTCCGTGCAAAAGGAAATGTCCCTTTCCCTCAGCCAGTTCTCTATCTCCTCCCTTTTAAGGCACAGCAGCGGACGAATCACTCTTCCGTTCACTGGACGAATCCCGCAAAGCCCCGAAAGCCCCGTGCCCCGGAAAAGATGGAACAGCACCGTCTCCGCCCTGTCGTTGCTGTTGTGGGCGACCGCAATCCTGCCCGCATCCCCGCCAAGAACCTTTTCAAAGGACTGATAGCGGATATATCTTCCCTCCTCCTCCTCGGAACGGCCATGGGCCTTTGCCTGCGCCCTCACGTCCGTCTCCACCAGAAAAAAGGGAATCCCCAGCCTTTCACAGAGCGCCCTAACATAAGCCGCATCCTCCGAAGCGTCCTGACGGATGCCGTGGTTTATGTGGACCACTTTTACCGAAAAAGGAATCTTCTTCTGCAATTCCAGCAACACAAAAAGGAGGCAAACAGAATCTGCGCCCCCTGAAACTCCCGCCGCTATGGTATCGCCCGGCTCAATCATGCGGTACTTTTCGACATATTTCAGTACTTTATTTATCATAGTGTCTGCATTATAGCTTAATTTGGGGAGAATGTCAAAAAAGACGCGCTCTATTCCTCCTCCTTCTTCCAAATCCCAATCACCAGCACCGTCATATCGTCCCGGATTCTGCCTCTGGACTGGTGAATGCAGAAATTCAGTATCGCATTGGCCATCTCCCCGGGGTTCTCCAGATTGGCGCTTCCTATCAGCTCGGAGAGCATGTCCTCCCCGATACCCTGCGAAAGGGCGTCCAGAATCCCGTCGGAAATCATCACAATATAATCCCCGTCAATCAGGCTTCTCCCCACGATTTCCATTTCCGTCTTCTGAAAAATCCCTAAAGGAAGGTTCCCGGAAGAAATCCTGTCCACCAGATGCTGTCTTTTAATATAAGTGGCCGCGCTTCCCACCTTTACAAACCGGCATTCCCCACTGTAAAGATCCATGCTGCACAAATCCAGAGTGGACATATTGGAGGTTTCCCCGCCCGCAAGCAGTGCGCTGTTTATCATCTGGATTGCAACATCCATCTGAAACCCTGCCTCCAGAAACTTCTGCATCAGCTCCACCACCATAGTGCTGTCGCTGCACGCCTTTTCCCCCGAACCCATCCCGTCGGAGAGGACGGCCGTGAGATTCCCTGTCTCCGTCTCAAAAATGGAATAATTGTCGCCGGAGATTTTTTCCGTCTCCTTTACCGCCTTTGCCACTCCCGTAAGAACGTGGAATTTCGCTTCCTCCACATAATAAAAGGTTGTCCACGACGCGCCGATAAAAAAGGAGTTGTCCGCGGCGCTCACAAGATGCATATTTAAAAGAACCGACAGCAAATCCCCGATTTCCTCCGCTGTGAGAGAATTTTTTTTCATATTTCTCATGGTCAGGGAAACCTCCATGCGGCCCCTTTCATTTTCAATTAAATACAGATTTTTCAGCTGGATATCCACTTCCCTAAGGGCGTGGGAAATCTGCTTAAAGCGCCTCTCTCCCATGGGGACGCATCTTCTTGCCTCCTCTGCGAGCTGGGTCATTATCTGAGCCATCTCCTTTAGATGCTCCACCATCAAATCTTTATTCTCATTCAGGCGCTTCTGCCATATATAATCTCTTCTATCCGCTTTTACCTCCTGCGGCATCCGTTCCCTGACATTTTCCGTGTCCCGGAAGCTTTCCGCCAGTTCCCTTATGGAATCCGCATAGGTAAGCAGTTTTCTTCTTCCATATTCCGGCAGTATGCTGGTGAATTCTTCTCTTTCGCTGAATATCTGCTTTTTCATATGCCCGTTCCTCCTGCAAGGCTTAATTATATACAATTCCCGCAGAATAGTTTGTCAAAAAAACGCATGTGAAAAAGGAAATTTTCTGACAAAAAAAACGGGCAACGCCCGCTTTTTAAAATTTTTAATTCTCATCCTTAAAAAGTATCTCGCCCTCGTATACAAGCCCCAGCCTGTCCCGCGCAACCTCTTCCTTGTATTTCATGGTTTGCGTATACTTCTCGTACTCCTCTATCTCCTTCGTGCGCTCCTCCTCCTCCAGAATCTGAGCCTCAAGCTCCTGTTCCTTCAGCCGGTACGCATCCCTTTTGGCTGTAAGCCCCACACTGTCAACCGCTACCACTATCAGCAGCATAATTACAACCGCGCAGGCCAGAAACATGCCGAAACGATTCTGCCTTCTTCTTCTGTATGCTGCTCTTCTTGCCATAATTTCCCTCGCTTCTGCATTGCCTTCCAAAGAAGCAATTGTACACCGTTAATGCTTACATAATGTAATTTTAAGTAATTTTAATTTGCCCGTCAACTTCTTTTTTACGCATTTCCCGGCTTTCTTTCCTTTTCTCCCGGAAAAAGCAAAAAAACGCCCCATCTTTCTGCCCAGAAACCGGACAGGTCCCAGCAAAATCCGCAGGAAACAAAAAATCACATGGCAGACCCGCTCTATTATCATGGAAATTCCCTTTACCACAAAAGAGCTGATACTTGCTTTATAGGCAATCATTCCCAGCGTCGCCCCGAGTACTGCAAACCATCTGAGAATCCCGTTATTTTCCTCGTAGAGCATATAAAATACGCCGATGGCGCAGGCAATCCAGAAAATCATGTCTTCCAGGGAAATAAGGAGCATATTGTGTTTTATCAGTCTGCGCAGTATCAGAAACCCGTCGTATACAAAAGTGATTACCACACCCAGCACAAAAGAATGGCCAAGGAACGTTACTTCATCGACTATGTTCTGTCCCATACGCACCTACTTAAACAATCTGGCAAGCAAAGACTCCCCCTTGCCTCCCATATTTGACTGCTCCGAATAAGTAAAGCTGTCCACGCGCCCGTCAACATCAACTTCCCCTTTATCCAGCATCAGCCTGTTGACATGCAGCTCGTTCCCCTTAATCATGAGCATTCCCTGCTCTGTTTCCAATATGATTTCGTTCTCGTCAAAAGACAGAACGTCATTAACGCCCGTTAAATTACACGACCTCCTGCTATTCAGTATCAGCTTGTGGGTCCGCTTGCTTACGCCTGTCAGTTCTTCCATAACAAATCTCCTGATACAATCTTCCTTAAAAAATTATATTAGGATAGCCCTGTTTTTAGAAGCAGTATTTTCTTATTTCCCTCAAAGGTACTTAAACAGCTCCTTCGCTTCTTCTTTCCTGACCGTTTCCTGCACGTTTAACACTTCCACCCTGACCTCCTTATTTCCGAAAGCAATCGTGATGATATCTCCCTCCTTCACGTTTGCGGAAGCCTTGGCAGGCTTGTCATTGATAAGCACCCTTCCCGCATCACAGGCCTCGTTAGCCACCGTCCTTCTTTTAATCAGCCGGGAAACCTTTAAATATTTGTCCAGTCTCATAGTAGTTTTCCTTATAAACCTCCATAGTAAAAAAGAACCCGTATCCTGACAGGTTCTTTTCGTTCATAAATGTGTTTCGTCTGATAAGCTTATCAGCAGTTATGCGTTTACCATATCCTTTAAAGCTTTGCCGGCTTTGAACTTGGGAGCTTTGGAAGCTGCAATCTGCATTATCGCGTTTGTCTGAGGGTTTCTTCCTTCTCTTGCCGCTCTCTCGGATACTTCAAAAGTTCCGAAGCCAACCAGCTGAACCTTTCCGCCCTTCTTTAATTCTTCTGATACAACATTTGTAAAAGCTTTTAATGCTGCTTCCGCATCCTTTCTGGATAATCCAGATTCCTCTGCCATAGCTGCAACTAATTCTGTTTTGTTCATGTTGAACTCCTCCTCTTTCTATATGAGTTATCGTAGATGTCTCTTATTTGAAACGCCCGTAGTATATATATATCCTCTTTAAATCTGTTTGTCAAGGCAAATTTTGGATTCCTCCATATTTCCGCTCTTTTTTGCTTTTTATTTTCGTCAAAAAGTTAGCAAAATCAACGAAATATTATTTTTTCTTAAGCTCGATTTTCAGTACGGTGTCCGTCTTGTCCGGCAGGGGATAGGTATACGCCGGCACCTCTCCAAGGGTGACAAAAGCCGTCTCCGTAAACATGGCCGTATTCCAGGCCTCGCCCCGCTTCATTTCGCTGCCGTCCGCCAGATAAAAAATCTGCTCCGGCTCGTCCGGTCCGATTCCGTAAAGAGGCAGCGCCCCCAAAGGCGCCTCGTACACGTGGGCATATACCGTATTGCCCTTCTGGGTGTATCTTCCCCATTCCGGCTTGGGAATATCGCTGATGCCGCAGCAGTAAATACTTTCGCTGTTCTTTTCCATCCACGCGCCGATTTCCTCCAGGATTTTAACACTCTGCTCCGGTATCCTCCCCCTAGCGTCAGGCCCCACATTTAAAAGCATATTGCCGCCCTTGCTCACGCACTCCACCAGCTTCCGAATCAGCATCTCTGCGGGCTTGTATTCATAGTCAAAATTACAGTAGCCCCAGTGGTTATTCATGGTCGCGCACAATTCCCAGGGAATCAGCTCTCCCTTCTCGCCGCGCACGCCGCAGGGCGGTATAATCTGCTCCGGGCTGGCAAAATCCCCGCTGTAAATCAGAGGATTTTCCGTTGCAATGCTGCCGTGCTTCCCTCCGCCGCCTTCCAGTCTGTTGTCGATAATCACATCCGGCTGATACTTCCGCACCATCTTAATCAGCTCTGTCGCCTTCCACTTTTCTCCGCACATATCGTCATAGGAAAAGTCAAACCAGAGAATGTCCAGCTTTCCGTAGCCTGTCACCAGCTCCTTTACCTGACCGTGCATATATTCCAGATACCTGTCAAAGTCGATTTTTTCATCCCTGTACGCTTCGCAGTTCCGCATGGGGTGCTGCCTGTCTCCGTATTTGGGAAAATCCGGGTGATGCCAGTCAATAATCGAAAAGTAAAGTCCTGTTTTAATTTCCTCCTCCCGGAACGCATCCAGAAACTCTCTCACCAAATCCCGGCCGGCCTTCGTATTGGTGGCCTTGTAGTCTGTCAGCGCAGAGTCGAACAGGCAGAAGCCGTCGTGATGCTTTGCCGTTAAGACCGCATATTTCATGCCCGCCTTCTTTGCCAGCTTCGCCCACTGTCTCGGATTAAAATCCACCGGGTCAAACATATGAAAATACTTTTCATACTCCTTTGCCGGCATCTCCTTCTCTGACATCATCCATTCTCCGCAGGCCGGAATTGCGTACAGCCCCCAGTGAATAAACATGCCGAATCTGGCGTCCATAAACCATTTTGTCCGTTTTTTGATTTCCTGATTCATTTTTTCCTTTTCCTTTTTTATTTTTTCATCGTCCTGCGGCGCGCTCACGCAAGGCATCTGCTCCGTTTCAGCCAGTTGCCCTTAAGATAATAAATGATAAACATAACGGATGTTACGCTCCATGTGAGCGGATAGCTGAACGCAACCGTTGACATTTCCGGCCGAAGCGGAACTGCAATTAAAACCCATGCCACTCTCAGAACGCAGGCGCCCAGAGCCGTCATAATCGTAGGCACAACGGCGTCTCCGCAGCCTCTCGCCGTGCCGCCTAATATTTCAACACATATAAAAGTAATATAGCAGGGCGAGATTACCCGCACCATTCCCATCCCTATTTCAACTACGTTAGCATCGTTTGTAAACAGCCGGAAAAAGATATTTCCTCCCAGAATAACAATCGTACTCATAACGATACTTGTAAAAGCCGCCATTGCAAGACAAATCCGGGCGCTCTTGTAAATCCTGTCATATTTTCCCGCTCCGAAATTCTGTCCGGCAAAGGTTGTAATGGAAATACCGTAAGCGCCTATAATCATCCAGAAAATACCGTCCACTTTCCCATAGGCAGTCCAGGCTGCAACCGTGTCCGTCCCGAAGGAGTTCACACTGGACTGGACTATCAGGTTTGAAATGGAATACATGGAGGACTGCAGTCCTGCCGGGAGCCCAATCCTGACAATATTCCGAAGAATATAGGGATGGAAACGGATTTCCCGCAGATTCAGCTTATAAATATCCTCAGACCTCATCAGGGCAGCCGTCACCAGGGCCGCACTGAATACCTGAGAGAGAACAGTAGCTATGGCTACCCCTGATACGCCCATTTTCAGAACCACCACAAAGAGAATGTCCAGGAAAATATTGGCAATGCAGGATAATATAAGGAAGTAAAGGGGTCTTTTGGAATCCCCTACCGCCCGCAGAATGCTGGAACCCATATTGTAAATCAGGGACGGAATCACGCCCAGGAAATAGATTCTCATATACCGGACGGACATTGCCATTATATCCGCCGGCGTGTTCATTGCCCGGAGCGCCGCCCCGGAAAACAAAAGCCCGAGCAGCATAATAACAGCCCCGCCCGCAATGGAAAGAGTCATCGCCGTGTGAACCGCCTTTTTCACATCCTCCTCGTGGAACGCTCCATAGAACTGAGAAATAATTACGGTCGCGCCCGAAGAAAGCCCCATAAAGAATCCCACCAGCAGATTAATCAGCGTGGAGGCAGGCCCGCCCACAGCTGCCAGCGCCTCTTTTCCCACGAAATTTCCCACGATAACCGCATCCGTGGTGTTATATAACTGCTGAAAAAAAGTCCCGAACAAAATCGGGAAGAAAAAAAAGAGGAGCTGTTTCCAGATAACCCCTTCCGTAATCTGATTCGTGGAATGCCTGTCCACAGTTTTTGCCGCTTTCATGTGATTTTCCCTCGCTTGTTTCTTTGTTGACTGTGCAGGGGAGCACATGGACGCACCCCCTTGCCTGCTTAACAGCAATGCCACATATTATAGCCGCTTTATGGGGGAAATACAAGGGGGTGAATCAGGAATATTTTAAAATCATTCCGTCTGCCGCAGTTGACAGAAGAATATAAAAAGCTGCCGCATTTTGATATGCTCCCTTCTAGGTAGACAAGAGAAATAATAAAAACTTGTCACTTAGGA
>CAMSTM010000070.1 GCA_947063675.1 uncultured Lachnospiraceae bacterium | reverse complement strand
CATAAACCTCGTTAAAAGATTTTTTAAAGCTCTCATATCCCTCAAAGGGCAGCCCGGCTATCAAATCAAGATGAATATGAATGTTCCTGCCTTTGTTAATCTCCGCCACTGCCCGGGCAATACAGGCAGTATCGCCGCTGCGGTTAATTGCCGCCAGGGTCTCCCTGTTCGTGGTCTGGACACCGATTTCCAGCTGCACAAGTCCCGGCCGCATACTTTTTAAAACGGCAAGCTCCTCCTCGTTTAACAGTTCGGCAGCAATCTCGAAATGAAAATTTGTGACACCGTTGTCATGTTCCTGAATATACCGCCATATCTCCATGGCATGGCCGTGGCTGCAGTTAAAGGTTCTGTCAACCAGCTTTACCTGGGGTATCCTTTTATCCAGGAAAAACTGCAGCTCCCTTTTCACCGTGGAAAGGCTGCGCAACCGCACTCTCTTATCTATGGAAGAAAGACAATATCCGCATCGGAAAGGACATCCTCTGCTGGTCTCGTAATATATAATTCTGTTTTCAAAGTCCTGTAAATTGTCATAAAGAAAAGGAAGTTCGTCCATATTTGCAGGGGCTCTCGCCCCGGTACTTCCCGACCGGAGAACCAGCCCCGGTATACCGCGCAGGCCGTCATACCGGCTCTCCCGGGCAATATAAAAGGAAAGAAGCTCCTTAAAGGTCTCCTCTCCCTCTCCTGCCATTATCCCACGCACCATGGGGAAGTCTTCCAGAATCTTTCCCGCGTCAAAAGATACCTCGGGGCCCCCCAGCCACAACTCCGTTCCGGGCAGCACCTTTGGCAGTTCCCAAAGCAGCTCCTGCACAAGCCGCCAGTTCCAGATGTAACAGGAAAATCCGATGACATCCGGCTGACGCCTGTACAGGTCGCCTAAAATTTCTTCCATTTTATTGTTAATGGTATACTCCGCAAGCGCGATATGCCGCTGCAATTCCCTGCCTGCATAACTCTTAAGGCTGTAAATTGCCGGATTGGAATGAATATATTTGGCATTCACCGCCGCCAGTAAAAATTGCATTGCCTTGCCCTTCCCTTTCCCGCGGCGGATGCC
The DNA here is from genome assembly GCA_947063675.1 of uncultured Lachnospiraceae bacterium. Classification (GTDB taxonomy): domain Bacteria; phylum Bacillota; class Clostridia; order Lachnospirales; family Lachnospiraceae; genus Suilimivivens. The sequence continues at coordinate 15,563 of CAMSTM010000070.1, read as the reverse complement.
GGATTCTTATCTCTCATTTACAGAAGCAATAAACCGGTCAAAGGCCTTCTGCCCTTCCTCGTTCCTCTTGTATACGCCGGAATCCGTAAGCACCTCCATAAACACATGGCCGATTTCATGGTGCAGAATATCATCAATGTTGGATTCGTCTATCTTTTCATATTTGTCACTGAATTCCTCCACCCAGTCCGCATGTTTTTTAAGGAGCTCATCCTCCCGCAGGTTCCTCCCGGCCAACATGGCTGCTTTCAGCTCCTCCATTTCTCCTTTTAAACGGGCCGGAAGAACTGCAAGACCCATTACCTCAATCAGTCCGATGTTTTCCTTTTTGATATGATGGAGCTTAGCATGGGGATGATAAACTCCCAGAGGATGCTCCTCGGTGGTAATGTTATTTCTCAGCACCAAATCAAGCTCAAAGCATTCGCCTCTCCTGCGGGCAATGGGCGTGATGGTGTTGTGAGGCTCGCCGTCAGTCTCCGCGTAGACAAACGCCGCTTCATCCGTATAGCCTCTCCAGCGATGCAGAATCAGGTCCGCCAAATCAATAATCCGCTCCGTGTCAGCCCCTTTCAGCCGAATCACCGACATGGGCCACTTGACGATACCGGCTTCCAAATCCTCGAAGCCCTTTATGGTAAAACTTCTCTCCACCGGAGCCTTTGCCATGGCAAATTCATAATTTCCGCCCTGGAAATGGTCGTGGCTTAAAATGGAACCGCCCACAATCGGCAAATCCGCATTGGAGCCCACAAAGTAATGGGGGAACTGCTTCACAAAGTCGAACAGCTTGCAGAAAGCGTTTCTGTCAATCTTCATGGGAACATGCTGCCCGTTAAAGACGATACAGTGCTCGTTATAATAAACATAGGGCGAGTACTGGAATCCCCAGGTATCCCCCTGAATGGTAACAGGAATAATCCTGTGATTCTGTCTTGCCGGATGATTCACCCTGCCCGCATAGCCCTCATTTTCCCGGCAGAGCAGACACTTCGGATAACCCGACTGCTTCGCCGTCCTGGCCGCCGCAATGGCCTTGGGGTCCTTTTCCGGCTTGGAAAGATTGATGGTAATGTCCAAATCGCCATATTCCGTTTCGGCAATCCATTTCATATCCTTTGCGATTCTGTAGCGCCTGATGTAATCGGAATCCCTGCTGAATTTGTAATAATAATCCGTAGCCTCCACAGGGTCTTTCTCATAAAGTTCCTGAAAAGTTTTAATCACCTCACTTGGGCGGGGCATCAAAAGGCTCATGATTTTTGTGTCAAACAAATCCCGGTAAACCACGCCGTTTTCCTTAAGGATTCCTTTTTCATATGCATAGTCCAGCATGCCCTTAAGGATATCCTCCAAATCCTCAACCCCTGTTTTTTCCACTTCCGCAAGAGCCGGCTCATCCAAATCCTCAAGCTCGTCAAGCTCAAACAGCTCGAGAAGCCGGTTGATGGTGTAAATCTCGTCCTCTTTTGTTAAAAGCCCGGTTTTTTTGCCGTATGCCGCCAGTCTTCTGATATCTTTCTGTATCATGATATTATCTCCCCGTTTTCTTTTTTATCCACCGCGCCGGTATGGGAAAGCCTGCGCCCGTCCGCTTTCCTTTAGTCCGGCGGACGGGCAGGCCCCTCCCGTTATTGCAGCGTGCAGGGACCGTCCCCTACCTCAACCACATAAAAGTCCGCTTTATAGCCAATCTTCGCAAGATAGGCATCCCCTACCTGTTTGACAAACGCATCTATCGCCTCATCCTTTACAAGACTTACCGTACAGCCGCCAAAGCCTGCGCCCGTCATACGGGAGCCAATCACGCCCTCCGCCTTCCAGGCTTCCTCCACCAACGTGTCGAGCTCGATTCCTGTCACCTCATAATCGTCCCGCAAAGATACGTGAGAGGCATTCATAAGCTGTCCGAATAAGGTAATGTTATCAGCCTTAAGGGCTTCCACGGCCTTGATTGTACGCTGGTTTTCATAAACCGCATGCTTTGCCCTTCTCACCCTCACAGGGTCCTTGATGGCGGACTTCACTTCCTCAAACTTCTCCTCGCTCAAATCTCCGAGACCCTTGATGTCCACAACCGTCTGCAGCTCCGCAAGCGCCGTTTCGCACTCGCTTCTTCTCTCATTATACTTGGAGTCCCCGAGCCCTCTCTTTTTATTGCTGCATGCAATCACAAGCTTGGCGCCCTTTAAGCTGATGGGCGCATAGGTATAGGACAAATCCGCCGTATCCAGAAAAATAGCATTGTCCTTTTTGCCCATGGCAATGGCAAACTGGTCCATAATGCCGCAGTTCACGCCGTTAAAATTATTCTCCGAATACTGCCCAATCAGCGCCAAATCCTGATTGCTCACTTCAAATCCAAAGAATTCCTTCAAAATATAGCCTGTCAGCACCTCGATAGACGCGGAAGATGAAAGGCCGGAACCGTTAGGAATATTTCCGTATAACAAAATATCCAGTCCCCTGGGAATCTGATACCCCCTTCCCTCAAAGGCCCACATAACGCCCTTCGGGTAGTTCGTCCATCCTGCTTCTTTTCTGGGCTTTAAGTCCTCAAGAGAAGTCTCAATCACGCCCAGATGGTCGAAATTCATGGAATAAAAACGAAGCTTTCTGTCGTCTCTTACCCTTGCAACCCCGTAAGTGCCAATCGTAAGCGCGCAGGGGAACACATGCCCGCCGTTATAGTCCGTATGCTCGCCAATCAGGTTCACACGCCCCGGCGCAAAAAACACCTTAAATCCCGCCTCATCTCCATACACCTCTTTAAATCTTTTTACTACTGCTTCAACCATTTTTCCCTCTTTTCTGCAGAGCTTTATTTATGTAAAACCGGATTGCGTATGCCCTGCCGACGCAGACCGGATTAAATTCATATGCGTTCGTATCTTCCTTATTATATTGTAGAATTCTTCTCTAAAGCCATAATTCCTTGTTGCAAAAGCCTGTCGAAATGTTAAGTATTAATCTTATTTACCTGATTGATGAAATCCTCTATCTGCTTTAAATATTCCTCGCTCTTTCTGCTCTCCCCCTTCTGCATCTCCTTCCGGTAAGCGGACGGCGACATCTGCTTCATCTGCTTAAATGATTTTGTGAAAACAAGAGGGTCCAGATACCCGCAGGAAAGGGCAATGCTTTCCACAGGAAGGGAAGTCACCTGCAAAAGCTCCGCCGCCTTATTGATACGGAAGCTGGTTAAAAACTGCTGCGGCGACATCCCCATAGCCCCCCGGAACAGCGTGTACAGATAACTCCTGTTAATACAGACATAACTGGCCACATCCGTAATCTTAATCGGATTACAGTAATTATTTAAAATAAACTCAACCGCACGCCGCACATAATGACCCGCTCTGTCCGTCTCGCCGCGCTCCTCCACACGGGCGCTCTCCGCAATCAGAGACAAAAAAAGATGAAGCTGTCCGTTCCGGCGCAAATCATTGGCTATCCCCACCCTGTTATGCTCCATCATATCCATAACGGCCCTGGAAAGCTCCTGTTCCTTATCCGAGCAAAAGACAGGGCTTGAAAGAGACAGCCCCATGGCCTTAAGCAATTCATCCGCCATGCTTCCGTTAAATCCCACCCATATATATGTCCATGGATTTTCCTCATCAGCCTGATAAAAAACAAGCTCCTCCGGCGGTATCAGAAATCCGTACCCCTGCTCCGGGAAATATTCTTTTCCGCCAATTGAAAGCCTTCCCCGGCCGCTCAGCACAAAATGAATGACATAGTGGGGCTTAATCGCCGGCCCGAAGCTGTGAAAAGGCTCCGTTCTGGACATACCGCAGCAGTTGAGGAAAAGGCTTCCGCTTTTTTCACCAAAAAATTCCAGTTCATAGGCTTTTTCCATTTGTAGTTCTCCTTAGAAAACCTGTGTTTCGGCCTGCTGTTTATTCTGCTTCCGCGTCGCCTTCAGAACCATCGCCGGATGCTCCTGCCTCCGCCTGTCCGTCAGCTTCGCTTTCGGATGCCGGAGCCCTTTCTCCGTCGTCTGCCGTCTCTTCACCCGAACCGCCCTCTGCCGCTTCTTCTGCAGGCTCGTCCGCTCCGGCCTCCGGCCCGGCCTCAATTATTTCTGCGGCAAGTCCCCCTGTCTCCGCATCATGACAAAGGGCCAGCGAAATATTTCCTTGCGCAAACTCACCCACCTCAAGCACAACCTCATATTCCGTACCGTTTGCGTCGGTCAGGGAAATCACCCAGGGCGTATTGTCCACATCCCGCATAACCGTAAGACCAGCCAGATACTGCCCCGGGACAAAACCTTCCATATCCTCAAGTACATTCACCTGCGCGCCGCTGCTTGCCTGTTCATACAGCCGAAGGTTTGAAAAGGATATCTCCGTGCGGTTCATCAGCGTAATCACAATGGGAGTAAGCACCGCTTCCTCCTCCGCGCCTTTAATATTGGAAAGCTGCGCAAGATAGCCCTCATATTCGCTAATCATAGAATCCATATCCTGAATCAGCTTATCAATTTCCTCCTCCGCCATCTCCGCCAGATTGAAAGCGCCCATATCAGACGCACGGCTCTGCAACTTTGTGAGTTCTTCATCCAGCGAATTGTCCTCCACATTCTTATGCGCCTCCACCACCTGATTATGAATATCAGCCAGCTGCGTATATTTTTCCTGTGCCTGGGCAATTTTCTCTTCGGGCATTCCGCAGGCGGCAAGGGAAAAGCACAGTAATACGGCTATAATAAAGAAAGGGATTTTTTTATACATAGAATTATTAACCTCGGTTTTCATAAATTAGAACGGGAAGCGGACACGCCGCTTCCCAAACAAGTCCTTTTTTATTATATCTGGAAAAGTTACTAAATTCAACAAAACTACGGAATTAAAATTGACAACCTTTACTTGTAAGTTACTTTCTGAAGAGACTGCCCCCGCTATCTTTCTTCTGCCTCTTTCTTTTTCAATTCTCTGCAATATTCCTCCTCATCGCAGGGAACAGGTATGGCTGTGCTCTTCCAGCTTGACAGGTATGCTGAATTTGCAATCTCTAGCGCCCTTTGTCCGTCCGAAAAAGCAGCCAAAGGCGCGCTTCTCAGTTCCATGGCATCTGCAAAGTTCTGCAGAGCAGCCACATATTCATCTTCTTTCTGATTTACTTCTCTGTTTTCTTCCGCAAACGGTATTACCGGATTTATTTCTCTGGATATCTTTGAAATGGATTCCGTAGAGGCCGTATTTTTATATATCCTCAAGAAGCGATTATCTTCAACCACTATTTTCCCCCATTCCCCGTGTATTTCCAAATGGCAGGCTCCCGGAGAATCCCCGCTGGATGAAATCAGATTCCCCCACATACCATTTTCGTGCCTGAGGAAAAGCGATATTTTGTCATCTACCGAAATATGATTATACTCTCCATACCCTAAACTGGCAAAGACTTCACACGGCTGCCCAAACAGCCAGTTCCACATATCCAGTAAATGCTGGCATTGGTTGATTAAAAGGCCGCCGCCCTCTCCGCTCCAACTGCTCCGCCATCTCGAAGCATGGTGATAAAATTCCGGACGATACCAGAAATTCGCCACCCAGACTACTTGGTGGAGCCGTCCCAGGTTTCTGCCCTCCAGATACGCGTGGAGCTGTCTGTAAATCTCTTTTGTACGCCAGTTAAAAAGTACGGCTTCTACCGTTTTTGCCTCTGCATTTCCCGCCAGAACTGCACTGCATTCCTGCGCTGTTATTCCCAAAGGCTTTTCACACAATATATGAAGTCCTGCCCGCTGCGCTCTTTTTATCGTTTCTATATGTTCCTTGTGAGGAGTGGTTATAATCAGCGCGTCAAAATTATCCCTCTCGCTAAGCATGATTTCTTCTCCTGGAAAAACTTTTACCTCCGGCATATTATTTTTAATTTCCCGCTGTTTTTCCGGGTTTCTGCATACAATGCCATAAAGCGACATATCTTTTATCTTACCGTTATAAATATGGGAAGCATACCGGCTCCCCATATTTCCATAACCGACAATTACTGTTTTTTTCATCTGACTACTCCTGCATCATCTCTACCAGACGGCTGTCTGTCCTTTATGGCACAAGCATTACCTTAAGCGCCTTTTCATCCGTTTCCGCTGCTTCAAATGCCTGTTTCCAGTCTTTTAATGCAAATTGATGGCTGACAAGCCCCTCTGTTTTTATCAGACCGGCCTTTATTCCATCAATAACCGCCTGAAAAGTTTTTGCTGAAAGATGGGAACCTCTTATACTGAGTTCTTTCCCGTCCCCGATAATATTCCAATCTGCCCTTACCTGTTGCGCAAACACACCCATCTGCACATAGCGTCCGTGATTTTTTAATACTCCAAGCCCCTGCTTTACACTGGCCTCACTTCCCGACGCTTCAATATAGACATCGCATCCTTTGCCCCCGGTAAGCCGCAAGACGCCTTCTATCGCGTCCTCTTTCACCGGATTCAGTACAGCATCTGCTCCAAATTCCCGTCCTTTTTCCAACCGAAACGATTTCACATCCAATCCAATAATCAATTTGGGCAAACGCAGTTTCACCATGTTGACAATTGCAAGTCCAATGGCTCCAAGGCCTGCTACCACCACCACATCCTCATGGCGTATTTCCGCTATATCCACTGCATGCATTCCACAGGCTATCGGCTCAATTAAGACCGACTGCTCCTTAGAAAAACCCTCCGGGATTTTGTGGATAATAGAATTTTTATGAAGCTTCATATATTCTGCAAAACCACCGGATGCATGCTGCTTAAAACCATAAACCGCTGATTCCTCACACATCCAGTATTTTCCCTCCCTGCAAAAGCTGCAACTTCCGCAGGGTACAATCTGTTCCGCACAGACAATATCTCCAATATTCCAGCCGGCAGCCGCCTTACCTATACGGACGATTTCTCCGTAAAATTCGTGCCCGCCGATTACAGGCGCTTCAATATACCTGTCCTTTTCCGTCGTTCCCCATATGCGGATTCCGCCATGATATGCTTTTATATCACCGGCACATATTCCGCATCCCTTTACTTTGAGAAGCAGCTCCTCATCGCCAACCTCAGGAATATCAACAGTTTCATAACGATTATCATAAGGCGCATACTGCACCAGCGCTTTCATTTGTTCTCCCATAATATTACCCCTTTTCTCTACCCTTTTATGCCGGTAGAGGCAATCCCCTCCACAAGATATTTCTGCATTGTCAGAAAAATAACAAATATCGGCAGCAGGGAACATGTTGCCATAGCGAACATTGCGCCCCAGTCAGAACCTGATGTGGGGTCGGAAAAAAGCTTTAATGCCAGACTCACCGGATATCTCGCCGGCTTATTCAGATACAGCAAAGCCGCCAGAAAGTCATCCCACCTCCACATAAAAGAAAATATCGCTCCCGTCACAACAGAAGACTTTACCAGGGGCAGGATAATACTTCCAAATACCCGCATTGTCCCGGCGCCGTCTATCTTTGCCGCCTCGTCCAGTTCCACCGGTATTCCTTTGATAAACTGTACATTAAGGAATACAAAAAATCCCTGCGCACAGAACTGTGGCACGATAAGCGGTAAATAAGTCCCAATCCATCCCAGCTCATTAAACAATATATACTGAGGTATCATAATCACCTGAAACGGAAGCATCATAGACAATAGCATGCAGCCGAACCAGAATTTCTTAAAAGGGAAATCACATCTTGCAAACCCATAGCCCACAACTGCCGACGACAGCACCGCTCCCAAAGTCGCTGCAGTGGAAATAAACAATGAATTTTTAAAGAAATTGCCAAAATCATAGCCGGCAAAGCCTTTCCACCCTGTTATGTAATTCTGCATGGAAAAGGTTTCCGGCAAAAGCCTCTGCGCAGAATTTAATATCTCATTGGAGCTTTTAAACGAGCCGGATACCATCCATAAAACCGGATATATCATTATTACGGCAAAAGCAAACACAAATATATGGTATATGGCTGCGGAACCCATTTTTTTCTTTCTCATGTTCACTCTCCCTTCATTCCGTTTCGTAATATACCCATTTTCTCTGCGTCAGAAAAATAAGCGCTGTCAGACCACCTACTATCAGAACCATAAACCATGCCATTGCGCATCCGTATCCCAGCTTATTAAATTTGAACGAATTTTGATACATATATACTACATAAAACAAAGTGCTGTTCTGAGGTTTCCCTTCCGTTATAATAAAGCTCTGTGTAAAAGCCATAAATCCATTTATCATCTGGTTTATCAGATTAAAAAAGATGGTAGGTGTCAGCATGGGAAGGGTAATCTTAAAAAATTTGGTAAACCATCCGGCTCCATCCACAATAGCCGCTTCATACAAATATTGCGGAATCTGCTTTAATCCGGCCAGAAAAATAAGCATGGAAGAACCGAATTGCCAGACTGACAGTATTACCAAAGTCCAGATTGCCGTTTGGGACCGTCCCAGCCACGCTATATTACTCTCAATACCCATTTCCCCTAAAAGAGCATTTATCATTCCGTTGCTGGCAAACATTCTTTTCCATAATATTGCCACCGCCACACTGGAGCCAATAATAGACGGCAGATAAAATACGGTTCTGTAAAATGCGGATAAGCGTCCCGGACGTACCAGCAAGAGCGCAACAATTAATGCCATCAACAATCGAAGCGGAACCGAAAACAGCACGTAAAACATGGTTACGCCGAAAGTTTTCCAAAACAGTTTATCTTCCGTAAACATCGTAATGTAATTTCCCAGCCCGATAAATTCAGGCGGGCTTAAAATATCGTATCTGGTAAAAGAAAAAAATAAGGATAATAACATCGGAATACTGATAAAACACACAAATCCTATAATAAACGGTGATATAAACAGATATCCGGTAATTTTTTCTCTCCTTTTTCTGTGTGCCATATCTATCCTCCTGCTTCTACGCATCCGGATAACCGCACAGGCAGCTATCCCGGATGCACACACTATTATTACTCAGCTTCTTTCAGAATGTTTGAGGCTTCAGGCACAAATTCCGCGACTGCTTCCTCGCCGGTCTTATTTCCGTACCGGATGTCCTCAACCAATGCGGTCAGCTTTGCCTCTACCTCACTGTATCCGGCCGGATTGGGCGCATCTACAGGCGTGGCTATCTTGTTGACCTCCGCCACATAATCATAGGCAATCTTTTCCGTATCGCTCACAAGACCTTTCACTTTCTCAGCAACCTTACTGTTTGCCGGCACTCCTCTCTCGCCTTTTAAAATTTCGTTTGCTTCTTCACTGTTTACAAACCAGTTTATAAACGTTGCCGCCTCATCCTTATATTGGGAATTTTCCGTAATTGTAAAGAACATAGCCGGTTTCAGGTACATTGGCTCCTCTCCGGCCTCCTCATCCATCGGATACATAAATGCCCCAAGCTCTCTTTCCCCGCCGCACGCATTATAAATACTCAAAAACGCATTGGAAAAAGAAAATACATTCCATGTTGATAAGTCATTGATTGGCATAGAGTCAACCACCTGAGGATTTTTTTCCGATAATATATCCGCCGGAATACAAAAGGGAGCAGTTGCAAACTTTTCTACCCATTCAAAGTGTTTTTTTGCCGCCTCATCCTTTCCGTCGGCAAGGTCGGTAAAAATATTTCTTCCCATTGCCCTCGCATTGTATTGGATGGTAGTCATTCCGCTCTCATAATAGGCCGGAATTTTTGTTTTATCATAAATTTCCTGGCAAATGTCGTAGTACTCCTGCATCGTCGGGTGAAGGGGAATCTCAACCCCTGCCGCCTCAACTGTCGCTTTATCATACAGTACCATCGGCGCCGTACTCCCCAGGGATATTGCATAGCAGCTTCCGTCTACTGTCCCGCTTTCAATAATGCTGTCACTGATTTCAGCCCGTTCTATTACGCCGGATTCCAGATAACCGTTTAAATCTGCCAGCTGCTTACTGGACGCGTATTGGCTGAGGTAGGAATAATCCATCTGAATTATATCCGGCAATTCCCCTCCGGCCGCCTGCGTGGCCAACTTGTCCCAATATCCTGACCAGTCGGTAAATTCCGCTTCAATCTTTACATGAGGATTATTTTTCATATAAAGCTCCAATGCCTGCTGCGTCAAATCATGTCTGGACTGGCTCCCCCACCAGCTTACCCGAAGCGTTATTTCCTCTGCCGGTTCATCGTCAGGTGATTCCGATTCTTCTTTCTCCTCCGGCGGTAATTGTCCTGTTGACTGTACCGCATTTTCTTCGCCTGCTCCTTTCCCGCTGCTGCCGCATCCTGCGAATGTCATTACCATTACTGACGCCATTACAAGTGCAATCCATTTTTTCTTCATAAAACTTTCTCCTTTCCATATTCTGTGTACTGCCTCAAAGCCTCGCTCAGGGCCATGATAACCAGTGACTGCCCGTATGCCATGGGCTTAATCATCACATTTTTATAGTAATCCGAATCCATGCCAATCGCTGTCCCGGCAGATACATTCAGTACGGTACCATCCTCCGCAATATTTTCGCAGATTGCTTCTACCGCTCTGTCTGCAAATTTTCTGTATTCTTCCGGCAGTATACCCATATGTATTCCTTTGTATATGCCGGCTGCTATGGCCGCACTTCCCGATACCTCCAGGTAACTGTCGCTTTCATTCAAAACCGTATGCCATAGTCCCGAATCGTCCTGCAAATCTAAAAGCGCCTTTACCTGTGCCAGAAACACTTCAACAAGATATTTTCTGACACCGGCCTGCATTGATGCACCGCATTGCTCTATATATTCCAGTACGCCAAAGGTAAACCATGAATTACCTCTGCACCAGAATACTCCCCCAAAGTTGTCGTTTCGCAGAAAGCTCCAGCCATGAAAAAATAAACCGCTCTCTTTATGATAGAGATATTTGATATGAAGGAGAAACTGGTGCAAAGCCTCCTCCCTGTAATCGCTGCGGCACTCGCTTTGTCCCATCTGATTCAGAAAAAGAACTGTCATTACCAACGTATCAATCCACAGCTCGCCATCATTCAGTCTTACCGCCTGTCTGTCGCCAATAGCGCTTGTCACATGCTGAAATCCGTTTTCTTTTGTCTTAGGCAGCAGCCCCATCACCCATTCCGCTCTTTTTCTGCATTCCTCCTGATATCTTTTGTCTCCCCATTCCTCCGCCAGAAATGACAATGTCAAAAAGGGGGCTGTTGTGTTTACATTCCGTGAGGGCAGTCCCTGGCTGAAATTCTTCCTGTACCACTCCTTAAAGAAATCCTGATATCTGTCGTCTCCATATAGCCCCTCCACTTTATATAATCCATAAAGCCCGATTCCCTGCGGCCAGTCCCATTCTTCAAATCCAAAGTCTCTCGCTACCAGCCCCAGGTACTGTGACTTTGTATCCGTCTTCTTATCCATCTCATAATCAGCCCCGCCAAGATGAATCAGTTTATCAATAACTGCCTGCAATTTTTCCTGTATTTCCTGTCTTGTCAGCATCTGTTATACTCCCTTTCCCTATTATGTAATTTTTCTGAGATTTCTATCAGCGGCAGAGAATATTCCATGTTTTCCGGCGGCTGTGCTTTCGCTTCCACGGCCCTGATAAAATTTTCAATTTCTCCATAAAAGCCGCTTGCAACCGCATTCCTCAGCGGGTCTCCTATCGCCGGTCCCTTTTCCTTAAGCACCAGACAATCATTCTGGTATGCCAGAATCCCTCCAGGGCTGTCGCTGCATTCCCACACCGGCAAAGAGGCATAATACGTAATTCCCCTGCATGAAACCATAATTCTTTCGTTTACAATTCCTCCATCCACCAAAATCGTAATCTGGCCCGTCAGCCCATTGGAAAAAGAACAGTTCAGATAAAAGTTGCTTACATGGCTCCCATATTCCGGTAAATCCTGATAGCTGCAGTTTACCTGTGTATATTCCGCATCAGCCAAGTATCTCAACAAGTCAACTGCATGCACTGCCGTGGTATAAAAAGTTTTTTCCACACGATTTACCCGGCACATCTGTATTTGAATATTCCGAACCCTTTCCTTTTTCAATTTTTCTTTTAACGATACAACCGTTGGTATGAAGTGCCGGTTAAATGCAATCTGATGAAGAATGCCATATTTTTGGAGTTCGCCGGAAAGCTCTAATGCTTTCATCTTTGTTAGTGCCGGCGGTTTTTCCAGCATCATGGGAATCCCAAGAGGTGCCGCCTTTATAGCCTGTTTCGCTGTCTCCTCAACAGGCAGCGCCATAAGAACACAGTCCGGCTTCACTTCCCTCATCATCGCAATACCATCCGTATATACCTTTTCAAATCCTATAGCTGATGCTTCTTCCGCTTTTTCGGAAACAACATCGCAACAGGCTGCCAGATGTATCTTTCCCTCCTTTGCCATTTGCAAAAGAACCGGAAGATAATATCGCTTTACAATATCGCCGCAACCGGCCAAGCCAACTTTTACACTCATATCAGCTCCTTTCTCTCCCTGGCACACAGGAGTTTGAGTTATATGCTAATTATAGTGGTTCCGTCATAAATGAAAATCCAAATAATCAATCTTCAGTGTTTAAAAAACGGCTTTTTCACGCCTTTTTTCATTATCTGCAAAATTGTATGGATTTTTAAACGCTTTTCTTTCTTTTTTTGACTTTACAAACAGAAAAGAGAAAGGCATTATTAGATAAAATAACATATTCGAAAAACTTGCGGGAATTATACAATATAAAAAGGATTGATTAATGACCTTCATTAAATACTACTTTAATAATTTAAAACTTGCGCAGAAGTTCGCTTTTATATTTACGATTGCTATAACGCTGACCGGTTTAACCGGAATAGGAATCATAAACTTTATCACGGAAAAATACAATCAGGAACTATATAATAAGACTTCTCTCATTATGGATTATCTGGTTTCCAACCTTGAGACAGGCCTTAAAGACGTGGAGAATATCACCTATTATTTAGTAGAAAATCCCCTGATACAGGAATCTCTTACGATTTATTCAGAAAGTACGAATACAGAGGAGCGCGCGCGAAATAAACGTCTGCTTTACGACAGTCTCTATTCTTATTACAATTCAAATTCAGATATTGTCTCTATTGTCCTGTTATTGTCAGACGGTTCTTTAATCAGAATGGGATACTCTTCCCAGGATTTTGGAAGTATGGCGTTTCAATCACTCGAAGAACTCTCCGACCAGGCGGACGGCCGCCTCGTATGGCAGGGCGGCAGTTCCTATTTAAATTCCGCCGTCTGCGCAAGGCAGATACGCCAGAAAGCGTATCTCAAACTAAACAAGCTTGCAACACTCTTTATTGAAGTGGATATGGAAAGAATTATTCTTAATTCCACCGGAAATTCCATCGGAAATTCCGACCCATCATCCCTGATATTAGTGACGGATAACGACCGGATATATTTTCCCTCTCCTTTTCCCGAAAACATGGAAGAAATTAATGTTCAGCCTGTTCCCGGTTATGAAATTATCCGTTTACGTGATACTGCCTTTTTTGTTACTTCCGGAAAACTTCCCTATACAAATTGGAAGTATATCCACTTTTCCGACTATGACGAACTTTTTTCCCACCTGCGCACAGCCATCAACATTTCATTATTTACATTAATTCTGACAGCCTTAATTGTTATTATTGCAGAGTATGCCGTTATAGGGCACATTACCTCTCACTTTCGCAATCTGGAAGTAAAAATGAGCCACTTCGAATCCGGCTCTATGGAAATAATGCCGGTCCCATATAACTATTCGTTGAGAAAAGATGAAATTGGCGAGCTGCACAGACATTTTGACCAGATGGTAATAAATTACAAAAAGCTTGTCCATGATAATTACCTGCAGCAGATTCTGCTGAAAGATGCCACCATCAAAAATCTGGAACAGCAAATAAATCCCCATTTTCTCTATAATGTTCTGGATACTATCTATCTGATGGCGGAGGTCCACAAAGTACCGGATATTGCCGACATGTCGCATGCCCTTGCCGGTCTTTTCCGCGCTTCTATTTCCGAAAGTACGCCTACCGTTCCCTTACATCGGGAATTAGACTATCTGAACAGCTATATCCATATACAGCGGATACGCTTCCAGAACCAGGTTCATTTTACCAGCCTTTGCGACAACGGATGCATGGATATTATGATTCCCAAGCTCTCCATTCAACCTCTTGTGGAAAACGCCTTAAAACACGGAATAGAAGATACCGGAGAAACCTGTGACATTATTTTATCTGTACGTCAGGAAAAAGAAGGCGCCTGTATTTCAGTATCCAATACCGGTTCCCGATTTGACGATGATATGGAGCAAAAGCTGCTTGATTCCCGTTCTTCCACAAATGATGCTCTGGCAATCCATGGAATCGGATTAAAAAATATTAATGAACGCCTCCAGCTCATTTACGGGCCGGAATGCCGCCTGAAATTTTACAATAACAAAAACTATGCCGTAGTCTATTTTGTCATCCCCGAAAGCCGGGACCACAATATACAGGAAAGGAATTTATAGATATGTACAGAGTACTGCTTGTAGACGACGAACCGATTGTATTGGAAACCCTTTCTAAGATTATTCCATGGAATACACTGGGCTGCGAACTGATAGGAACCGCCCGCAACGGCATGGACGCCTTTAATAAAATTTGTGATGACTATCCGGATATTGTAATCACTGATATAAAAATGCCTGTTTTAAGCGGATTGGAATTGATAGAAAAAGCCAAAAAGCTGGATGTAGACATAAACTTTGTCATCTTATCCGGATACGATGACTTTTCTTTTGCCCAAACCGCCATGAAATTTGGCGTAAAATATTATAATCTAAAGCCTGTACGGAAAGAAGACCTGATTGCTGTTCTGGAAAAAGCAGTGTCGGAATTAAATTCCAGAGAGCTTGCCCGCCTTTCCCATGAGCGGCAGTTGATTGACAGCTTAAAACTCCCCCTCATAAAAAGCTTTCTTTTTGATGCCTGTAATTCTCCTTCATTAACGGACAAGGCCGTGAAAAACTATATTAATCTGCTGGGATTTCCGGAAAGCAACGTTTCCTGCTGTATCTGTACTTATCTGGAACCGGAATTTTTTACTATGTTTCAGGCCGAATTTTGTTTATTGCAAAAAAGACATTCTATTCCTGTCTTATGGCCTGCTTTCTATGTTACCAACAGTTTTGTCTTTTTATATACCGCTTACTCTCTTAGTATACAGGAGATGCTCAGACAGTTTGTCTGTTCCAGGCAATATCCTAAGCAGCAAACAGAACTTGAATGCCAATTTCTTGCCTTTAATAACAGTACTTCCGCTTTCCGGGAAATTATCCGTAAAGTTTCACGCTACCACACCATCTGGATAATTAACGGGACGCAAAAGCCCGAACCGGTCGGCAGCGCTTCCCTGTTTACCTCTGAAATAAAAACAGAAGAAATAAAAAAAATTTCTACCGAATATGAAATTACGCAATTTCTGAATGATACTTTTGATTCTGCTATGGATGTGGAGAGTTCTATTCTTCAGTGCATCCGGCTTTTTTTCTCCTGCTCGTCCACCACAAGCACCTTAGGTTTTGGCTCTTCCTCTCTCTTCTTGAGATAA
>CAMSTM010000069.1 GCA_947063675.1 uncultured Lachnospiraceae bacterium | reverse complement strand
TAACGAAGCCAGAATCCCCTTTATCTGCGTCCATGAAGTCACCAATCCTGCCGCCTCCCGAAATCATAACGTTCTGCAGGGGCTTTACCGGCAGCTTTAACTTCTTGAAAGATTTGCGGAATTCTTCCGCCGCCCCGGTCAGGTAGAGAATATCCCCTGAATGGAGCCTCGTGTCGCCTTTGGGAACGAATGCATCGCCGTCCCTTACCACCGCGCATATCAGCAGATTGATTCCCATGCTCTGGTTAATCTCTATCAGCGTTTTTTCACTTAAGGGGGAACCTTCCTTCACCGACATCTCTACCAGCTCGGCCCTGCCGCCTGCAAAAACCTCCACTCTGGTAGCCAGGGGGAAACGGAGCAGCCGGTAAACCTCCAGCGCCGTTGCAAGCTCGGGATTGATGGTCATGGAAAGCCCCAGCTTATCCTTATAAAAGCGGTTCTGGCTGGCATAGTCCACATCTCTCACCCTTGCAATGGTATGCTTTGCTCCCATCATATGGGCGGTCATACAGCTTAAGATATTCAGCTCGTCCGAATTGGTAACCGCAATAAACATATCGGCATTACTGGCATTTAATTCCTTTAATGTGGCATAGGAAGCGCCGTTTCCCTGATAGCAGATGACGTCGGCGGTATTTCCCATGTTATCGACAATACTTCCTTCCCGGTCAATCAAAGTGAGCTTATACCCGTCCTTTGCAAGCTGTACCGCAAGGGAAGTACCGATTTCCCCGCCGCCCACAATAAAAATATTCATAGCGTTATGGTATCTCATGTTTTATGTCTCTCCAATAGTTGTTCAAAAATTACACTGAAATTAATTATAGCTCATACTCATTCAGCTTGCCACACCTTTTACAAATTTTCAATGGCACTGCCGCTTTTCTCCCGATTATCATATTACACTTTCTTTTTATCACATATTCCCCAAATCCGCAACCCTGCGCACAAAAAGGCTTCCGCCAGCCGCCAAGCCGGTGAAAGCCTTTTCCGCCACCTCATTCTTTTTTCTGTCTCTTACTTCCCATGTTCAGCCATATACGCATCGTAGGCTTCTACCTGCGCTCCGTGAATTTCGGTAAGCTCGTCAACTACCTTTTGAATGCCCAGGCTTTCAATATTTGCCACATAAGCATCCCAATCGTCCAGCGACTTCCCGCCGCCGATAACGCCCCAGGTGTATTCCTTCATTGCGTCGCCGATATCGGTTCCCACATCGTTGTTTACAACATAGGCGTCAGGGTTTTTCTTCTCAATGGTCTTTGTGTAAGCGTCGCGGCTGCTGTTCTTTACCTTTTCGAACAACTCCGTTGTCTCCGCCGTATTGGCGATGTTGCAGGCGTCCTTCCTTGAGAATAAATCCTGGAACAAACCGATTCCAAGTCCCATCTCCGTATTCTCGGAACCGTCCTTGTCATGGATAATTTCATAGGTGCCGTCGCCGTTATCCTTGTAGTCTCTCCCCTCCTCACCGAACCGTCTGCGGATATAATTTTCTTCCGATGCCATATCGTCCCAGATTGCATAAGCTCTCTCCGGGTCGGAGCACACGTTGGTGATTCCAAAATAGCACCACGCGCTGACAGACGCAGGTTCGTCCTGAGGATTGCCGTTGTCTCCCGCTACCATATCAATGGGAATCCATTCCGCGTCGGGGTTGGATGAGTAGAAGGATTGCATGGTTCCGGTTGACGGGTTATTCCAGATTACCCAGCTGTAGGTTGCGCCGAACCCGCCGTTTGCCATCTCCTCGTCGCGGTCGGTATCGGTTATGATACTGGGGTCAAGTACGCCGTCCGCATAAAGCTTTGACACTCGTCCAAGCCATTCCCTGCAGTCGTCAGTGGTAGGGCCGTAAATATAAGAGCCGTCTTCCATGCGGAGGAAATCCATCCGTCCGTTGCCGTCTCCGCAGCCCTGAATCCAGGGCCAGAAGGTACGGTAGTCATAACCGTCTCCGTTCCATCCATAGGTGTCGTCCACTCCGTTGCCGTCCGGGTCGTCGTTGGTAAAAGCATACAGGCACTCTTCCAGTTCGTCCAGCGTTGTGGGAATTTCAAGGTTCAGGTTATCCAGCCAGTCTTTCCTTATCCAGAGTGTTTCGCAGGCAGGCTCCGCAACGTCCCCCGGTATCCGGTAACAGGCTCCGTCCTCGCCCGAGGCATAGAACATAACGCCGGGGTCGATGGAATTATAATAATCCACCATGTTGGTATATCTTTCCATATACGGCGCAACGTTTACCAGAAGCCCGGCGTCCACCCATTTCGTATAGTCAGCCTCCATATTCCACCACCAGATGATATCCGGCCTTTGTGTCTCGTCGCCCATTAAAAGGGAAATTTTGGAAGTGGCGTCCGACCAGCCCGGAAGGGCAAGCACTTCAATATCCAGATTGTAGCGTTCCTCCAGCCATTTCTCGGTCTCACTGTCCGGCTGGGTATAGCCCTGAAGGCACACCACGCTCATTTTCATGGTTTCCTCCTGATTCAGGACGTCGATGGGTTCCTCCGCAAGCGCCGGTTGGTCAGCGTTTGCCGCAGCCGCGCCGCCTCCCTTACCTCCGCAGCCTGTGAGCATACCGGCAAGCATGGCTCCGGCAAGCATAAGAGCTAATACTCTTTTTTTCATAATTCATATCCTCCTGTTTCAAAATTTAAAATTTATTAAACTATCCCTTCACACCGCCAATCATTACGCCTTTTACAAAGTATTTCTGCACGAACGGGTATACGCACAGAATCGGCACGGTAGCTACAACGACGGAAGCCGCCTTGATGGTTGCCGCGGTTACGTTTGTCGAGGCCGCCACCGTAACGCCCGCGGACTGCATGGCCTGATTGGTGTTGGTAAGCATATACCTCAGCACCGCCTGCAGCGCCCAGCGGCTCTTGGTATTGATGTATAGCACGCTGGAAAAATAGTCGTTCCAGTAACCCACCGCCGTAAACAAGGCAATTGTTGCAATGCTGGCCTTGGACAGCGGCAGAATGATTTTTGCAAAAATAGTCACGTCATTTGCGCCGTCCAGCCTTGCCGACTCCTCCAGACTCTCGGGAATCGTGGAGAAAAAGCTCCGCATGATAATCACATTATAGGCGCTGATTAACCCCGGAAGGACCAGCGACCAGCGGTTGTCTATCAGATACATGTTCTTTATCAGCAGATATCCGGGAATCATACCGCCTGAAAACAGCATGGTAAACAGAATCAGCAGGTTCATTGTCTTTCCCAGCGGAAGGTCCTTCTTGGAAAGGGGGTATGCCGTAGTCGCCGTAAACAGTGTGCCAAGTCCCGTGCCTGCAATAGTCACCATAATGGTTGTAAAATATCCGCTCCAGATTGACGGGTCTTTAAACACTTTGCTGTAGGTATCCAGATTAAAGCCCTGCGGCCAGAGGAACACCCCTCCCTTTGCCGTCGCCTCCACCGAGCTGAAGGACATCATGATAACATGCCAGAAAGGATACAGCATAATAATGCTCAGCACTGTGAAAAAAATGTAATTAAATACCGTGAAAACCTTCTCGCTCCGGCTTCTTTTTATTGTCGTACCGGCGATTGTCGAATTTTTCATGTCGCTCTCCTCCTTTCCCTAAAACAGTCCTTCATTGTTGGTCTTCTTTGCTATGGTGTTGACTATGACAATCAGTACAAAGGCCACCACCGATTTAAACATGCCTGCCGCCGTGGAGAACGAGTAGTCGTTGTTGATAATACCCATCCTGTAAACGTAGGTGTCGATGATATCCGCCACATCGTATACATGCGAGGTGTACAGCATAAATATCTGGTCAAATCCGGCGTTCAGGATATTGCCGCAGCTCAAAATAAACTGAATGATGATGGTCGGTATGATGGCCGGAAGCGTGATGTTAAGCGCCTGCTTCCATTTGCCCGCCCCGTCGATGGAGGCCGCCTCATACAAAACCGGGTCAATCCCGCTTATGGCCGCAAAGTAAATGATTGTCCCCCAGCCAAGCCCTTTATAAATATCCGTAATAATCAGCATCGGGACGAAATACCTAGAGTCTGTCAGCACCATGATGCGCTGTCCGGTAATCATCTGCAGGAAATTTGTAATCATGCCGTTGTCCGGGTCAAGCAGCGTCATAATGATACCGGACAAAATAACCCATGAGATAAAATGCGGCAGATAAAGAAGCGTCTGGGACACTTTCTTAAACTTGAGGCTCCTCATTTCATTCATCATAAGCGCTAAAATCACCGGAATCGGGAATCCCAGTATCAGCTTCAGCAGACTGATTACAATGGTATTGCGGAGCACCGGCACAAAGGATTGTTTTGAAAACAAATCCGCAAACTGCTGGAATCCGACCCAGGTGCTCTTCGACGGGTCATACTGATTGTAGTCCTGGAAAGCAATCTTAAGCCCGAATATCGGTATGTACTTGAAAATTGCAAAAAATAAAATCCCGGGAATCAGCAGAAGAAACAACCACCGCTTCTTAACTATCTCTCTCCCTGTCCTTACAACCTTTTCACCAAAGGTTTCCGCAGCCGGAGCTTTTGAAATTGCTGCCATTTTGCATCCACTCCCTTCTCAATAATAATTTCAACCATTTTCCCTCCTCGTTTATTTTGCACTATTTTGCATTATCAAAGTGCATTTTCTAATTTAACTATTTTGAATTTTAACACTTATTTAAGTTTTTTTAAAGCATTTTAATGCATATTTTTAATTTTTGTCATATTTAATAATATTACATTTTTATTTATGTACTATTATGCACTATCTTTATGCATTATCACGAAAATGCGGGACAAACCGGCAAAACCGATTTGTCCCGCAGCATTTATCCTTCCTGCCATCTAGACAGTTTCCTTTTCCACGCGCCTTCCGACGCTTTCCTTTAATACTATATGTCCCTCTACAATAGAAACGCCCCGCCTGCAGCTTTCTCCCGCCATCCTTTTGGTCAGCCGGATAACCGCCT
Organism: uncultured Lachnospiraceae bacterium; assembly: GCA_947063675.1. GTDB lineage: Bacteria > Bacillota > Clostridia > Lachnospirales > Lachnospiraceae > Suilimivivens. The sequence goes on along the minus strand of CAMSTM010000069.1, from coordinate 11,824 downwards.
CGTGCGCCATTTCCTTTATATTCACCTCGCAGGTGGTTATTCCAAGGCTGCAAATGCCGGAATAAAGATAATTGTCAAACCCCACCACGGAAATGTCTTCCGGCACACGGTATCCCTTTTCCCGAAGTGCCTCCACTAAAAGACCTGCCGTCATATCACAGTTACATACAAATGCGGTGGGCATTTCATCAGGAAACCGGAACCGAAACCCGGCATCCCTACACCCCGTATCCATGTTCCTGTCGTCAATCACCCAGTCCCGCCTTACCTCCTGTCCATGCTCAATCAGCGCCTTACAATATCCGAAATACCTGTCCGTAATACTGCCGGTATACAAAAGCGTTCCCACAAATCCGATGTCTGTATGGCCCATATCAAACAGATAGTTGGCAAGCTTGTACATTCCGTAATAATTGTCCGTAATCACAGCGTCGCATTCATGCTTTCTGTCGCAGAAGTCCAGACACATCAGCGGGATTTTGCTCTCTTTCCGGACCCTGTCAAAATAGTCCTCTTTTAACAGACCGATAATAATGAGACCGTCCGCCCGTTCCTCCCGCAAAAGCTTCGGAAGCTCCATTTTCTGTTCGTTCTCCTTTGTCAGTATCTCAAGCATGGTAAAGGATTCTCTGGAAATTGCCTTTGTTACCACTTCCTGATACATCTTCCAGTAAAAGGATTCCTGCCCGTCCAGATATCTTTCAGAGATAATAACGCCTATGTTAAAGCCCTTCCCGGCCCTTAAGCATCTTTCTGCCGAAGGCGGCCGGTATCCCATCTCCCGGGCCAGCGTCCTGATTTTTTCCCGCAGTTCTTCGCTTACGCCTTTCCTGCCGGACAGGGCTTTAGAAACCGTAACCGTACTTACATTCAATTTTTCGGCAATATCCGCAAGCTTTACTGATTTTGCCATTTTTACCTCCTACATAAGCCTGCTGCCAAAATGCAAACATCTCCCGCGCCGCCCGGCTCTCCGCCCCGGAAAATTACAGAACCTCCGTCATATGAATCAGCCTGCTCTGAAAGTCTCCCGGCAGATTCTGCACCAGATATCCGGCCTTCATAAGGATATCCCCGGTATAAATCCCGTCCTCTCCTTCTATTCTGTACTTTTTATCAGGCGCAAGGCCCTTAAAGCATATTTTCCTGCTGTGGAAGTTGGGTCTGTTCAACACCTGCACAAAGGTATACAAAGCCTCCTTCTTATCCTTGCTCACCACACCGTAACAGTCGTAATAATGGTTTTCGCTGTAGGAAGCAATCCTGTAGTAATCGCCCTCCCGCACCAGATTGTTGTATTTATGGTACATGGCAGTCTGGGCCGGAATCATCTCCCGCTCCTCCCGGGAAATTTTTGTCACGTCCAGCTCGTATCCAAAGGTGCCGGCCAGCGCCACATGCCCTCTGGTCTCAAAGGGAACCGTCCTGTGCAGCAGATGGTTCGGGCAGTCCGACACATGGGCGCCCATGGTGGATAAGGGATAAACAAACGCCGTCCCCTCCTGGATTTTCAGCCGCTCTATGGCGTCCGTATCGTCCGAGCACCATATCTGAGGGCTGTAATAAAGCATTCCCGCGTCAAACCGCGCGCCGCCACCGGAGCAGTTCTCCAGAAGAAGCTTCGGAAATTCCCGCAGCATCCGCTCCTGCAGCTCATAAACCCCGAGCATGTATCGGTGGAACAGCTCGCCCATCCGCTCCGCCGGAAGATTCGCGGAGCCCAAATCCGTAAGCTGCCTGTTCATGTCCCATTTCACATACTCCACATTGGCGCTGCGGAGCACACCCGCAACACTCTCATAAACATAGTCAAGCACATCCCTTCTCGTCAAATCAAGGACATACTGGTTCCGGCTAAGGCTCCCCGCCCTCCCCGGGATGGCAATGGCCCAGTCGGGATGCGCCCTGTATAAGTCGGAATCAGGAGAAATCATCTCCGGCTCAAACCAGATGCCGAACTTCATTCCCAGCTTATTCACCTCGTCCACCAGATATTTCAGGCCGCCGGGAAGCTTTTCCTCGTTTACCTTCCAGTCGCCAAGGGCACGGTTATCGTCAAAGCGGTTTCCAAACCATCCATCGTCCATCACAAGCATTTCAATGCCAAGGGCTGACGCCTGCCTGGCAATGTCAAGCAACTTTTCCGTGTTAAAGTCAAAATAAGTGGCTTCCCAGTTGTTAATCAGAATGGGACGCTTCTGATTTTTATAAGGGCTTCTGATTAAGTGCTTCCGGTAAAAATCGTGGAAGGTTCTGGTCATGTTCCCCGTCCCTTCCCCGGAATAAACCATCACAACCTCAGGCGCCTGAAACTCCTGCCCCGGCTCTAATTTCCACCTGAAATCCTCCGGGTGGATTCCCATTGTCATGCGAAGCTGGCAGAACTGGTCGTTTTGAACGGTTGCCTTAAAATTCCCGGAATACACAAAATTCATGGCGTAAACCTTTCCGTGTTCATCGCCCGCCCCCTTTTCCATAAGCGCGATAAAAGGATGGTCCTGGTGGCTGGATTCTCCCCGCACGGATTCCACGCAGAACTTTCCGCGGCTTACAGGCACAGTCTGTATCTGACGCTCCCTCGCCCAGGAGCCGTGAAGGGACACCACGTCAAAATCCTCGTTGTCCATATCCAGGCAGGCGCTGTAAACCTTTGTAAGATACAGGGATTCCTCTCCGCCGTTGACAACGCGCACGCTTCTGGTGATGACGTCCGCCTCCTCAAAGGCCGTATACAAAAGGACGGCTTCCAGCCCCGTATGGGAATCCCTGCACAGAATTTCCACGCTGGTACACTCATCCTTCCCGCCAAAGGACGCCGGAAGACCCGAAAGACCGGGCTTTCCTTCATAAATTTTGCAGGAGACAAACTGCAGGGACAGGCCCGTGTTTCCTCCCTTTGTCTCGATGCTGATGCAGTCCTCCCGGTAATCCCCCAGACCGTGGGCGGGATATTCCATGGGAAAGCTGTCCAGAAAGGAAGCGCGCTCCCGGTTATGCAATGAAGGAATAAAAGGGGGTTCCAGAATGCGCAGAGTATGCGCGAGATGATAGTCATTTAAGAGAGCGCCGTAATAGATGTGACCGAGGAACATCTCCTCGTCCACCGCACCAATCACATAGCTGGTCTTTTTCGTATCTATCTTGATAAGCTTTTTTACAGCCTCAGATACATTTTCATAACATCTTATTGCCATTTTAAAAACCTCCGAATTTGTTTTTCAGCAGACATCAGGCTGATTTTACTTGAATTTTAGTCCGCATCGGATTAAATTATAAAGTAAATTTCCTTTATGTCAACCGAAGAACACAAATTCGGAGGTATAATAGTTCACAAAGATTTTTATATTTTTTGTACAATTCTTACTGTCTTATCTTAATATGCACTTCCCGAAGCTGCTGCTCCGTCACCTCATTCGGCGCACCGCACATAAGGTCCTGGGCGTTTCCGCTCATGGGGAAGGGTATGATTTCCCTGATATTTTCCTCGTTGCGCAGAAGCATTATCATTCTGTCCACGCCCGGCGCCATTCCCGCATGGGGGGGCGCTCCAAACTGGAAAGCGTTGTAAAGCGCGCCGAATTTCTGCCTGAGAACCTCTTCGTCATACCCCGCAATCTCAAAAGCCTTCACCATAATCTCAAGACTGTGGTTGCGAACCGCCCCGGAGGACAGCTCAACACCGTTGCACACAATGTCATACTGATACGCCAGAACCTCCAGCGGGTCCTTCGTGTTAAGGGCTTCCAGACCTCCCTGAGGCATGGAAAAAGGATTGTGGGTAAATTCAATTTTCCCTGTCTCCTCGTTTTTCTCAAACATGGGAAAATCATTCACAAAGCAGAAGCGATAAGCATTCTTCTCACAAATGCCAAGCTTCTCCCCCAGCTCGCTGCGTATCTGCCCCGCAAGGCTGGCCGCCCGCGCCTTTTTATCCGCAATAAAGAAAATCGTGTCGTCCTTTTCAAGTCCCGCAAGCGCCCTCAGCTCCGCCTTAAGCTCATCAGGGATGAACTTGTCAATGGGGCCTTTGTAGATGAGGCCGTCTGCAGAGCCTGCTGCTTCCTCCGTGACGCTGGCCGCCCTCGTGCTGCCTGCCACTTCCGTTGCCTCCGCGCTTCCTGCCGCCACTGCCTCGAGATAGCCCAGTCCCGGCATTCCAATGTCCATGGCGAATTTCAGCATTTTTTCGTGGAAGCCCCTGGACTGAAGGCCGTGAATTTTAATGGCTCTCACTGTCTTGTTATGAAAAGGCTTAAAGCTGCACCGGCTAAAAAACTCCGACAAATCTATAATCCGCAGGGGATTGCGCAAATCCGGCTTATCCGTGCCGAATTCCAGCATCGCCCTCTCAAAGCTGATTACCGGATAGGGCGCCTTCGTCACCTGAAAGCCCTCCGGCGCAAATTTTTCAAAGGCCGCCGTCAGCACCTCTTCTCCTGCCTTAAACACGTCCTCCTGCGTGGCAAAGCTCATCTCAAAATCAAGCTGATAAAATTCGCCGGGAGAACGGTCCGCCCTTGCATCCTCGTCCCGGAAACAGGGCGCAATCTGAAAATATTTATCCACCCCTGATACCATGAGAAGCTGCTTATACTGCTGAGGCGCCTGGGGCAGCGCATAAAACTTCCCCTTGTAATGCCTTGAAGGTACGATATAATCCCTCGCCCCTTCCGGCGACGACGCGCACAGAATCGGGGTCTGCACCTCCAAAAATCCCATCTTCGTCATTTTTTCCCGCAAAAAGGCAATCACCCTGGAGCGGAAAACCATGTTATCCATCACCTTGCGGTTCCGAAGGTCAAGGAAACGGTATTTCAGCCGCAAATCCTCCCGCGTTTCCCTGGAAGTCATCACTTCAAAGGGAAGCTGGCCGTTAACCTTCCCGAGGATTTCCACACTGTGAGCCTCCAGCTCAATGGTTCCCGTTGGAATTTTGGGGTTGTAGGTTTCCTCATCCCGTTTTTCAACCGGCCCGCTGATGCTGACACAGTCCTCCCGGCTGATTCCCTTTAATAAGGAAGTGTCACGCATAACCACCTGCAGAACGCCGTACATATCCCGCAAATCAATAAAGGACACTCCTCCGTGGTCGCGGATGTTCTCCACCCATCCCGCAACCTGCATTTTCTTTCCGATATCGCTCTCGGAAATCTGGTTTAAGGTACAATCACGATACATTTACTCAAACCTCCTGTTCTAATCTCTGTCTGCGAGTTTCGTCGTTCGGGATAAACGGGCGCAGAAATTTCTTTTCCTGCCCGCCGAATGCGGCATTCGCCGGATGTAAGTGCGCTCACTCCTGCCCGGCTCATTATACACGCATAAAAAAAATCCCGAATCGATTTTTAGAATCAATCCAGGACGAATTTCATAAATCCGCGGTGCCACCTGATTTACTGCCTGCGCAGTCACTCAATTTACCTCTGCCAATGGCTGATAAAGCTGTTTTTCATATGGACTCATTCTGCCGGCTTTCCACCGTCCCGGCTCTCTGTAAGCGAACTCCCATACTACTCGTCTTCGTCTTTGCCAAATGTAGGTCTTCATTATATTAATGTAGAACCTTCGATTTGTCAATGAATTCTTTCCCGAAATCACTTGAAAAATACAACTGCTAATGTATAATAAAAGGTAAAGTTTTTATAAATTATACATAATAAAAAAATTAAGAAAGTGAGCTACATCATGAAGAACTTACCACAAAACAAATGGGTAAGGGCTGCGATACCCGCTTTGTTACTTCACTGCAGCATCGGTACTGTTTATTGCTGGTCAATTTTCAGTCAGGAAATTGCCGACTACATCGGCTTTTCCAAAGGAGCTACCGAATGGGCGTTCAGCTTTGCCATATTTTTCCTTGGCATGTCCGCCGCCTTCCTCGGAAATATTGTTGAAAAGGATATCCATAAATCCTCTCTGATTGCGGCTATCTGTTTTGCATCCGGTATGGCCGGAACCGGATTCTTTATCTGGTACGGCGGTTCCCACCCCGGAAGCATGCTGTCGCTTATCGGTATTTACGTGTGCTATGGCTTTATCATGGGCGTCGGTCTTGGAACCGGTTATCTTTCCCCTGTCAAGACCCTCATGCTCTGGTTTGAAGACCGCAAGGGCCTTGCCACAGGTCTTGCCGTAGCCGGTTTCGGAGCGGCAAAGGCAATCGCAAGCCCCATTATGCAGTCCCTCTTAAATTCCCTGGGCGAAGGCGGAATTTACAAGATGTTCCTGATTCTGGCGGTTGTGTACTTTGTAATGATGTTCCTCGGACATTTCCTTCTTGCAAAACCCGCCGGATGGCATGAGCCCGCTTCCTCTGAAAAGGGCGCCAGCGCCATCGACGTTATCAAGGCAAAGCCCGTTACCTTTATAGGTATCTGGATTATGTTCTACTTAAACATTACCTGCGGCCTTGCGCTGATTTCACAGGAAAAAATGATTGTAAAATGTATCGGCCTTGCCAGCGCGGTAGGCGTGCTTTCCTCCGTTACCGCAGTATTCAACGCCGGAGGACGTCTCGGCTTCTCCGCATGGGCGGATACCTTTAAGGACAGAAACACCATTTATAAAATTATCTTCATCCTGTCCATCGCAGCCACAGGGCTTGTGGTTCTCACAAGAGGAATCACCAACATGGGCGCAAACACGGTTCTGATGATAACCGTACTGCTTCTGCTCTTTGTGGTAAATGCCGGTTACGGCGGCGGGTTCAGCAACGTGCCCACCCTCCTTTCCGACCACTACGGAATGAAGAACATCAGCGCCATCCACGGCATCACACTTTCCGCATGGGCCTTTGCAGGTCTTACCGGAAACCAGATGGCAACTTTTATCGTAAACAAATTCGGTTCGGAGGTTGACCTGGAACATGCCCTGGCTGACGGGACAACGGAAATCATCAAGGTAAATCCGGTAGGCTACCAGACAGTGCTTTATGTAACGCTTGCCCTTTACATAGTAGCCGCCGTTATCTGCTTCACCATGATTGGAAAAAAATCGGCGGATAAGAAGTAAAAATTTAAGCTGCAGACAACGGATGCCAGACTCCGCCAGCCAGCTTATTGTAATAGGAAAGAGAGCGGTTATCTTGCGATAACCGCTCCCTCTTTTCGTACGCAACTGTATATTACAGCAGTTTGTAAATTTCCCGCAGACTGCGGGCCGGACTGCCGCTGCCAGACCTTAGCCGGCTGCTGCCGATTATACGGATTCATGGAATGTTCTGGAAATAACGTCAGCCTGCTGTTCCGGTGTCAGCTTGATAAAGTTTACAGCATAGCCTGAAACGCGGATAGTAAGCTGCGGATAGTTCTCGGGATGCTTCTGAGCGTCTAAAAGCATATCTCTGTTTAATACGTTAACGTTCAGATGATGTCCTCCTTTTTCTGCATATCCGTCCAAAAGATTTACCAGATTATCAACCTGTGCTACATTTGCCATAATGATTAACTCCTTTCCCACAATACAATTTATTGTTTTACAACTGTTTTTCGTTTCTGTGAGTATATAATATGATGTTTGAAATGTTTTTTCTGTAACTGTAGTTACAATTTAAAAATTTTTGTGTATTTTTTGAAAAACATTCGCCTGCCGACACATTCCGGCGGCGGCAATCTACCCGTACAGCATCTCTACCGCGTCCCTGTCGCATATCCGAATCGTTTTGCGGCTCACCTCAATCAGCCCGTCCTTCTGCATGCGCATCAGCTCCCTCGACAAAGACGGCCTTGCAACTCCCAGAAAATCCGCCAGCTGCTCTCTGTTCATGCGAAGTTCCACCACGGAATTTTCATTCATGGAATCAATCAGCCAGATGGCAATCCGCTCCCTTAAAGAAGACGTGCTGATAATATGGAGCTTTCTGGTAATCTTAAAATTATCCTCGGATAAAATTTCCAGCATATTCTGTGTCAGCTGCTTGTGATGGTCGCAGGCGTTTGAGCAGAAATGATAGAAAAAGTCCCATGGCATCTCCAGCACGCTTACATCCGTGACCGCCACGGCATCATACCAGTACTTTTTCCTGTCCCCAAACAGGAAGATTTCACCGAATACATTACCCGGCTCCACCAGATAAAGCACATCCCTTTTTCCTGAAGTAAAATCCTTACAGATTTGAACCTGCCCCGAAAGCAGCAAAAACAGTCTGGTGGGAAGTCCCCCCTGCTCGAAAATATAGGTTCCCGCCGGATGCTGCCGCATTCTGGCCTTGGAACACTTTAAAATCCTTTGCGTTTCCTCTTCCGTTATCAGTTGAAATAATTTTGATGATTCAAGATTTTCCATATTCTTCATTCCTTTATATTTCCGTTTTCGCCGCCGTTATCCGCGCGGCTTGCCAACGCCTGCATAGCCTTAAAAGCGCCCCCGAAGAGCCTTTGCCCTCTCACGCATACAAAGCCGCTCTCTTTACCGCCTCCTCAAGACGCCTGTAAAACTGTCCGTAAAAATCAGCCTCTTTTCCATCAGCTCCCGAAATCTCATAGGCCTGCACATAAAACTGATTCAGCAGATACAGATTCAAATTCCGCGTTATTTCTTCGTTCTCCGTATCCCGGATAATTTTCTGCATGTCCTTTAAGAAAAAATGCCAGTCGCAGACATATCTTTCATACCTGCCAATCTCCGGTATGTCCAGCCACCTTTTCAGCTTCACCTTCGTCTTGCCCGGAAAAGGACATTCGTGAATCTGTAAAAAATAGCGGAAACCCTTATCCTCATAGATTCGTCCAAGAGGAAACATCCGGCAAAAGCCCGGGCGGTACGGATGAATACTGCACCTGCCCTTTTCATTTAAAAAGCCGCATCTCTCGCCTTGCCCCTGCATTTTCAGATTGGGCTGGATAATATAGTCCACCACATTCAGCTCCAGCTTTTCCGCAAGCAGTTCTTCGAAAGAAAGCCCGCACCCCTTTTCCAGCATAAATATATCATAGGGGTCTAAAATAATGGAATTTCCCATTCCCTCACAGCACAGAGAGCAGCCCGCGCAGTCATTGCAGCCCGCCTTTACCATGTCGTTTATCCCGTAGAGCCTTCCGTCAGAGATTTCCTTTAAATCAACTTCCCGTTCCATACTTTTCTTTTACCCCGCCGTCCGCGCCGCTTTGTCAATACCAATGTCAGACTTAACCCTCATCCTCCGGCTCCTTATATACAACCGGATAACCCTCTGTCAGCGGCCTGTACATGAAACAGCTCTCCACATGGTCGTTGATGATGCCGCAGGCCTGCAGATGGGCGTACACCGTAACAGAACCAAGATATTTAAAGCCGCGCTTTTTCAAATCCCTGCTCACCGTGTCTGACAGCCGGTTCTTTGCAGGCAGTTTTCCCTCTTTATGGCCTCTGTACAATATCGTCTTATCATCTGAGAAAGCCCACAGATACTTATCAAAAGAGCCAAATTCCTCTCTGATTTTCAGAAACTGCCGGGCATTTTGAATGACAGCCTCAATTTTCCGGCGCGAGCGTATCATTCCCGGCTCCTCCAAAATCGAAAGAATCTTTTCTTCATTATACAACGCCACCTTTTCAAATTCAAAATTATCAAAGCATTTTCTGAAAATTTCTCTTTTCTTAAGCATTAATGACCAGCTAAGACCACACTGCATGACCTCCATCATCAGAAACTCAAACTGCTTCCTGTCGTCATGCACGGGCACCCCCCATTCCTCGTCATGGTACTTCTGGTTGATACCGTTGTCGCAGCACCATCCGCATCTTTGTTTTTCCATATTTTTCTCCGTTTTTCTTTGTATTGATACCCCCGGTTCTGAAAGACCGTCATCCCTATATCCGGTTTTCAGGTGCAGCAAAAAATCCTTCCTATTTACTGCCCCTGGCCTGCCGTCCTGTTGAAATTATGTATACTTTTTTATTAACCTTCGGTAAGTAACCGCCAAAATAAAAATGGCCCCAATCCAGGCAAATATTTCCCCCCAGAACACGCCGCTCTCACCGATAATCCGGGTCAGCCATACCGCGCAGACCACCCGCATCACAAGCTGCGCCATACTGGAAACCACCGGCCAGAAAGTATCGCCCATCCCCTGTACACAGGACCTTATAATGTACAGGAAATAAAGAAGCGGGAAAAAGACTGCCAGTATCAGCAAAAAACGATAGCCCACCGCAACAGCGCTGCCCGCAGCAGCCGCGCCGCCGGTAACAAAGCTTCCCAGAATTGCCTTTCCAAAAAACACCATAACAAAAGACATCCCATATGCGGTAATACACCCTAAGACCCCTGCTTCCCTCAGCCCCTTCCTGATTCTGCCAATAAGTTTGGCGCCCATGTTCTGTCCTGTGTAAGCCGCCACCGCATAACCATAGGACGTAGCGGCAGTTTCCAGCAGACCGTACAGCTTTCTTGCCGCCGTGAAGCCCACAAGGAACGTCACACCAAAGCCGTTAATCACCCTCTGCACGAGTACGCCGCCAAGCCCCGTAATAATGTTCTGAAATCCCATAAGCATTCCCAGCATAAGAAGCGTCTTTGCCTGCCCGGCTCTCCTCCGGAAATCCGCCCGATGCAGCCGGATAACCTCCACCCTTGCCATCACAAAAAGACAATATACCACAGAAAGAAGCTGCGCAAGCACTGTGGCAAGCGCCGCCCCTCCGATTCCTGTTTTGAAAACCACTACGAAAAGAATATCCAGCCCGATATTTACAAGCGATGCAATCGTCACCGCTTTCAGCGGCGTCCTTCCATCCCCCACCGCCCGCAGAACCGCCGCCATAAGATTGTAAAGCACAGAAACGGGAACGCCAAGATAAAGAATTCGAAGATATTCCTCCGATAAACAGATAATGTCCTTTGGTGTATTGAGAATCCGAAGCACCGGAAAACATAAGAGAAGACCCGACAGCGTTAAAAGTAACGCTGCAAAGAAACTCAGATAACAGGAACAGGCAATCCGGCTTCTCATATCCCCATATTCCCGGCTGCCGAATTTCTGGGAAATTCCGATGGAAAACCCCTGCGTAATCCCCTGAATGCAACCGAACATCATATAAATCAGCCGTTCCGTCGCCCCTAAGGCCGCCAGCGCATTTACCCCGAGATATCTTCCCACAATCACCGTGTCCGCAAAGGTATATAACTGCTGAAAAACGTTTCCCAGCATCAGCGACAGCGCAAAGTCAAAAATCAGCTTTCCCGGCTTTCCCACCGTCATGTCTTTTGTGATTTCTTTCATTGTAAACGTTCCTTATTTTATGCCGTTGACGGGAGGAAAAATCCGCCGTGTTTTCCGCCCCAAAAGACGCCCCGGCCGCCTATGCAAATTCTCCGGGGTCTTCTGCTTCGATATGCTTTAACAGCGCCTCGCACCCTTCCACAATATCGTCATAAGTCTCGTCAAAATTTCCGGTATACCAGGGGTCTGCAATGTCCCGCCTGCTGCCTGCAAATTCCAGAAGCTTATAAATCTTCCCTTCCGCATCCCCGCCTGCAATCCGACGCATGTTCCTGATATTGGCGTCGTCCATTCCTATCAGGTAATCGTAGGCTTTGTAATCCTGCTTTTTCATCTGAATTGCGGTTTTGCCCGCTACGCTGATGCCGTATGCCGCCAGCTTGTTTCTGGTGCCGTAATGCACCGGGTTTCCGATTTCTTCCGTGCTGGTGGCGGCGGAGGCTATATGGAAATTGCGGGCGACGCCGCGTTTTTGAACCATGTCCTTTAAGAGGAACTCGGCCATGGGGGAACGGCAGATGTTGCCGTGGCAACAGAAAAGCACCTTTGTCATATTCTAAACCCTCCACATAATTATTTTATACAATTCATAATTACACTTATCATCATTTCTTTTTCTTCTG
>CAMSTM010000068.1 GCA_947063675.1 uncultured Lachnospiraceae bacterium | reverse complement strand
CAAAGAACTGCCTGAAATCGCTGCTTTATGAAATGCTTTCGGAATATACGGGGCAGAAACTTCCCTGGGGAAATTTGACGGGGATACGCCCTACAAAGATTCCTATGGCGCTTCTGGAGGCAGGGTGGAAGAATACGGAAATTGCAGATTATATGCGGAAAACGTATTTTACCAGCAGCGAAAAGACGGCGCTGGCCATCATGATTGCCAACCGGGAGAAGCACATTCTGGAAAATATTCATTATGCGGATGGGTACAGCTTGTATATCGGAATTCCGTTCTGTCCCAGTATTTGCCTGTATTGTTCGTTTAGTTCCAGCCCTATTTCAGTGTGGAAGGATAGGGTGGATACATATCTGGATGCTTTATGCCGGGAAATTGCCTTTGGGGCAGAGGCTTACCGGGGACGGATTCTGGATACACTCTATATTGGGGGCGGCACGCCTACGACCTTGGAACCGGCGCAGCTGGAACGACTGGACGAACAGCCTGTATTATATAACAGATGAAAAGTTATTCAGCATTCAGGCGATATTGAATACGATTATCAGTAATATTCAGTTTCTATCCAGCGGCCAGGCAGCCGGTTCAGCCTACAGTGCGGCAGATTTGCCGAGCGTTGGTATAAGAATGGCAATAGCCGTTATCGGTATTTTGCCGATACTTTTCATTTATCCTTTCTTCCAGAAGTACTTTGTGAAAGGTATTGTTGTCGGCGGCGTTAAGGGTTAATATGGAATGGATGGGGGATACATATGAAAAACAAAAAATTTACAATTAAACATGTTTATATTGACCATCTGGAGAATCCATTGGGGCTTGATAATTTAAGCCCCACTATTTCATGGAAATTAATGGCGGAGGATGGAAGTAAGGATATCAGGCAGAAAGCGTATCAGGTTCTTGTGGGGAGCAAAAAGGGGGGTGCGGATATCTGGGATTCAGGTATTCAGGAATCGGACTGCTCCACGGGAATTACCTGCGAGGGAGAGACTTTAAGGGCCAAAACGGTCTATTATGTTACGGTAAAGGTCTGGAACGTGGAAAATGAGCAGGACATAAACGGGGACGCATGGTTCGAGACAGGCTTTTTGTCTTCTTCGCAAAAAGCCTGGGGCGGAGCCGGATGGATAGGGGCGCCGGAAAAGTATTTAAACGCCAGGACGCTTGGAGTTTTTGTGCTCTCCTGTGATATTAAATTTTGTTCCGGCAGCGGAAAGGCGGGAATTGTTTTCGGGGCAAATGATGAAAGACTGCTGGATTCCAGAAAAAATCAGTTTGAAATTGCAGGAGAAAACCATATCAGATATGTATTGAACGTATCGCATATACCGGCAGATTTAGAGATATACAGAGTCGGGTATGCGCCGGACGATACTGCAGGGCGTCCGTTTGCCGTTGTTCCGGTAGTGGAATTTGGAGAGAACAAAGCGCCTGTAATCACATATGAAAACAGAGAAAAGCCTCATAATCTTAAGGTGGAGGTTACAGGCGACTGTGCGTACGCTTATGTAGATGATGTTTTAGTGGACGCCCTAAAATTTCAGCTTCCCACCGGAGAGACGATGGTGGCGGCGAGACCGTTAAATCCGTTAGGATTTAATGATGTTACGACATTCCCGAGGATGTGCGAAATCGGATATTATGCGGAAAAGGACTGCAGGGTGGAATTTGGCGATATTGTGGTGAGTAATTACAGAACGCCGAAGAGCGAAATTGCAAGGGTAAAACCACCGCAGGGGATGCGTAAGGGAGATGTACAGGAAAATTTGCATGGTATTTTTAAGACATTTGACACAAGCTGTCATTCTATACCTATGCTCCGCAGAGACTTTGCGGTTTCTCCCCAAAAGGAAGTCGCAAAGGGAAGGCTGTATATTACGGCGAGGGGATGCTACGATTGCCGCATAAACGGATTTGAGGTTACGGATACCTGGCTGAATCCGGGAGCTATGCAGTATGATAAGCATATCCAATATCAGACTTATGACGTCACGGGCTTTCTGCAAAAAGGGGAAAACGGTATAGGCATTACGCTCTCGTCCGGCTGGTGGTGCGATGCCCAGACCTTTGCCGTCCGCAATTATAATTATTTCGGTGAGAAAGAGTCGGTGCTTGCGCGGCTTGAGATTACGTACTGTGACGGCAGTACGGACAGTATTGTCACGGACGTGGATTCATGGGAATATTATGGCGAAGGGCCTTACAGATACGCCGGTATTTTTTACGGGGAAGAGCTGGACGGCAGGCAATATGAAGTATACAGGGATTTTTCAAAGCCGGGATATCGGATTGACGGAATGAAAAAGCCTGCGGAGGTCGGGGTATGTGAAATAGAGGAGTCTTTTACACTCCGTCCGGGGTTTGGGAGGCCATGGCCGAAAGTGGACCACAGCAAAGTGGAGCTGACCGGCGGGATAAATGCGCCTGTCAGGAAGGTATGCGTTCTTTCTGCCAAATCCGTGTCAGAGCCGAGAAAAGGGCTTTATATTTATGATTTGGGGCAGGAAATTGCTGGTGTGCCGCGCATCAGGTTTTTCGGCAGTGCCGGTGCGACTGCGACTGTGCGGTATGGAGAGATGCTTTATCCGGAACTGGCGGAATACGGCAGTCTGCACGGTCTTATGCTGACGGATAACTACAGGGATGCCGAAAGCATCGATAAATATATATTGCGCGGAGATGCTGAGGGAGAAGTCTTTTGCCCCAGATTCACATTCCACGGATTCCGCTACATAGAGATAAGCGGTGTGGAAAATGCGCCCGGACTTGCTGACGTTCAGGGCATACAGCTTTCGTCTGTACCTGAAATTACAGGGAAGATTGAGACCTCAGACAAACTTTTAAACAGGTTTATAGAAAATGTCAGATGGTCGATGCTGTGCAATTTTATCAGTATTCCCACAGACTGTCCCCAGAGAAACGAGAGAATGGGATGGGCGGGCGATACCCATGTATTTTGCCGGACGGCCACTTATGAGGCTGACACCAGACTGTTTTATCTTCGCTACCTTGATGATTTCAGGGATTTGCAGGAAGAGGATGGCCGTCTGCCCAATATTGCGCCGATAGGCGGCGGTTTTGGCGGCATTACTTATGAGAGCGCCATGATAATTATGGTGTGGGAGCTCTATCAGCAGTACGGAGACATAGGGATAGTCAGAGAATACTATGATTCTATGAAAAAATGGATGGCTTACATAAGAGGGTGCAAAATGCCGGGGGACAGCTTTGTAGGCCCTCTTGGAGACTGGCTGGCAACGGAGGAAACGGACAATCATTTAATCTGGAATGCTTTTTATGGATACGACTGCAGGCTGATGAGAATTTTTTCATCCCTACTGGGAAAAGACGAAGATGCACGCTGTTTTAAGGCGCTTGAGGATGAGGCAAAGGCCTATTGGAATGAAAATTTTGTGGATTCTGCCACCGGGAAAACAAAAAATCTAAAAGGGCAGATAGTCGATACGCAATGTTCCTATGCCCTTCCTCTGGTATATGGAATGTTTAACGATGAGAATAAGGATAGGGCGTTTGAAAATCTTGCAAGAAAGACGCAGGAGCTTGGGTGTACGATTGGAACGGGCTTTTTTGGAACCGGCGTCCTGAACAGGGCGTTGACGGATGCGGGGCGTATAGACCTGGCCTACCGGCTGCTGCTGCAGACAGATTTTCCGTCATGGCTTTATCCTGTGACTCAGGGGGCTACAACCATATGGGAACGCTGGGATTCCTATACGGTGGAAAAGGGGTTCGGCGGCAACAACAGCATGAACTCGTTCAACCACTATTCGTTAGGCTCGGTTTTGGCCTGGGTATATGAGACGGTGCTGGGTATTATGCGTGACGAGGATGCGCCCGGATATAAGCATTTTACATTGCGTCCGGCGGTTTTTGGGGATTCCGGGTTAGAGTATGCGGGAGGAGGTTTTGAAACGGCGTATGGCCGTATTGAGAGCAGGTGGAGGCTGCTAAACGGAACACTGGAATACTCGTGCAGCATACCGCCGAATACGTCAGCCACGCTGATTTTACCCGGGATGAGCCGGTTGGAGCTGGGAAGCGGGGAATACCGGTTTAATGTAACGACCGGACAATGAAGCTATAAGGAGCCCCGAAGAGACTTTGCTCTTCAGAGCTGTTGCGCGGCAGCTAAAAACAGTTATGCGCTAAAAAGCGCAGAAATGAGGGAAAAATGAGAAGGATTCACACAAAAGAGATGCAGCAGTTTGAAAAGGAGCACATAAATGCAGTAAGAATCATATCTCCGGAATGCATGGTGCTGCTTAAAAATGAGGGGGTACTGCCTCTTGACAGGACGGGGAAGATTGCTTTGTATGGAAGCGGCGCCAGGAACACGATTAAAGGAGGCACCGGTTCGGGCGATGTCAACGTCAGGCATTTTGTAAACATAGAGGAGGGGCTTGAAAATGCCGGATTTGAGATTACTACCAAAGCATGGCTTGATGCCTATGATGAGATTTTAGACAAAGCCAAAAGAATATTCGCGGAAGAGTTAAAAGTTAAAGCCAAAGAATCAGGTATGCCTCTTTTTATGTTTCTTATGGGAAAGACGGTTCCGGAACCTGATTATGAGCTTTTACCGGAAGGAGAGGGAGATACTGCGATTTATGTGCTGGCACGAAATTCAGGAGAGGGAACCGACCGCGCGGATGTTCCGGGCGATATCAGACTGACAGAAACGGAAATCAGAGATATTCGTATATTGAACGAAAGATATGAAAAGTTTCTGCTGGTTTTGAATGTTGGAGGGATGGTGGATATCAGTCCGGTAAAGGATGTTAAAGCAGTGCTTCTTTTGAGCCAGCCAGGCATAGCTGCAGGAGACGCCCTTGCCGACGTTATTATCGGAAAAACGTATCCGTCGGGAAAAATGACTATGACATGGGCGGCTGTAAGTGATTATCCCTCTGCAAATGATTTTGGCGATATAAATGATACTTTTTACAGGGAAGGCATTTATGTAGGCTACCGCTATTTTGACAGAACCGGGAAAACGCCTGTTTACCCTTTTGGGTACGGCCTGGGGTATACCACTTTTTCGGTGGAAACAAAGAGACTGGAAGCAGATACAAAAACCGTAACGGTAACTGTTGCCGTAAAAAATACAGGAAAAGCCGCCGGTAAAGAGGTAGTGCAGGTATATTATTCGGCGCCTGAAGGCAGACTGGATAAGCCTTATCAGGAGTTGGCTGCCTATGCAAAGACAAGAGAACTGGAACCTGGCATGGAGCAGGAGATGTCAGTTTCCTTTGATTTGGCGTCTATGTCCTCTTTTGACGAGGATAGCGCTTCATATGTACTGGAGAAGGGAAGGTACTATATCAGAGTGGGCAACTGTTCCAGAAATACGCATATTGCCGGGGCTGTTGAACTTGACAGGGATGCTGTGACAGAGAAAGTCAGAAATATTTGTGAGGGAATCGTTGTCGATGAAAAGCAGTTTTTGAATACGCCGATTTCCTATGAGGGCGAGGCCGATGAAATGGCCGGGGCATATGTCATTGAGATAGAAGCAGGTGAAATTGCCTGCGCAGAGCATACATATTCAGAAGATACCTGCGCCTTGCCGTCGGATGAGATTATTTTATGGGAAGATGTGAAAAACGGAAAGAGGACGACAGAAGAGTTTGCGGCGTCTCTTTGCGACGAGCAGCTTGCTTACCTTTGCATCGGCGCGTATAAAGATGCCGGTACAGGCGGGGGAGCAGGAGTGATAGGGAATGCCGGAATGCTTGTGGCGGGGGCAGCCGGTGAAACTACGCACAGACTTGACGATATTGGCATGGAAGGGCTTATCATGGCGGACGGCCCGGCAGGCCTGCGGCTTAGCACCTGCTATACATTGGGAGAGGACGGCATGGCAAAATCTGCGACGATGCCTTTTTCAACAGGCCTGGAAGATTATATGGAAATTCCTGAGATGGAACGGCTGAAAGAGGCGATGAAAAAGCAGGTGGAAGATGCGGGAGAACAGGTATATTATCAGTACAGTACGGCGATTCCCGTGGGTACAGCGATAGCCCAGTCATGGAGCGAAGAAGTGTGCAGTGCCTGTGGTGATATTGCAGGCAGGGAAATGGAGCTGTTCGGCGTGAATCTTTGGCTTGCTCCCGGGCTTAACATACAGCGTTCTCCGCTTTGCGGCAGGAACTTTGAGTATTATTCCGAAGACCCGGTAATCAGCGGAAATATCTCTGCCGCGATAACTGCAAGCGTGCAGAAACATGCCGGCTGCGGCACCACCATCAAGCATTATATGTGCAATAATCAGGAGACCAACCGCTTTTTCTCAAACAGTGTGGTAAATGAGAGAGCTATGCGGGAAATTTATCTGAAAGGCTTTGAGATATGTGTGAGGAAAACGCAGCCCCATGCACTTATGACATCATATAATCTGCAAAACGGCGAGCATACCTGCAGCAGTAAGGCTTTGCTTAAACAGATATTGCGGGATGAATGGGGATTTGAAGGTATTGTTATGAGCGACTGGCGGGTGACAAGCAGTATGCGGAAAAATAACGGAAAATATTCCTGCGCTTCAGCAGCGGGCTGCGTGAAGGCCGGCAATGACATTGTAATGCCCAGCGGCGATGAGGACAGAAACGATATATTGTCGGCACTTAACGATGGGGCTCATCCTTACCCGCTGAACAGAGGAGATTTGACGGCATGTGCAAAGCGCATCTGCGATATGGTGCTGAAACTTCATGGGGTGATTTAAGGGGGAGGCTTCTGCGGGGGTCTGCCTGGTATGAAAGGGGTACGAAATGATGAAAAAGATAGAAAACCTTACAGTAAACAAAGATAATCTGAATGAAACAGTTACAGATATATTACATGACATGACCATAGAACAACTGGCTCACTATGCCTCCAAATTTGCCACCCGGGGAGTTGTCACCGGGTCAGGGTATGAACTTCCGCAGTCGGCCAACGGCGGAAAGGACGGAATATTCGGAGTAGATACAGATTTTCCGGTTCCCATAGCGATGGGACAGACATGGAATACAGAGTTGATGGATAAAGTGGGAAATGTGATAGGAACGGAAGTACGTGGGGAATTTGATTTTGATAATCCTAATACCCTTGTGTTTGCAGCCGTTTCAGACATGAGGGGGAATCCTCTGTGTGGACGCTACTATGAAACCTTTTCCGAGGATTCTTTTCTGACGAACTGTATGGCCCGGGCCATGTGCGGCGGCATACGCGGCAAAGACGAGTTTTATTTATTGAGTCAGCCTGCCACAAAGCATTATTTTGGATATCAGGCAGAGTGGAATCGCCTTACATCGAATAATTATTTTAATAAGAGAACCCTCATGGACGAGCAGTTGAAAGGATTCTATGATGCGTTAAAATCCGGTGAAGCAATAGGTGTTATGACATCCTTTGGAGGGACAAACGGCATTCCCAATGCCCTGTCGCTGTATAACGCTGAGATTGCCCTACCGGCGCCGTATCATTTATTCAGTATTTCTGATTTCAATAATGATTACAATTTATCGTCCGGCCTGGGAAATGGATTTGATGAGGTTTATGTTAATAACTTCCAGTACATTGCCGCTTTAATGATTAAAGCGAAAACTACTTCAAATAACATGCTTGCGTCTTTGGTATCGGAACAGGATTTTGCAAACGCTGTTCTGGACGGGATACTGGATGTCACGCGGGTTGATTTAGAGGAGATGATTAGGCCCCAGATTGAACTTTGGCTGAGGACAGGTTTATATGGGCGGGAAAAATATCCATACCTTCAGTTGTGTAAAGATGCTGTCCCGCTAAATTCTAATGACAACGGACACAAAGCAGTTGCTTTGCAGGCGGCAGAAGAAAGTATTGTATTGCTTAAAAATACAGGAGGGCTTTTGCCGATACCTTCTGATAAAAATATTTTAGTGACAGGTATTTTATCAAATACTCTGATTAAGCCGTTTTATGCAGTCGATGGCCTCAAAGAATTTGAACACGCCCATTTAACGCCCTGTGAAGCGCTTAAAGAATATGTCGGTGAGAGGGCAAAGGTCGTATTTGATGACAATTTGTCGTTGACTACCGTTTACCTGAAGTCGGAAAAAAATAAGAAGTATCTTAAGGTTAATTCTGATAATTATTTATATGCGTCAGAGGATAATACCGATTCCGCAACTTTGTTCCAGATTATTGACTGGGGACAGGATGTTTACAGCGTCAGAAAAGCTTTTACCAATGAATATATGCAATACAAAGATTCCAGTATCTGCTTTGTCAAACTGGAGAAGACAGACCAGATTCCGATTTTTACGTATGAAAACTGGGACGGTATGCGCGCCATGCGGCATGGAGCCCTGCTGACTTATCACATGCAGCAGGTGATTTCCAATGTTCCTTTTTATGAGTACTATATTTCTATGGGTTATTATCTTCTGGTAGATGACAGGACGAATCAAATTATACTGGATGGTATCTTCAGAAAGGAGCCTCTTGATTCAGAGCGGTTTGCTGCGGTCGAGGCATTGGATGTCAACGAAAATATTGATTTTTCAGATTTTGATTATGCGGTGGTAGCGGTAGGAATACCGGTATATATGAATGGGAGTGAAGGGACGGACCGTCCAAGTATGTCTATTGGAAGCCAGCAAACGAATCTTGTTAAGGATGTTGCGTCAAAATTCAGGGGCAGAACAATTGTGCTTGTCTGTACGGAATTGCCGCTTGATATAAAAGAGATAACAGAGAATCCTGACGTGGCGGCTGTTATATTTTATCCATACGGCGGGCAATACGGCGGCTGGGCTCTGGCAAGAACAATCTATGGGGATAGTAACCCGTCGGCCAGGCTGACAATCACCTGGCCGAATAACATCAGCCATCTTCCGCCCTTGACGCCGGAACCGTGGATTGACCCCCGCTATACCATCAACATGAAGGAGACAGAGCCGTCCTCGAATAAGCTGACCTATATGTACCAGACGGAGAATATCATGTATCCATTCGGGTACGGACTTTCCTATGGCAATTTTGTGTATTCCGATGTATCTGTGGGACTTACAGGGGATTTCATAACGGTTTCTGCCAGTATCAAAAACTTAGCGAGGGCAGGAAAAGAAGTAGTGCAGATATACGCTGTAAAAAAGAGTGCATTTTACGGAGAGTATATGCCTCTTAAGAAACTGATTGCATTTACAAAAACAGACGTAATTGCAGAAAATGCGACTGCCGCGCTTTCGTTCAATATACCTCTGGCCAGTCTGGAACAGTGGTTTGAAAATATCAACCGTTATGCCATAGAGGAAGGGGAGGTTGATATTGTAGTCGTCGGAACAGGATACCAGAGTGATATAACAACCTTAAAGATTCCCGGCGAAACCATACCGCCGACTTCTGTATTCAGAGAAAGGAATGTATGGGATATTGCCGGTTACACGGACGGAATCTGCGGTTCGGAAGTATCCAAAACAGAAACTATGATGAAACATACCTTCCACTGTGCCTGTGAGTCAAATAAAGAAACCGGATATATTGTAATTCCGAAAACGGTTATTTCTTCGGGAATTATGAGTTTGCGTGTAGCTGCTGCCGGAAAAGGGACGATAGAGCTGCGTGTGAATGGCATAGACGGAGAATGCCTTGGAATTATAGAGGTTTCCGCTACAGGCGCCGCCAATTATCAGTTAGTGTCCCGGGAAAACAACAGGATTATTACCGGACAGGAGAGCAGATATGTAGAAAAATCGGTTGCCGTTCACACAGAAGCGGCGATTGCGGATTTGTATCTTGTTATCAGGGGAACAGGCATTAAGGTTGACACCATATGCCTGCATAAAGAAATAGTGACGGCGGATTGGCGTACCTTTCAGGAAAACAGCGAAAATAACGGTGTTTTCGAAGCAGATTATAACCTGATGAACGGCCCTGTGTCGGAAAAATCGGTTCAGATGTCTCTGTCAGGGGAGATTTGGGGAAGCGCAGGAGGAGAAACGCTTACCTATAACGAGAACGGGAAAAACTATATCTTTACACAATACAGCGACAATGCTGACGGCATTCATATGAGGGCTTATGATGTTGAGAATCCCGAAAAGGTACTTTGGGACAGGCAGTTGTATAAAGATATTATTTCTGCGGCGCAGCTTTCCACTCCTGTAATTATAAATGATAGCAGATACGGGGATACAATATATGCCGCGTCAACCCAGTATAATAAAGTGTTTGGCACCTTTGAGTATCCTTTGACAATTGACGCCGGGTCCTCTAATACAATAAAGGTTGACAGAGTAAATCTGGCAGGACATTACCATGTTATAAAGATAGCCACGGGTCTGACAGCCTCTGCCCCGGGCGATTTCTCGGCAGAAGTGATATTGAGTTCCGACCAGAATACTTATGTGTTTAGCGCAGTCTGCCGGGAAGGCGTATTTGTCATCTCCCTTAACGCTGAATCAGCAGAAAACAGGGGGGTAATTCAGGCCGGTGTGTATGTACTTACGGTCACCATTCATAATAAAACGAAGAAAGCGGTTTCCGCCAATATCCGTATTTTGATTCCCCATTGGGAACTTTGCCGCATATGTGATATCACAGGGAAAGCGTCTCTTACCCGGCTTCTTAGAAGCTCCGGGGAGGCGGCTACTCCTGTCAAGTATTTAAACGGCGCGCTTTATTTCGGGACATATGATTCCTATAGCAGTTATCTTAAGTTTTTGCCGGAGAAATACACGCTATCGCGTTGCAATCCAAATGCCGGAGACGGATTCTATTGGGGAGGGATGACACGCATTAGTGTTGCAGGCAAAGAGTATCTTATTTGCGGCAGTGATTTGGGGAATATTTACTTAATGGATGAAGAAAAGAGCTTTTCGAGCATGGGAGGAGAGTCGGTGAAGACGATACCCCTTGGCGATTATCTGGAAGATGCAGGGGCGGTTCATTCAAGTATTTGTCTGTCGGAAGATTATGTTTATTTCACCAGTGAAAACGGATATCTCTGGCGGGCGGAAATAGCAACTCTTCTGGATGAGAAACCGAAGCTTGAGTATCTGAAGCTTTCAGGCAGCAGTTCTTCGACTCCTGCCGTTGCAGGAGATTATGCTTTCGTGGGTACTGGCGCAAAAGCTGTAAACGGTACGGAGGCGGGCGGCATTGACATTGTGAGCATTGCCGGAGGCGCTTTTAAAAAGGCGGCGGCTATCTATGGTATCGGATCGGTGACAGCTTCTCCGATTGTAGACAGGGAGAATGACGGGTATTATATTTATTTTACGACAAATGAGACGGCAGGACATGGGTATTGCTATCTCTATAAAGATAATGCGGTTTCAAGGATTTGGGAAACAGATGCGCATTATGCGCTGCAGGGAATGTCTGCCGGAGACGGATTCCTTGCCTGTGGCGACGGAGGCGGACAGCTTTACATTATTAAATAGCGTATCCGGTAGATAAGCGCAAGCTTAATTTGAGCGGAAGCATTTGGGACAGAGGGTAACTTTGTCCCATTGTTTTTGCCATTTTTTATACTTTTTTTAGATTCAAACTGTTTTGGTTTTAAAATACATATGTTAAACTGTTTTTAAGTGACTTTGCGGATGAGGAAAGCAGCTTTTTGTATGCCGAAAGCAGCGCACAGGGAGGAAACAGATGGGTTCGTTCGTAGAATTTAAAAATGTCGGCAAGACCTACCATATGGGCGAGGTGGATATCGAGGCGCTCCATGATGTGAATTTTACCATTGAAAAAGGAGAGTTTTGCGTTGTGGTGGGAGCCTCCGGTGCAGGCAAAACCACGATTTTAAATATTTTAGGCGGAATGGACGGTTTATCGACGGGACAGGTGCTTTTGGACGGAGAGGAAATATCCTCTTATAATAAGAAGAAACTGACAGCCTACAGGCGTTTTGACATTGGCTTTGTTTTCCAGTTTTATAATCTGGTGCAGAACCTGACGGCTCTTGAAAATGTGGAGCTGGCGGCGCAGATTTGCAAAAACCCTCTTAATGCCATGTCGGTTTTGGAGATGGTGGGATTAAAGGAGCGGGCAGGGAATTTCCCGGCGCAGTTATCGGGCGGGGAGCAGCAGAGGGTGGCTATTGCAAGAGCCCTTGCAAAGAATCCGAAGCTCCTTCTGTGCGACGAGCCTACGGGAGCTCTTGACTATAACACAGGCAAGGCGGTTTTGAAGCTGCTGCAGGACGCCTGCCGGAAAAACGGGATGACGGTGGTGGTGATTACCCACAATCAGGCGCTCACAGCCATGGCGGACAGGGTGATTACGGTGAAAAGCGGAACGGTGCGGAAGATGGAGCTGAACGAGCATATTGTACCGGTGGAGGAAATTGAGTGGTAAAACGAAGGGCGCTTTATTGACGGGAGGCGGAGTTTGAGCAACAGGGAGTGGAATAAATGAGCAGCGGGATGATTAAGACTACAATCAGAGAAATCAAAGGCAGCCTTGGCCGGTATATGGCGATTCTCGCGATTGTGATGCTGGGTGTGGGGCTGTTTTCGGGATTAAAGGCCACGACTCCGGCGATGATTGCAACGGAAAGCGCTTATTTAACGGACCAGAATTTTTTTGATTTCAGGCTTTTGTCTACGGTAGGCTTTACGGAGGACAGCGTGGAGGCGCTCTCGGGGCTTACTGAAATTGCCGATGCGGAAGGGGCGGTTTCCGTGGATGCAATCTGCGATATGGGCGAGAGGAGCAATATTTACAAATTTCACACGGTTCCTGAAAAGATTAACCAGGTGGTGCTGACGGCGGGAAGGATGCCGGAGAGTGCCGACGAGTGTCTTTTGGATTCGGCCATGTACGGCGAGGACGCCATTGGCTCTTCGATTACGGTGACGGACGACAATAACGAGGATACTCTGGAAATGTTTAAGAGCCGCACTTTTACGGCTGTGGGAATCGTGCGCTCTCCTTATTATATTAACTTTGAGCGGGGAACCACTTCCATCGGCGACGGAAGGATTGCCGCTTTTCTTTACGTGCCCCGGGAAGCCTTTGACTGTGACTACCTCACTGAAATTTATGTGACGGCCAGTGAGAAATATGACGTTTACACCGATGAGTATGAGGATTATATAGACGCCATCACCGATGGGGTGGAGGAGGAAACGGAGTTGCTTGCCCAGGGCAGGTACGAGGAGCTTCTTGTCACGGCGCAGGAAAAAATCGATGATGCCCAGGCAGAGCTTGACGATAAGAAAGCGGAAGCGGAGGAGGAATTGGACGATGCATGGCAGAAGATTTTAGACGGCGAGCAGGAACTCATAGACGGCGAACAGGAGCTTGCAGACGGCGAGCAGGAGCTTGCGGACGGAAAGAAGGAAATCGCGGACAGCGAGCAGGAACTCATAGACGGCGAACAGGAAATTATTGACGGCGAAAAGGAAATCGCGGAGAAGGAACAGGAAATCAGGGACGCGGACGAGGAGCTGAAATACCATGAGTGGGAGGTTTTTGCCAATGAGCTTGAGCTGGCCCAGGCGTGGGATAAGCTGGACGAGGCGAAGGAGGAGTTGAAAGCCCAGGAGGATAAGCTGGTGGAACAGGAAGCTCCCCTGATTGCACAGGAGTCGGAACTTCTGGAAAAGGAAGAAGAACTGTCGGCTCAGGCAAGGGACCTTGAGAGTAAGGAAGCGGAGCTTGGCAGTGCGGCGGGGGAGATTGCCGGTCAGAAAGCGGCCTTGGACGCCCAGGAGGCGGAATTAAGCAAAAATAAGCAATTAATTGAGTTGGCGTTATCGGACCCGGGTCTGCCGGATGCTGAGAGGATGCTGTATAAGGAACAGCTCCGGCAGATTAACGAAGGTCTGGTGGGAATAGAAGCCGGCAAAGCGCAGCTCGCCGCTTATGAATCCCAAATCCTCTCCGGCCTCGACCAGATAAGCTCCGGCAAATCCCAGCTTGAAGACGGCCTGCGGCAAATCCGTTCCGGCCTTGCGGAAATCCAGTCCTACAAGGGGCAGTTTCAGGAGGGCAAGGATGAGATTGCGGATGCCTACGCGAAAATAAAACACAACGAAAAGGTGCTGATGGAAGCGGAAGCGGAGCTGCAGTCCGCAAAGACGGAAGTAACCGACGCAAGAGCCGAGCTGGAGGACGGCAAGGTACAGTTAGAGGAGGCAAAGGCAGAACTTGCGGACGCAAAGACAGAGCTTGCCGACGGCAGGGAAAAGCTTGCCCAGGCCAAAATAGACATCGTCAAGGCCCAGGAGGATTTAGAAGAAGGGCGCGCGGAGCTGGAGGACGGTAAGGTCGAGCTTGCCGATGCCAGAGTGGAATACAGCGATGCAAAAGACGAATTTGAGACGGAGGTGGCGGACGCCCAGCAGAAAATCGACGATGCAAGGCAGGAGCTTGCGGACTTTGAGGAGCCGGACTGCTATGTCCTTGACCGGAACACCAATGTAGGCTATGCCTGTTACGAGAGCGATTCCAACATTGTCGCGGCCATTGCCAACGTATTCCCGGTATTCTTTTTCCTTGTGGCGGCCCTTATCTGCATGACCACCATGAACAGGATGGTGGAGGAGCAGAGAACCCAGATTGGCGTTCTGAAAGCGCTGGGCTACGGGAACGGCGCTATTATGGGGAAATTCCTGTTTTATGCCGGTTCCGCGGCGGCAATCGGCGCAATTATCGGATGCATTGGCGGCACGTGGCTTTTTCCAAGGGTCATATGGATAGGTTATGGAATTATGTACAGCATGGGAGAAATCGAGTATTACTTTGATTTTCCTCTGGCAGTCCTGTCCATAGCGGTTTCCCTTTTATGCTCCATGGGTGCGGCATATTTTTCATGCAGGCATGAGCTTATCAGTGTGCCTGCAAACCTGATTCGCCCGAAGTCTCCCAAGAGCGGAAAACGGATTTTCCTGGAAAGAATCACTTTTATCTGGAGCAGGATGAAGTTTCTGCACAAGGTTTCCGTGAGAAATATTATCAGGTATAAAAAGAGATTTTTCATGATGATACTTGGCATCAGCGGCTGTACTGCGCTGCTTGTCACAGGCTTCGGCATCAGGGATTCCGTTATGAATATTGCCGGGATGCAGTACGATGAAATCCAGATATATGACATTGACGTCACTTTTTCCAAAAGCGTACAGGAGGAGGACATTGCCGGGCTGACAGAGCAGGAAGGCGGCATGTTGGAAAGGATTGCCGGCCGGTATGAAAAGAGTGTGGATTTGAACTTCGGAGGCCGGACAAAATCTGTTTATCTGGAAATCCCGGAGGATGCGGAGGAAATCACCGCTTTTATAAATCTCCACACGCAAAGCGGGGAAGAGATTCCCTATCCTCAAAAGGGAGAGGCCGTGCTGAGCGCAAAAATAGCGGAAAACATGGGAATCAAGGCAGGGGATAAGGTGACCCTGCGGGACAGCGATATGAACAGCCTCACAGTGACGGTGACGGCCCTGTGTGAAAATTTTGTCAACAACTATATTTATGTGAATAAGGAAACCTACACGGAGCAGCTCGGCGCGGAGCCGGAATATAAAAGCGCCTTTGCCCTGGCGGCGGAGGGCGTGGATATTCATGAGGCCGCGGCTGTTCTTGCGGACAGAAAAAATGTGCTTGCAGTTTCCGTGATTGCGGATATGCGGGAGAGAATTGCAACCATGATGGAAAGCATGAATTATATTGTCTTTTTAATTATTGTCTGCGCGGGAAGCCTTGCCTTTATCGTGCTTTACAACCTGACCAATATCAATATTACGGAGCGTATCCGCGAGATTGCCACCATTAAGGTGCTGGGCTTTTACGCGAGGGAGACGGCCGATTATGTTTTCCGTGAAAACCTTGTGCTCACCGCCATGGGAGCCCTTGTGGGACTTGCCCTTGGAAAATGGCTTCACTGGTTTGTGATGTATAACATTAATATTGAGATGGTTTCCTTCAAAAAATTAATCACCCCCGCAAGCTACCTGCTGAGCCTTTTGTTTACCTTCATTTTCGCCATGCTGGTAAACGCTTTCATGTACTTTAAACTGGAGAAAATAAACATGGCCGAGTCCTTAAAATCCATCGAATAAAGGAGAAAGACAGGAGCAAAAATATCAATTTTCAGATGCCAAAAGGTTGTAGATATTCTCAGAATTATGTATAATAATAAGCAATACAAGTGTGAAAGCACATATAGTGAAGGAGGACGGGTAAAGTGAAAAGAGTTGGTTTATTGACAAGCGGCGGCGACTGCCAGGCATTAAACGCCGCAATGAGAGGTGTTGTAAAGTGCCTTGTGAACAGTGATGAAAAGGTTGAAATTTATGGTTTCATTGACGGCTACAAAGGCCTGATTTACGGGAATTTCCGTATGCTGGGAGGACATGATTTCTCCGGTATTCTCACAAAGGGGGGAACCATTCTCGGCAGCTCCCGCACTCCCTTTAAGACCATTCAGGACCCCGACGAAAACGGGCTGGACAAGGTTGACGCCATGATGCAGAATTATTACAAGCTGCGTCTGGACTGTCTGGTGATTTTAGGCGGCAACGGCACTCATAAGACAGCCAATCTTTTAAGGCAGAACGGACTGAATATCATCACGCTGCCCAAGACCATCGACAACGATTTGTGGGGAACGGATATGACCTTTGGCTTCCAGAGCGCAGTTAATATTGCAACGGACGCCATCGACTGCATCCATACCACAGCGGCTTCCCATGGCCGGGTATTTATTGTGGAGGTTATGGGGCACAAGGTAGGGTGGCTTACCTTAAATGCCGGTATGGCAGAGTCAGAGGCCCCTGTTAAAGCCGGCTATGCGGCCGCAGCCGCATCGGCG
>CAMSTM010000067.1 GCA_947063675.1 uncultured Lachnospiraceae bacterium | reverse complement strand
CATCTCGGTACCGGATTATCTGGAGACGGAGAATATTGTGGACGCCTTTAACAGTCTGATTAAAAGGATGAAGGCGCTCGACGATTCCCGTCAGGAGTTTGTAGCCAACGTGTCCCATGAACTGAAAACGCCGATTACTTCCATCAAGGTGCTTGCGGATTCCCTTCTTGCCCAGGAGGACGTCCCGGCCGAGCTTTACCATGAGTTTATGGAGGATATCGCCGAGGAAATCGAGCGGGAGAATAAAATCATCAATGATTTGCTGGCGCTGGTAAAGCAGGATAAATCGGTGGCGGAGCTGAATATCAGTATGGTGGTCATCAATGAGCTTGTGGAAATTATTCTGAAAAGGCTTCGTCCCATTGCCAAAAAAAGCAATGTGGAGGTCACGCTGATAAGCAAGCGGGAAATTGTGGCGGAAGTGGACGAAGTGAAGATGAGTCTGATATTGACTAACCTGGTCGAAAATGCCGTCAAATATAATAAGGAACAGGGAAAGGTGGAGGTTCTGCTGGATGCGGACCATCAGTTTTTCACGGTTCGGGTAAGGGATTCGGGCATTGGCATTCCGCCGGAAGCGCTGGGGCAGATTTACGAGCGGTTTTACCGGGTGGACAAGTCCCATTCAAAGGAAATCGGCGGTACTGGTTTGGGCCTTGCCATCACCAGAAGCGCCGTGCAGCTTCTTAGGGGTTCCATTAAGGTGGAAAGCGTTGTGGGAGAAGGCACCGCCTTCACGGTAAAAATACCGCTGACCAGGACTTTGGTGTAAAAGGAGAGGAAATGATGCTGAAAAAAGCAGAGAAAATCATTTTCCTGATTTTGTTTTTGGCTGCCCTTATCTGTGCCTGCGGGCGGCAGCAGGAGGCAAAGCCGGGAAAGGTTTACAATGTTTATTATATAAATTCTGATGAAACGGCAATTGCCCCTTATGAGTATGTTACGGAAACCACGGACAGGGAGGAGCTGATAGACGAGCTTTTAGAACAGCTCCGTACAGGCTCGGAGCGGCTGAAATATAAAGCGCCCCTTACCGATAAGTTCACACTTCTTGACTATGCGCTAAACGAGGAACAGCTTACCTTAAGCTTTGACGAAAATTACGCCTGGCAGGAGGTCACCACGGAGGTGCTGGGCAGGGCGGCCATTGTCAGGACGCTGACTCAGATTGACGGGATTTCCTATGTGGCCTTTCAGATTAAATCGGAGCCTCTGGTTGACGCTTACGGCACGGTAATCGGGAATATGAACGCCGATATGTTTATCGATAACGCCGGCAATGAAATCAACACCTACGAGAAGGTGAAGCTCACTTTGTATCTGGCGGATGAGAGCGGAAGCAAATTAAAGACAGTGAACAGGTCGGTTGTTTACAACAGTAATATTTCCATGGAAAGACTGGTGGTGGAGCAGCTGCTTGCGGGACCGGACGAAGGGGAAAAGGTGTTTCCCGTCATTAATCCCGACACGAAAATCATCAGCGTCAATGTGAAGGACAGAATCTGTTACGTGGATTTTGACAGCACTTTCCTGACGCAGATTTATAATGTGACCTCGGATGTGGCAATTTATTCTATTATTAATTCGCTGGCGGAGCTTTCTAACGTGAACAAGGTACAGATATCCGTCAATGGGGATACCAACGTCAATTACAAGGAAAACATCAGTCTCTCCACAGTGTTTGAGAGAAACCTCGAGCTTGTGGGGGAGTGAAAGAAAGCATTGTGCAAAAGGCTGTGCGGAAACAGGAGAAATATGTATATACAAAAAAAGATACGTCTTCCCGGCTGTGTAAAGCGGCGGCCGCTGGCATTTATCTGCCTTGCGGCGGCGCTGTGTCTGTTTCTGGCAGGGCAAATCAGCCTGCAGGCGGATACCGGACCGGGAAAACAGGACATATACGGGCAATGGGACGGGAGGCAGATTACGCTTACCGGCAGGGTTTATAAAAAGGAAACTGCCGGCCGGGCAAACGGGCCGGTGCCCGTAATTTATTTAAGGCTTTCGGGAAAAGCTGAAGCAGGCGGAGCGGATGCGGGAAGGGAGACGGAAACAGGACCGCCGGGAGAGCGGGTTATCTGTTATCTGGCTGCCGGGCAGGCGGAGCCGGAGCTTGGCAGCACAGTAAAGCTTTCGGGAAAGGTCAGAGCCTTTGAGAGAGCTACAAATCCGGGGCAGTTCGACGCATATTCTTATTATCAGATTTCTGGAATTTCTTATCGCTTAAGTCAGGCGGAGATTTCGGCAAAGACAGTAAAATATAACAGGTTCATGGAAGCGCTTCATACTTTCAGGGGATTTTTGTCCGCAGAGCTTTCAAATGCTCTTCCGCAAAAAGAAGCTTCCGTGATGCAGACCATGCTTTTAGGGGAAAAGGGAGGCATGGAAAAGGAGCTGAAAGCTCTTTATCAGAGAAACGGAATCGCTCATGTACTGGCCATATCAGGCTTACATATTTCCCTTCTTGGAATGGGAATATACCGGCTTTTACGAAGGTGCAAAATTCCCATGAAGGCCGCCGCCGGATTGTCTTTAGTTTTGATGTTTCTTTACGGGGCCATGACCGGATTTTCCGTATCCGCGGTGAGGGCGGTTTTTATGTTTTCCATCCAGATGCTGGGAATCATTCTTGAAAGAACCTACGATATGGTGACCGCGGCGGCTCTGGCGGCGGCAGTAATCCTGATAAAACAGCCGCTTTATTTAAGGCACAGCGGGTTCTGGTTTTCCTTCGGGTGCGTGCTGGGAATCGGCCTGCTGCTTCCGGCGATTACCGAAAGAGGCCGCGGGAAAAGTATTCCGGCTTTGGCAAAGGGATTTCTTGGCGGCGCGGGAATGACGGCGGTCACCTTTCCCCTTTATCTTAAGTTTTACTATCAGTTTCCGGTGTATTCGGTCTTTTTGAATTTTCTGGTAATTCCCCTTATGAGCCTTTTGATGGCGGCAGGGCTGTTGCTGCTCGTCTGCCAGATTTTGTTTCCGCCGGCGGCGGTTCCATTTTCCTGTTTTATCAAAGGCGTGCTGCTGGTTTATGAGAAAGCCTGCGGGATAAGCGAGAGCCTGCCCGGTCATCTTTTTACGCCGGGGGAGCCGGAGGACTGGCAGCTGGCGGTTTATTTCCTGGTACTTGTTTTGGTGATTATTGTAAGGAAAAATACGAAACTGGCGGCAAGGTGGGGGATGATTCTTGCGGGGGCTGTGATACTTATCATTCGCCCGGCGGGAGGGCTTTTGCTTACCTTTCTTGATGTAGGGCAGGGGGATTGTATTTATATTGAAAACGAAGATAAGAGCCGGTATCTGGTTGACGGTGGGAGTTCTTCTGTGAGCGGCGTGGGCGAATACCGGATTCTGCCCTTTTTAAAATCTCAGGGCGCGTCCCTTTTGGACGCCGTATTTGTGACCCATCCTGATGAAGACCACTGCAACGGTATCAGAGAACTGCTGGCAGAAGGGGAGAAACAGGGAATAAGAATAGCCGCCTTAGTTTTGCCGGACATTGCCGGCAGCGCCAGGGGCGAATCTTATCTTGCACTGGTGGACGCGGCCGGGGAGAGCGGTATCCCTGTGGTTTATATCAGCCGGGGAGAGAGGATTGAAAGGGGAGAGCTTTCACTGATTTGTCTGCATCCCGGGGAGGGGGAAGCATCCGGCGAGCCCAACGAGTATTCCATTGTGCTGGCGCTTATTTATAAAGGGTTCAGCGCACTTCTTACCGGTGATGTGGAGGGCGCCGGGGAGCTGCAGCTGACCCGGCTTTTACAGGAAAACGATGAATTCCGGGAGGTGACTGTTTTAAAGGCGGCGCACCATGGCTCCAGGAATTCTACAGGCGCAGATTTTCTTGAGGCGGCCCGGCCGGGGCTTGCCGTGATTTCGGCGGGCAAAAATAACAGATACGGCCATCCCCATGCAGAGATGATTGAACGGCTTGAGGAAGCAGGATGCGTGATTTATGAGACTTCAAAGGACGGCGCGGTAACGGTAAGGGCTGACAAAAGCAAGGTGCGGGTGAAGGGTTTTACAGATTGATATCGGTTTTCGAAAAAGAGTGTGCGGCGGTAATTGATGAATAATTGCATATCGTGTATAATAAAGATATTACTGCATGAGAGGACATCAGGATATGCAAAGGATACTGGTTGTAGATGACATGGCGACAAACCGTGAACTATTGCAAAATATACTGGAGGATGACTTTGCCATTGAAACCGCGGAGAATGGGGAGGATGCGCTGATAAAGCTGCAGGAATACGGGGAAGATATGGCGGCGGTTCTTTTGGATTTACAGATGCCCAGGATGGATGGCTTTGCAGTCATTGCCGCAATGAAAAGAAACGGGTGGCTGAATAAAATCCCTGTGCTTATTATCAGCAGCGAGCACGCGGCTGAAATTGAAAGCGGGTGTCTGGAACTGGGGGTTTCGGATTTTATCCACAAACCTTTCGACGCTTCTATTGTCAGAAACCGGTTGAAAAATACGCTGGATTTGTTTGCCTATAAAAACCGGCTGGAAGAAACGGTGGAAAAGCAGAGAAAGACGCTGAGACATCAGGACAGAATTATCCAGATACAGGCGGAGCGGCTGAAGGAGGCGGAGCCCTTTGACAGGCTGATGATGGAATACCGGTTTGCCATCATGGAGGTGGAGACAAGGCTGAAGGTGCTTAACGAGGAGTTTTCCCGGGAATATAAGAGAAATCCCATCGAATCCATAAGGAGCAGGCTGAAATCTCCCGAAAGTATTTATGACAAGCTAAGGCGCAAGGGTTATCCCATCACAGTGGAAAATATCAGGGAGCATTTAACCGATGTGGCGGGCCTTAGGGTCATCTGTTCTTTTCCCGATGATATTTACCGCCTTGCGGAGCTTTTTTCAAGGCAGGGGGATATTCTTCTGCTGCGCAAAAAGGACTATATCCAAAATCCCAAGGACAACGGCTACAGAAGCCTCCACCTGATACTGAGCGTTCCGATTTTTTTGTCCAATGAGCGAAAATACATGAAGGCGGAGATTCAGTTCCGCACCATTGCCATGGATTTTTGGGCAAGTCTGGAACATAAATTAAAGTATAAAAAGGATTTGGATAACGCGGAGCAGATTGCGGACGAGCTTCGGGTCTGTGCGGACTCCATCGAGGCGCTGGATTATCAGATGCAGGAGCTTCGGGACAAGATTGACAGAAACGAGAGAAACTATGCAGCGATTGGTGCAGGATATTAAAACAGGGCAGTTTGCCCGGGTGTATCTCCTTTACGGTGAGGAAGCCTATCTTCGGAAGCAGTACCGGGACAGGCTTAAGGAAGCCATCATCGGCGATGATACGATGAATTATCATTACTATGAAGGTAAAAATATTTCCACAGGGGAAGTGATTGACCAGGCGGAAACGCTTCCCTTTTTTGCAGAAAGACGTCTGCTGGTGATTGAAAACAGCGGTTTATTTAAAAGCGGCGGGGAGCAGCTTGCGGAATATCTGAAAGAGCCGGCGCCCACCGCTTTCTTTTTGATGGTGGAAACGGAGATTGATAAGAGAAGCCGCCTGTATAAAGCGGTTCAGGCAAAGGGCTGCGCGGTGGAGTTTTCCGTCCAGGATGAGAGTACGCTAAAACGCTGGATACTCGGCATGGTAAAAAAGGAAAACAAGAAAATTACGGAATCAGCCCTCGATTTTTTTCTGGAAAAAACAGGGACCGATATGGAGAATATCCGGCGGGAAATGGAAAAGTTGTTTTGTTACTGCCTTGAGAGGGACGTTATCACGGAGGCGGATATCAGCGAAATCTGCACGAAAAGAATTGGCAATCATATATTTGATATGGTTGGGGCAATTGCGGACAAAAGGCAGAAAAAGGCGTTGGAGCTTTATTATGAGCTGCTTGCCCAGAAGGAGCCGCCCATGAGAATCCTGTTTCTGATTGCAAGGCAGTTTAATCTGCTTTTGCAGGTGAAGGAGCTTAAGGGGAAAGGCTTTCAGAACAAGGCAATCGGAGAAAAGGTAGGACTGCCGGGATTCGTGGCCGGAAAATACGTGGCGCAGTCGGGGCGTTTTCGCACAGAGGAACTTCGGGCGGCCGTTGAGGAGGCTGTTGAGGCTGAGGAAAATATCAAGACGGGGCGGATGAATGATAATATGAGTGTGGAGATGCTGATTGTGAAGTATAGTAGTTGAGGGAGCCGGAGAGGTGACGCCCGGGGACGGGTATTCGTCCTCCGTCGCCGCGCTCCCGCTCTACAAAAACGTAACGGTGGTAAGCTCGCGGGCTGCTACGCACCCCGATACCTCGCTAACCACCGACGTTTTTGTAAGGGCTCCTTGAGGACGAATACCCGTCCCCGGGCTGGCTTTCTCAAACCCCTCCGCTCCGAACGTCCTCCGTTCACGTCCCTTTTCTACTCCGCCGCCAGCACTACCACAGTCCGCGGCGGGATTTTCAAACTTTTTCCGAAATTAAACTCCGTCTGTTCCTCAAAATCCTTCCCGTCTTCATATTCTATAAAGGTATTCACCTTGATTTTCCACTTCTTTCCGTCGGGCAAATCGGGAAGCTGCTGATAAAGAGGCTCCCAGTAGGCGTTGACGGCATAGAAAATAATATCATCTCTGGTATCTTCCGCATTCCGTCCGGCGTACATGATGCCGATGAGGCGGCTGGCGTGTCCGGTTCCGCCGTTCCAGGGATAGCCGTTGTGGATGCTGATTTCAGGAAGACCGCAGGAGGCCGCCTTGGTGGGCTTTCGCAGAATGGGGTGCTCTTTGCGGAAAGCAATCATGTACCGGAAAAAGTCATGGATTTCCCGATAGGTTTCCAGCCTTGTCCAGTCGAGCCAGGAAATAATATTATCCTGACAGTAGGCGTTATTGTTCCCGAACTGTGTGTTGCAGAATTCGTCTCCGGCATAAAACATGGCAGGGCCCCGGCTGCACATCAAGGTGGCGCAGGCGTTTTTTATCATGCGGCGGCGGAGCCCTTCGATTTCAGGGTCGTCCGTGTCGCCCTCAACGCCGCAGTTCCAGCTGTTTCCGTTGTTGTCGCCGTCGGTGTTGTTCCAGCCGTTCTTTTCGTTATGCTTCATATTATAGGAATACATGTCATACAGGGTAAAGCCGTCGTGGCAGTTCAGGAAATTGATGGAGGCGCTTCTTCCCCGGACGGACGGGTCGTACAAATCCTTTGAGCCTGTAATCCGGGTAAGGGCGGTTCCGGCCAGACCCTCGTCTCCTTTCAGGAAACGCCGCATGTCGTCCCGGTATCTCCCGTTCCATTCCGACCATCTGTTGTAGGCCGGGAAATTGCCCACCTGATAGAGCCCCGCCGCATCCCAGGCCTCGGCAATCAGCTTGACGTTTCCCAGAATAGGGTCGCAGGCGATTCCCTGGAGAATCGGAGGGTCCGCCATGGGAGCTCCGTTCTGGTCTCTTGTGAGGATGGAGGCCAAATCGAAACGGAAACCGTCCACACGGTACTCCGTTACCCAGTAGCGCAGGCAGTCAATGATGAAACGCCTCGTCATAGGATGATTGCAGTTTAAGGCGTTTCCGCATCCGCTGAAATTGTAGTACTCCCCGTTTGGAGTCAGAATATAATAAATATTGTTGTCAATTCCCTTGAAGGAAAAACAGGGTCCGTCCTCGTTTCCCTCGGCAGTATGATTGAATACCACGTCGAGGATGACTTCAATTCCGTTTTCCTTCAGCTCATAAATGAGCTGCTTTAACTCGTCGCCCTCGTGATTATGCTCCACAACGGAAGAATAGCTGGTGTTGGGGGCAAAGAAACAGACAGTATTGTATCCCCAGTAATTGTAGAGCTGTACGCCGTCCACCACCTTGGCGTTTTCCATTTCATCAAACTCAAAAATCGGCATCAGCTCTATGGCATTGATACCCAGGTCCTTCAGATAAGGTATCTTCTGGCGAAGTCCCTCATAGGTTCCCCTTGCGGAAACGCCGGAGGACTTGTCTTTCGTGAACCCCCTGACGTGCATTTCATAAATGACCAAATCCTCTAAGGGAGTTTCAAGCTGCTTCATCTTACCCCAGTCGAAGTTGTTTTCAACCACTCTCGCGTGATAGGTAAAGTGCTTCCCGCTTTCCGGGTGCTCCCCCCAGTGCCTTTGCCCTGTGACGGCGCGCGCATAGGGGTCGAGTAAAACATTGTTTTTATCAAAAAGGAGCCCTTTTTCCTTGTCATAAGGGCCGTCTAACTGGAATGCGTATTCGAAATCCTCGATTTTTATGTCGAATACCAGCATGGAATAGGTGTTTCCGATGTGATAGGATTCCGGGAATTTCAGCCTGGCATAAGGCGTCGATTCCTCGGGATGAAAGAGCAGCAGAGTACAGCTTGTGGCGCCTGACGAATGGATAGTAAAGCTGACGCCGTTAGGAGCCGCCGCTGCGCCGTCCCTGTTATAAAATCCCGGCCTCACCTTGAAACCGTCGATGACGTCCAATGGCTGCAGTTTGCCTCCCCGCTCCGGTCTGTGCCATACAAATTCCATATATTCATACCTCCTTGTATGATATTGTTGTCGTACTTTTTACAGGTATACAAAACCCGCTGTCTGAAAATGCCTTTTAATTATAGCATTATCCGTTAAAGGATAGCAACATTCGTTTGACGAAAGTTGCGGAAATGCTATACTGTATTATAATTGATATCGATACTGTAAAATAAGGAAATGTGGTGAAGTTTATGAAAAGCAGCCTTACAACCCTGTGTTATATTGAAAAGGACAACAAATACCTTATGCTCCACAGGGTTTCGAAAAAAAATGATGTAAACAAGGATAAATGGATTGGAGTCGGGGGACATTTTGAAAAGGGGGAAAGCCCGGAGGAATGCCTTTTGCGGGAAGTGAAGGAGGAGACGGGACTGACCCTTACCTCCTACCGTTTCCGCGGAATCGTGACCTTTTGCTATGAAAGCGGCGGCGGAGAGGAGCTGGTGGAGTATATGTGCCTTTATACGGCGGACGGCTTTGAGGGAACGCTTAAGGAATGCGACGAGGGAAGGCTTGAATGGGTGGAAAAGGACAGAATCAGTAAGCTGGAGCTGTGGACGGGAGATTTGCTGTTTTTTGATTATCTGCGGCGGGAACTGCCCTTCTTTTCCTTAAAGCTTTGCTATAGGGAGGACGGAGAGCTGTACCTGGCGGTTCTTGACGGGAAGGAGATTGACACCAAAGCCCCCTGGTGAGATTTGCGCCATGTCCGAAAGGTTTAGAGAGCGGGTATAAAAGTTTTTATAAATTGTTTATAATCCCGTAATTGACTTTTCTTTGTAACGGTAATACATTTTTAATAAGCAGTTACGGAAGCGGGGGATTAGTATGGAAGAATCCATAAAAGAACCGTTAGTGAGCATAATCGTGCCCGTCTATAACGGTGAAAGGGCAATCGAAAGATGCCTGCGCAGTATCCAGAATCAAAGCTATACAAACACGGAAATCATTGTCGTAAATGACGGAAGCACGGATCACACGGAAAGGGTGCTTGCAAAATACGCCGCTTCCGATAAGCGGTTCGTTATCATAAATCAGGAGAACAAGGGCGTTTCCGAGAGCCGGAACGCGGGAATGAAGGCGGCGTCGGGCGAGTATTTCCAGTTTGTGGACGGAGACGACTGGCTGTCGAAGCATGCCACGGAGGAGTTTGTGAGGACGGCGCTCACTTATGACTGCGGTATGGTGATTTCCGATTATTACAGGGTCTGCGGGAAGCGGATTTATGAAAAGGGCAATATTGAAGGCGGGCCGGTGATTACCCGGAGCAGGTTTGCGGAATATATGATGGCGGCTCCGGCCAATTTTTATTACGGCGTGCTCTGGAACAAATTTTTCAGAGCCGATATTATCAGAAAATTCGGACTTATCTGTTCGCCGGAGCTGGACTGGTGCGAGGATTTCCGCTTTAATCTTGAATATCTCCGGTATGTGGGGCAGGTGGGAGTAATTACCAGGCCGCTGTATTATTACGTAAAGACGAAGGGCAGCCTTGTCGCTACCCAGACGAATTTTCACCAGACTGTCCGAACCAGGCGAATTCTGTTTGCTTACTATAAGGAGCTTTACAGGAGTATCGACCTTTATGAGGAAAATAAGCTTCGGATAAGGATGTTTTATTTATCCTTTGCACACGATAAGATTAAAAAGATTAAATCCGCCTGATTGGTAAACGGGCGCCGCGCAGGTCAAATCGGACCGAAAGAGGCTGCGGCGCGGAAAAGAGGGGACACATGAAAGAAGTAAAACAACCAAAGAAACCGCTGATATTTTATTATCTGATTGTCATGCTGGTGATGATGCTGCTCAACAGCCTGCTTTTTCCAAAGCTTATGCGGCAGCAGGTGGAAAATGTGGATTACGGCACTTTCCTTGGCATGGTGGACGAAAAACAGGTGGCGATGGTGCAAATCGAGGGAGATTATATTTACTTCACCGATAAGCAGGAAGAACCGGGTTTTTACCGGACCACCACCTTTGACGACCCGCAGCTTGTGGAACGGCTGCAGGAATCAGGGTGTTCTTTCGGACGGGTAGTGCAGGAGGAAATGTCTCCCGTTTTAAGCTTTATCCTGAGCTGGATTCTTCCGATTGTTATTTTCATTGTGATTGGCCAGCTTATTTCCGGCTGGTTAATGAAGAAGATGGGCGGCGGGATGCCGGCTATGCAGTTTGGAAAGAGCAACGCTAAAATTTATGTGGAGTCCACCACGGGAATCAAGTTCAGCGACGTGGCAGGCGAGGACGAGGCCAAGGAAATACTGACGGAAATTGTGGATTTCCTTCACAATCCCCGGAAATATCAGGAAATCGGCGCTTCCATGCCTAAAGGGGCGCTGCTGGTAGGCCCTCCTGGAACAGGCAAAACGCTTCTTGCAAAGGCCGTGGCCGGTGAGGCGAACGTTCCGTTTTTCTCCATTTCCGGCTCGGAATTCGTGGAAATGTTCGTGGGAATGGGCGCGGCAAAGGTGAGGGATTTGTTCAAGCAGGCTAACGAAAAAGCGCCCTGCATTGTGTTCATAGATGAGATTGATACCATAGGTAAAAAGCGGGATAACGGCGGCATGGGCGGCAACGACGAGAGAGAGCAGACCTTAAACCAGCTTCTCACGGAGATGGACGGCTTCGACGGCTCAAAGGGGGTTGTGATTTTGGCGGCCACCAACAGGCCGGAATCCTTAGACCCGGCGCTTCTGCGCCCCGGACGGTTCGACAGGCGGGTGCCCGTGGAGCTTCCCGACCTGGCAGGCAGGGAGGCTATATTAAAGGTACACGCCAGAAAGATAAAGCTGGGTGACAATGTGGATTTCAACGCCATTGCAAGGGCGGCCTCCGGCGCTTCCGGCGCGGAGCTTGCCAATATGGTGAACGAGGCGGCCCTTAGGGCGGTCCGGGAGGGACGCCAGTATGTGACCCAGGCTGACCTGGAAGAAAGCATTGAGGTGGTAATTGCGGGCTATCAGAAGAAGAATAAGGTGCTTTCGGATAAGGAGCGTCTGATTGTGTCCTACCATGAAATCGGACATGCGCTGGTGGCGGCGCTTCAGAACAACTCCGCTCCGGTTACCAAGATTACCATTATCCCCCGTACCTCAGGCGCGCTGGGATATACCATGCAGGTGGACGAGGGAGAACACAATCTTATGAGCAAGGAAGAGCTTGAAAATAAGATTGCCACATTTACCGGCGGGCGGGTGGCGGAGGAGCTGATTTTCCATTCCATCACCACCGGAGCCTCCAACGATATCGAACAGGCAACCAGGCTGGCGAGAGCCATGATTACCAGATACGGCATGAGCGAAGAATTTGGAATGGTCGCCCTTGAAACCATATCCAACCAGTATCTTGGCGGGGACGCATCCCTTGCATGCTCGGAGAATACCGCAAGGGAAATTGACAGGAAGGTAATCGAATCTGTAAAGAACCAGTATGAAAAGGCGAAAAAGCTTCTCTCCGACAATCTGGACAAGCTCCACGAGCTTGCGAAATACCTGTATGAGAAGGAAACTATTACAGGGGATGAATTTATGGAGATTTTGAACGCCAAAGGGCAGAAAAATTAAAACTGTTTTTAAAGATGAAAAGGCCGTCAGCGATTGCTGACGGTTTTTATTTCTGCAGTTTTGTTATCTTCCTCTTGACAAATACCCCAATGGGGTATATTATATGGTTTGTAAAAACATATACCCCCAAGGGGTATATAAAGTAAAAGCGAGGTGTTGATATGCCGCAAACAGGAGATACTATGAATCAGGAAAATATATGTAACTGCTGCCGCACCAAGCATACGCCCAGGAACGAAAAGCAACGGAAACAGCTCCAGAACCGTCTCAGCCGAATCACAGGCCAGCTAAACGGCATCGGCAGAATGCTGGAGGAAAACCGTTACTGCGGTGATATCCTGATACAGGTGGCGGCTGTGGAGAGCGCGTTGCAGAGCTTTGGCTATCTGATTTTGCAGGAGCATATGGAAACCTGCGTGGTGGAGGAAATTCAAAACGGCAACACACAAATTATGGAGGAAGCCATCGAGCTTGTGAAGAAGCTGAAATAAAGGAGAGCGGATATTATGATTAAGCAAAAATATGAAGTGACAGGCATGACCTGTTCCGCCTGTTCCTCCCATGTGGAAAAGAGCGTCTGTAAGCTTTCGGGGATGAACGAGGTGACGGTGAACCTGCTTACCAACAGTATGCAGGTGGCATACGATGAAAGTCTGTGCAGCGAGGATAAAATCATTGAAGCGGTGGAGAAGGCCGGTTACGGCGCAAGGCAGGCAGCGTCAGGAGGAACGCAGAGCCGAAACGGAACCGGGACAGGAAAAGCAGAGGCAGGCGGCGGGGCAGCGGGAGCGGGCAAAGGAGCGTCAGGAAAGGACAGCGCCGGACGGGAGGCCCTGAAAAGAAAAAAGGAAAACAGGGAAATGAAGGTGCGGCTTACCGTTTCCATTGTTTTTATGATTCTTCTTATGCTTGTTTCCATGCACCACATGTTTTTTATGTGGCTGCATCTTCCCGTACCGGAATGGCTGATGAAGCTGTTTCATGGAAATGAAAACGCATTGACCTTTGCATTCACCCAGTTTTTGCTTACGCTTCCGATTATCTATGTGAACCGTAAGTATTACCAGACGGGATTTAAGACCCTGCTTCACTTAAGCCCCAATATGGACAGCCTGATTGCCATCGGCTCGGGAGCGGCCCTTGTTTACGGCGTCTTTGCCATTTACCGGATTGGGTACGGCCTTGGACACGGGGACGGGGCTCTGGTTTCGAGGTATGCTTCCGACCTTTACTTTGAGTCGGCGGGAATGATTCTGGCGCTGATTACGGTGGGAAAATATATGGAGTCCCGCTCCAAAGGCAAAACCGGAGAAGCTATAGAAAAACTGATGGATTTATCGCCCAAGACGGCGATTCTGCTTCTGGAAAACGGGGAGGAGAAGGAAATCCCCACTTATGAGCTTTTAAAGGACGATTTATTTGTGGTAAAGCCGGGCAGCCTGATTCCGGTGGACGGCGTGGTGGTGGAGGGAACCTCCAGCGTCAACGAGGCGGCAATCACAGGGGAGAGTATTCCTGTGGAAAAGCAGGCCGGGGACGCGGTAGTATCCGCTACCATGAACAAAGCGGGCAGACTGGTGTGCCGGGCGGTGAAGGTAGGGGAGGATACCACCCTTTCCCAGATTATCCGTTTGGTGGAGGAGGCTTCCGCCTCCAAAGCGCCCATTGCCAAAATGGCGGATAAAATCGCCGGGATTTTTGTGCCGGCGGTGATGGGAATCGCCCTTATTACCTTTATTGTGTGGCTGATAGCCGGGGGCGGCTTTGAGGCGGCCATGTCAAGCGCTATTGCGGTGCTTGTGATTTCCTGCCCCTGCGCTCTGGGACTTGCGACGCCTGTGGCGATTATGGTGGGGACGGGAGTGGGAGCCAAAAACGGCATCCTCATCAAATCAGGGGACGCCCTGCAGTCGGCGAAGGATATCGACACGGTAGTACTCGATAAAACCGGGACCATCACGGAAGGCAGGCCAAAGGTTACGGATATTTTCGGCTATGAAAGGGAATTGGACACCCGGCGGCTGCTTTTGCTTGCGGCTGCTATTGAAAAACCCAGCGAGCACCCTCTTGCCGAAGCTATTTTAAATGAAGCGGAAAAGACGGGGGAGAGGATTCCCGACGTCACGGAT
Organism: uncultured Lachnospiraceae bacterium; assembly: GCA_947063675.1. Classification (GTDB taxonomy): domain Bacteria; phylum Bacillota; class Clostridia; order Lachnospirales; family Lachnospiraceae; genus Suilimivivens. The sequence continues at coordinate 2,629 of CAMSTM010000067.1, read as the reverse complement.
TTTCAGGCGGTTTTCGGCAGAGGCGTTACGGGAGTCTGCGATGGGGAGAGGTATTTTGCGGGCAACAGGGCTTTTATGGAGGATAAGGGGATTGCGTTGTCGGAAATGCAGAAGGAGGCTGTGGCGGATTTGGCGGAGGAGGGAAAAACTCCCCTTTTGTTTGCCGGTGGGGGAAAGCTTCTGGGAATCATAGCGGTTGCGGATACGGTCAAGTCTTCCTCGGTAAGCGCCATCAGAGAGTTTCATAACATGAAAATAGAAGTGGTGATGCTGACCGGCGACAATGAGCGAACGGCTCAGGCGGTGCGGAGAGAGCTTGGCATTAACAGGGTGGTTGCGGAAGTCCTTCCCGAGGATAAGGAAAAGGAAATCAGAAAGCTCCAGGGTGAGGGCAGGAAGGTTGCCATGATTGGGGACGGGATTAACGACGCCCCGGCGCTTGCTGCCGCTGACGTGGGTATTGCCATCGGAGCGGGAACGGACGTTGCCATTGACAGCGCCGATATCATACTGATGAAAAGCAGGCTGACTGACGCCATAAGCGCCATCAGATTAAGCCGCGCAGTTATCAAAAATATAAAGGAAAACCTGTTCTGGGCGTTTTTCTATAATACCATAGGGATTCCCCTTGCGGCAGGGCTTCTTTACCCGGCCTTCGGAGTCCGGTTAAACCCTATGTTCGGGGCGGCAGCCATGAGCATGAGCAGCCTGTTTGTGGTGGGGAACGCCCTGCGGCTGAGGAATTTCAGGGCGCGGCAGCCCGGTCAGGCTAAGACGGATGAATCCGAGCCGGAAAACAGTGGTAATGGCAATGCGTCAATAAAAGAAGGAACCGCTGCCGGAGAAGCGGCAGAGAAAGACGCGGCAACAGAAAAGTATAAATCCATGAAGGAGGAAAAGAAAATGACGAAAACAATAATTATTGAAGGAATGATGTGCGCGCACTGTACGGGCAGAGTGCAGAAGGCATTGGAGGCGTTGACGGGCGTTGAAAGCGTTGTTATGAGCCTTGAGAGCAAAAGCGCGGAAGTTACCCTCGGGGAAGATGTGCCGGAGGAGATATTAAGAGCCGCCGTGACGGAAGCGGGATATGAGGTAGTGGAAGTAAAAGGTTAAGACCCGAAAGAAGAAAACCGCCGCAGCTGTGATTTGCGCATGCAGGAAGCAGATAAGATGCTTCCTGCAGACGCCTTGATGAATCATGGCTGCGGCGCTGTTCCGGACCATGAATACCCAGCCCCTGTCCTTCAAATATTTATAAATAACCAATTGATTGACGCCGTTTTCATCCTGATAGGAATAAGTATTTGCATCGGTGCTTCCGTCCTCCTTAATCTGACGTATTATGAAATTCGTCAAGGGATTCGCCCTTCCGGATGGTTATCCCGATGGCGGACTGGGAAGTATGGGTCAGAACACAGGTGTCCGGAGCGGCAATGTACAGTCCTTCGAAAATGCCCTTGACCGAAGCAAAATCCTCCGTATATTTTGCACTTCTTTCAATAAGCCGGTATCTTCCGGGTTTGTAAGCAGAATGCGAATCTCGCTTCCAGGTGCGAATGCAGTCATATACTCCTCCGCAAAAGCCACATAATCGTTGATAATGGCGGCTCTGCTGTGGTTATGATACTGATTCGTGTTGAAAATTTGCGGTTTGCAAGAAATTTCATACAAAAATCCCCTCAAAAGTAACTCTGTATTATGCGAAAAAAGTATAACCTGGTCAAAAAATCAAGTCAATAATGGGGCAAAAATTGTCTTTATAAAAAATTATAACGCTTTCTTAACGGAAATTGCCTTCACAGGACACATCTCCTGACAGCAGAAGCAGGAAATACAGCCCTTTTTCCTGAATTTTGCCTTTTTATTTTCAATTTTTATTACATGGGCAGGGCAGCTTTCCGCGCACCTTCCGCAGCCCACGCATTTATCACGATTTACCTGAGGATAGGATTTCATGAGGCGTTGGGCAAAAAACAGAAAAGGCTTTTGCAGAAAGCCGGGTACATTGCCGGTAAAATCCAGCTTCTTTGTGTCAGGCATCTGAAAAGGAGTCAGATTTTCCGGCACGGCGTCGCCGATTAATGCAATTTCGGAAGGCCTGGCAAGACCGGCTTCCACCGCCTGCCGTATCATCTCGATTTTCATGGGGGCAATCCCCATGAGATTTGCGGCAAAGTAATCCTGTGTGTAAAGGTCTCTGGCAGCAAGGAGCATATAAAGGGGATGGGAGGTGCCGCCGGTAGGCCCGTTTCCCTCCATGGCGTCGATGGCGTCAATAATGGTGAGCTGGGGGCTTACCGTCTGTGCAAGTTCCAGAAGCATCCGGGAAAAATCATGAAGATTCGGCCAGAGGTAGTGCATCTGAGGCTTTTCCAGTCCCGGGATAACGCCGAAAAGATTTTTGATGCCTCCCGAGTAGCCGGTCATGGCATGGGTTTTCAGCTTACAGATATTGATTACATAGTCCGCCTCCAGTATGGGAGTGATAATATGGAAGGAATGGTTGGAAAAGCCCTTCGGGCAGGCAACCGTCCGGGCGGAGAAATCCATATTCAGTTTAAGATTTGGCGACAACTCCTTTACGCCGCAAAGACCGCTTCACTGTATAATCCCTTTTCCCATGAAT
>CAMSTM010000066.1 GCA_947063675.1 uncultured Lachnospiraceae bacterium | reverse complement strand
TGTATGCCAATATGGGATTCCTCACGTTCTGCCTTTCCCCCTGCATTCCCACAATACTGCTGTAGTAGATAATCATGGCGTATCCGATGGCTTTCCACAGGTGTACGAAAACAAGGATAAAAGGCCAGTACTTCGGCGCGTTGTACCATGAGACGGGCTCAATTCCAAGAGGCTTTAAGATTGCGTTGTTTATCATACCCGTCTCGCCTGAAAGCATTGCATAGGCCAGATAACTTACGATAACCCAGCTCATAAGGTAGGGAAGCAGAATCAGGCTCTGATATACCTTACTTGCCGTGCGACTCCTTATCTCGTCAACCAGAATAGCCACCGCGATGGCCAGCGCCGTTGTCAGTATGATAAACGCCACGTTATATAAAATCGTATTTCTGGTAATCGTCCACGCGTCGCTTGATGCAAACAGGAATTTAAAATTATCAAAACCGCACCAGTCGCTTCCCCAGATTCCTTTTCGGAAATTCAGGTTTTTAAATGCGATTACAATACCAAACATCGGCAGATAGTTATTGCAAATCATGTAAATGATTCCCGGCAATGCCAGAAGATAATACGGCAGAATATCCTTCCAGCGTATTTTCTTTCTTTTCTTCATCATTTTCCCCCTTTCTGCGCTGCATTCCGCGGCCCAATCTGTCAGGCCAATGCGCGCAGACCGTATACAGTCTCAGCCTTTCGTCATGCTCTCTCATCTTTCACAAGGGGGCTGCGCCGGGTGTCGGCGCAAGTCCCCTGATATTCATCCTAACCTGCATTGGCAGCTTTCCACTCATTAAACTGCTTCTGGTTTTCCTCAATTACTTTGTCAATTCCCGCGGCTTTCAAAGCGGAACGGAAAGTTTCAATCTCTTCGTCGGGGTCTACCACACCGTATCCGAGAATGGAGTCATACTGCTTGATTACATCGGTAACCGCTGCATACTCGGTCTTTACAGGCTCGCTGTTAAAGCAGTAGCCGAGAGCGTCTGATGTATACTGTTCCTCGATGCTGTCGTTAAATTCTCTCATCAAATCATAGTAACCGTCGTTGCTGGGCTCCATCACAAGGTCTTTTAACTTATCGCCCCATACATTCAGCACTGCGGAATAGGTAACGTTTGTCCTGTCAACTCCCTCAGGATATTCCACCATATGCTCCGTCCCCTCTTTGCGGTTATAGTGCACGCCTTCGATTCCCCAGTAAAGAAGGTTTACAACGTCTTCCCTTGCGTACATCATATTTAAAAACTGCATGGTCTTTTCCGGATTGTCGCAGGTAATGGGAATCATCCACTGAGTCACCTGATAATCCTGTGTACGGGATGCGGGCATTGACGTACGAAGCCCCACCACGTCCGTCCCCAGATAAGCCTGAAGGGACGCGGAATGGTTAATCAGCATATCCGGCTCGCCGTTTGAAAACTGTCCGAAGAAATTTCCTGTCTGGAACTGCGTCAGGGAAGCGTCCGTAACTGTATTACAGTCAGAAGAAACGTACCCGGCCTGCATCCATTCCCTCATAACCTTACAAACTTTCTCATATTCTTCCGTTTCAAAATAGTTGACAATCTCGTCCGTTCCTTTTCCGTAATTCATCAGCACACCGCTTGCGTAGGATGCGCCCAAAAGGTCCGCCGTGGAGAAGTTGGTGTAAGGCGCGGCCTCGCTTGCACAGGTCGCTACACAGTAAAACTTGTCGCCTTCTCCCTCTTTCACAATTTTAAAAATCTCCGTGAGTTCTTCGAGGGTATAAATCTTTTCCTTGTCATATTCGATGTTGTATTTTTCAAGCAAGTCCCTGCGGGCCTCGAAAATTTTTACACGGCCCATTTTTTCTTCCGTGGGAACTGTATAAAGTGTTCCGTCGTAATACCCTCCCGACATGGCGACGCCTTCCGCCGCTACGATATCCTGACCGTATTTTTCCACCAGTTCGTCAAGCTCAATCAGCATTCCCTTATTTACATAGCTCTGTGCGCCGCCCTCGAACATACACATTGCAAGGTCCAGTTTTTCTCCGGAGGATACCATCATATTGGTGGTATTGTTTAACTCAAACGCGCTGGCGGGATAAAAGGTCACATGTACGCCGATTTCCGGCTCGGTAATTTTGTTCAGCTCATCCTCCACCATCTGCAAATCCTTCGGCGTGTCGCCAAGGGTAGGGAACTGGATTACCACTTCATATATCTCGCCGGACGCATCGCCAGCCCCGCCGTCGTTGCCGTCGTTTTCGGCCGTGCCCTCTGACATACCGTTTCCGCCATCGCCCGAATCTCCCTTTCCGCCGCAGCCTGTCAAAAGTGCCGACATGGATAGTACCACTGCCATACCAAGCGCTAAAAATTTCAGTTTCTTCTTTTTCATTTCTTTTCCTCCATTTCTTTACCACATATCTTCCGTTAACTGATGATAAGCATATTTTATTAAACACAGTCCTTTAACACAATTATCCAAAACGACTGTCTGTTTCAATTTTACGACTTTGATTTTTTCAGTTTTACGACCTGGGGTTTCAGATTTACGACTTTCCTGTATAATTCGATTTGTCCACCCGACTATGCTATACTGTTTTCACTACGAAAGGGACAAAAAAAGCATGGTATTCCATTTGAAACGGCGGCAGAAGCTTCTTGCCGAATAACCGTATAGAAATCTATGATGAGTCTCATAGTATAAATGAAGACCGATTTATTACAATCGGTCTGGCAGATGAAATCTTGTTTGTCGTATACGCAGAACGCCATCCGGCTATAAGATTGATTTCTGCACGCCTTGCAACTGCAAGAGAAAGGAACGCGTACTATGGTAACATTTGAATTAGACGAATATGCAGCGCTAACCGCCGAAGAAAAAAATATACTTTCCGCAGCAAAAAAACTTCCAGTTATCTACGATGAAGACTCCCCTGAGCTGACTGATAATATGGAGCAGGCTTTTATAGCTGCAAGAAAGGCAAAACCATATTGCGGAGAACCTCTCACTCTTTATGTTTCTCCGGACACAATTAAAAAAGCCAAAAATATGGGTGTTGACTATATTGCCATACTGGGAAAACTTCTTGACAAAGCAGTTAATGAATACCAGACAATGTGACCGTTACCCCTGCTCCCTCTGGTACTGAGACGGCGTACACCCGTAAAACCGCTTAAAGGACGAGGCAAAGTAAGGGTAATTGTTGTACCCCACCTTCTCCGCTACCAGATTGACGTTGCTGCCATCTTCCCTCAGAAGAACGGCCGCCAGCTTCATGCGCTCCGAAATCAGGTACTGGCTGATGGAAACCCCTTTTTCCTTTTTAAATACCCGGTTCAAATAATCCTTATTTAAATACAGAGCCTCCGCAATGTCCGTCACCAGAAGGCTGCTCTCCCGAAGGTGCCCGGCAATATATTGCTCAATCAGAGCCACCAGCTCTTTGGGCGTCTTTGCGTTCCTTGGCGGCTCGTTTTCTTCCCCGGCATCGGCAAAATACCTTTCCTGCACCTTATCCTTGCGCTTTTGCCGGATATCGTCACAGGCTTTTTTTACTTTTTCGGCAATCACCTCATAGGGCGCGGGCTTTAAAATATAGTCGGTGCACTGCAGGGAAATCGCCTCCTGGGCGTACTCAAAGCTGGCGTGGCAGGTCAGGAAAATACAGGGAAGCTCTTTGTCAATTTCCCGGACGGCGCGAAGGAGCTCAAGGCCGCTGGCGCCCGGCATTTCAATATCGCAGAGCATCAAATCCACCTGCTGCACATTTAATATCTTAAGCGCCCATTCCGCGCTGTAGGCTGTCCAGATATTCCCGTCTATGCCGCAGCTTTTCCAGTCAACTCCGTTAAGCATCCCCTTTACCGCAATCATTTCATCGTCCACTATCAGTAAATTCATTGAATCCCTCTTTCTGTGTCATCGTTTGTAATCTCTTCCTTTGCCCTGCTCTTTGCCGGAATTACAATGGTAAAGCAGGTTCCCTCACCGGGCTCTGAGACCACCGTAAGGCTTCCTCTTTCCCCGTAAAAGTATTTCATCCTTCTGTAAGAATTTTCAATGCCCACATGTACTCTGTCGTCCTCCTTTTTACGGAAAATCCCCCGGTTAATGCCCTCCGCCATCTCCCGGGACATACCGGGTCCGTCGTCCGCTATCATAAAAGTGGTTTCCTCCCCGTCCGTATACACCTCAATCCGAAGATGGATTTTTTTGTCATACCCCACAATATGCTTGAAAATATTCTCCACGAAATTGTGGATTAAAAGGGGCGGGACGAAAGTTTCCATCGCTTCCGGGTCAACCTCGTAAACCGCTTCCACACAGCCCGGATACCGCATTTCCGCAATTTCCATGTATTTCTGAATCAGGTTTATTTCCAGCGAAAAAGGCTGTAATTCCTTTCCGCTCTGAAAAATATAGCGGAAATACTCCGAAAGGTAAAGCGCCAGCTTCTGGATATTCTGGTAGTTTTCAATCTGTGCAAAGCTGTAAAGCAGGTTAAACATATTCATCAGAAAATGGGGCCGTATCTGTAACTGCAGATTTTTCAGCTCTATCCTCTGACGCTCCAGTTCCTTTTCATAGTTGGCAATCTTTAGCTCGCTGATTCTGTCAGCCATACCGTTAAAGGTTTCACCGATTGCCGTAAATTCCTCCGATTCATGGGGCTGCACACTCAGGCGGTAATCCTGCTCGCCGCCCTTAAGGCGCTCCATCGCCCCGCTGACTCTCGCTAACGGATTGAGCACCATTCTGTGAATCAGATATATCAGCACGGGAATCAGCAGTATGTACAAAAACACAAAGCCCATGCAAAGAATCTGAAGGGCAGAAAGATTGGTATACCCCTGACTGAAAGGTACGCTTACCTGCATCCTGAAATTCCCCATCTTGCTTTCCTTTTCCACGACCAGCCGTTTGCCTGAAGGCCTGCCCGGATATTCGCCGGGCTGTCCGTCAGGCTGTGTGCCGGTCTGCTTCCCCTGTTCCATCCCCCCGGGATTTAACTCTGAAAAGGAAACCGCCAACCCGGAATAGGCGCACGCTTTTTTCAGTTGATGCTCCATCTCATCTAAAGAAATCAGGCTACCGTAATAAAAATCATTGTACTGATAAACCTTTGCAAGCCAGGTCATTCCTTCGATTTCCACAATCCCCCACAGATTGTACCTTCCCTTTTCCTCTGTTTCCAGCCAGGCTTTCAAAATCTCCTTGCAGTCAAAAATTCGCCCGCACTTACCGTTTTCCAGACTGCTCATTCCGATATAAGTCCGCCCGTATTTGCCGCTTTGCCAGAACAGTACGTCCGCAAAGGCGTCGTTTTCCACTATCATGTTAAAGTAAGAGGCCAGATTGCTTTTTCCGCCATCGCCAAATCGGCGGTCCGCTCCCCCTGTCCCCTGTACAGCCGGAAAGCCGGATAAACGCTGTCCAGATTATAAAAAAAGTCGTTCATCGCATTCATTCTGCCCGAAAGCTGCTGCAGGGAAAGTTCCAGAAGATTGTCCACACTCGTCATCATCTGCTGCCTTGCATTCTACAGCGAAATCACCGTCACGATGACGGATATAATATTAAAGGGCAGGATAATCAAAACCAGCGCCAGAATAATTTTCCGGGTGATGGAGCGGAAACCTCTGATGTGTTTTTTCACCGGTGTTACCTCCATATCACTTTTCTTCATTATAACTCTCCCTGAATGAAGTTGGAATAATAATTTGGAATAAACGCTGCCACGTTTTGCAAGGCAGCTTGTTGTAACACAAAAAAGCGCATGGTCTACATTGCTTTTTCCATACGCCTTTATACTTTTATGGTGTAGATATTTTTATTTTCCAAACAAATCCGCATGACTGCCGGTTGCAGTAGCGGAAAGAATTAAAGTATCTTCGAAAATCTGATACATCACCTAATCCTCCAGCATAGAAGCAACCGCCTCCTCAGCGCTGTCAAAACCCGGCAATAAACACCCGCACTTTTTCCTTCTGATAATGGTATTAATGCCGTTCTGCCAAAAAGCCGCCCTACATTTCCCCAGAGCGGCTTTTTTTGTAAAAATATGAAATTTTCTACTTAACCAAACGGATTCGCAGTTTCCTCCTCCAGCCGAATCACCACTTTCAGAATCTCAATTCCGTTCGCCCCGTAGTACAGCTTGATAAAGTGGGTGGGCCCGAAGATAACGCCAAGCTCTCTCTTTTCCTCAATTACCTTTCCTTCCGTTCCCTGAATGGAAATCTGGGCTTTCAGTGCGTTGTCATAGTAAAGGGACACCGGAAGCTGCGCCAACTCCCCGAGGTCGCTTTTCATGGTAAAGGTGATACTGTAGCTTCCGAATTTTTCAACCTGAATTCCGAACACATCGCTCTGCCCTGCTTTGGGACTAAGCAGCGCGCCGTCAATCACAATCTCATCCGCCTCGTCCGCCTTATAGTAAACCAAATCCGAAGGCGCCACGTCATTGTCGCCCTTTGCATTCATTGCCTCAAGTTCTTCCGGCGCAATCCTCCCCGCCTTATGTAAAATTGCCGGGCTCTTTAAGATAAAGCCAAGGATATTCCTGGCCCCGCGCTGGAGCTCGCCTCTTGTGATATAGCCCTCATCCAGCTTTTGCTGCAGGTCGTCGTTTTCCGGGTTGTCCGCCGGTCTGGAGGTCACCATGTACAGGTCGTTCTGGGCCGCCAGCATGGGGGCTTTTGCCTGATGGTCAAAAGGCTTTCCTTCATAGTTGGCGTCCGCCCACCAGTCTGTCATCACAATCCCCTCAAATCCCCATTCCTTTCTCAGAATGGTGGTATTTAAGTCATAGCTTCCGGCGGTCCACAGGCCGTTTACGGAAGAATAGGTAGTCATGACGGAGCGGGCCTTTCCTTCTTTTACTGCAATCTCATAGCCTTTCAGGTAGATTTCCCGCAGCGCCCGCTCGGAAATCTCCGCATCTGTTTTCCGTCTTGCCGCCTCCTGATTATTTGCGCAGAAATGCTTCACCGTACCGGCAATCCCGTATTTGTCCATGCCAAGGAGCTGAGCCGCGCTTATCTTTCCGGTGAGGTATGGGTCTTCTGAAATATATTCAAAGTTCCGCCCGTTTAAGGGATGTCTGTGAATGTTCATTCCCGGTCCTAAAAGGGAATCTATCTTATTCAGCCGAAGCTCCTGCCCCGCCATCTCGTAAAGCTCTCTCACAAGGGAAAGGTTGAAGGTGCACCCGAGAGCTGTTCCGTTGGGCATGGAAAACGCCTTTGTGCCGCAGTCCATACGAATGCCGGAAGGGCCGTCGGAGCAGCCTGCCGCCGGAATCCCCAGATTCAAAAGCCCGTCGCTTACGCCGCCGAAAGCCGCCGCGATGCCCGGCGTCACACGGGGGCTGCACATGCCTTCTCCCCTGAATATGGTTATCAGCTCATCGTCGCTCATCTGCGCCACAAACTCGTCCATGGACGCCTTGCCGTCCAGTACATCCACAAGCTGCCAGCCCTTGTCGCCGGTATAGGGGATTTCTGCGGGGCGGTTTGCCATAAGCCGCTCTCTGGGGTTCACTGTCCGAACCGGAACCTTTTCCATTACCGCCTTAAAGCTCCCGTCCTCCTGTTCCTGTGCCTTCATTCTCTCGAAGCTTTCCGTAGGGGCATAGGCCTCCTGCAGCTCTTCCAGCACTGTAAACGCCTGCTCATAGCTTCCGGCAGCCTCTGCGCTCCTCACATCGCTTCCCGCGTAAAAGGTGTAAGTGCCTTCCTCCAGAACATAGCAGGATTTGTTTCCCGTCACGCCGCTGTCGTCATAAGATGCAAAATCATATTTCGGCACTTCGACAGTAACCGTTTCCTTTTCTCCCGGCGCAAGAACGCCGGTCTTTGCAAAGCCTGCCAGCTTGCGGGCGGGATTTCCCAGCTTGCCGCAAGGCGCTTCCACATAAACCTGCACCACTTCTTTTCCGGCGGTATCTCCCGTGTTGGTCACGACTGCCGTAACTTCCACAAAGTCGTTTTTGTCCTCTACGGCGCTCTCTGCCTCAAAGGTTGTGTAGGAAAGCCCGTAGCCGAAAGGATATAACACCTTCTCCTTTGCAAAGGTCTCAAAATAGCGGTAGCCTACGTAGATATCCTCCTGATAATAATTCTTCTCAAGGTCGCCGAAATTCTTATCCGACGGATAATCGGAAATTTCCTCCGCAATGGTGTCCGTCAGCTTTCCGCAGGGATTTACCGCGCCGGTGAGCACATCAAGGACTCCGTTTCCGCCCTCCTGTCCGCCCTGCCATGCGTACAGAACCGCCTGTGGCTGATACTTTTTCACCCAGCTCATGTCAATGATATTGCCTACATTAAGTACCACAATGACTCTTTCAAAGGCGCCGCATACCCCGGCAATCAAATCCTCCTCCTCTTTGGCAAGGCGATAGCTTCCGGGCTCGTTGTGGTTGTCCTGGTCCTCTCCGGCAGTACGTCCGATAATTACAAGGGCTGCATCCGTCCTTTCTGCGGCCTTCAGCATCTCCTGCGTCACCGGCATTTCCTTCTGCGCCCAGGGAACCTGACCCCAGCCTTTCCCCTCGTCATAGGGATTTTCCTTAAGCCATTCCTCATAAATGCCGGACAGCTCCTCATCCAGTGTGATATCCTCACATGCTTTCAGGGCGTCCAAAATCCCCACCACGTATCTGGTATTTACAAGGCCGCCGCTTCCAAGTCCGCTCTTATAATAATTAAAAGCCGCGCGGCCGTACACCGCAATTTTTTCTCCCTTTTTAATGGGCAGCGCGTTATTTCGGTTTTCCAGAAGGACACACCCTTCCGCTGCCGCCGCCCTGGCGAGAGCTGCGTATCTGTTTAAATCAAGTTCGTAGCTGTTCATAATCCTGTTCTCTCCTGTTCGTTAATATTGGTATTGAAAAGACACTTTCCATGCGAGCCCAATGCGGTTCGCCGGTGTGCGGTGATAAGGAACCTTTCAGAAGCATGTAAACGCCCCGTCTATAACGAAGTCCGCTCCTGTGGTAAAACTGCTGGCATCCCCTGCCAGGTAAACGCAGATTGCCGCAAGCTCCTCCGGCCGGCCCATTCTTCCAAGGGGAGCCATCTCATTCCACTTTTCAATCAGCGGAATCAGTGTGGGGGAATTTAAGGTAAGCTCGGTTCCGATGTAACCCGGACTTAAGCTGTTCACACGGACGCCCCGCTTGGCCCACTCGATTGCAAGGGATTTCGTGAGCTGAATTACTGCCGCCTTGGACGCATTGTAGGCGCACTGCGGCTGCGGCACATTCACAATATGGGCGGACATGGAAGCGGTGTTGATGATAGAGCCGCCTCCGTGGGCAAGCATGTATTTTCCCGCCGCAATATCGGTAAGGAAGATGCCGTTCAAATTGACGTTAATCACCTTATTCCACTGTTCGAAAGTCATCTCCTCCGCCGGTACGTTGATGCAGATGCCTGCGTTGTTATGGCAGAAGTTAAGCCCGCCCAGCTCATCCGCCACCCGCGAAACCATGGCGTCCACCTGCTCCGGGTCCGTGCAGTCGGTCTTTATGGCAATTACTTTTCTGCCGGTGCTCTCCGCTATACCTGCCGCCGTCTTTTCCGCTTCTTCAATATCCACGTCCACAATCGCCACGTCCGCTCCGGCTTCCGCAAAGGCTGTGGCCGTGCTTTTTCCGATGCCTCTGGCGCCCCCCGTCACAAAGCCTTTCTTTCCGTCAAGCCTCATTTTTTCAATAATACCCATTGTCCGTTCCTCCAGATTTTTTCAAAATCGTTGTCAGAGCGCCGGCTCCCGGAATTTCCTGATGCATAGTTCCCGAAAGAGGCTCCCTGACCGTTTCGTTTTCCTATTTACTATATTAGCGGAAATCCCTGCTTCTGACAAGCCAAATGCACGGAAAACAGGACCCAATTAAGCCGGCGGATACCTCCCCCATAAACCGGAAAAACGCCAGGCATTTACGCTCACCCCTCTGTGCTTAGTCGGTAACGTCCCCGCTCCAGCTTTATGAGCCTTCCCTGTTCTTCCAGTTTCTTTACCACCCTCTGTAGCTGGCGGCGGCTGCACTTCAGTTTGACGGCCGTAGTTTCCATGCCGGCCATCGTCCTGCGGGAGCATTCGTTTTCCAGATGATAAACCAGTCTTTCCTCCAGAAGGGGAAACACCACTTCGTTGCGCGCCGAAAATATTTTTATTCTGGCTGCCTGCTGCAGAAGATACATGAGAAATCTGCAGTCTTTCGCAAGCCTTTCCCTGTTTGTCTCCATTGGAAGGGCCAGAACCGTAACCGGCGTCAGCGCTTCTGTGTAAAAAAAAGGGAGGCTCCCCGTCACAAATTCCATATCCCCCAAAAGGCCCTCCCCTTCCATCACCGCCACGTTTCTTCTTGCGCCGTTCTCGTCCAGATAGTATAAAAAGACGCTTCCCTTTACAAGAAACTGAAAGCAGTTTATCGGCTGCTCCGGCTGTGACAGAAGTTCTCCCCGCTGATATTTTATTACGAAAAAATCAAGTTTTTCCGTTTCAAACTGTTCTGAAATTCCTGTCTTTAAAAGACAGTCCGCCGTCACTGTCCTGTGGTATATTTTTTCCATACTCCGCTCCCATCCCTGCTCTTTTTGGTTTTTCATCTCTTTGTTTTTCTCCTGAATTTATTGTGACATATGTCACTTATATTGCCAAGGCTTTTTGATAAAATCGTATCTGTAAAAAGAAGAAAGGATAGGACAGAAAGCCCGCCGCTTACTGTCAGGTGCAGATTATGGAAAAAGAAAACAGAAACGCTTTATTTGAAACTACTCCCGTTCCCAAAGCCTTTTTGACACTGGCGCTGCCCGTTGTCATGTCTAAAATTGTCAGTATGATTTACAATATGGTGGATATCTATTTTATCGGCCGGACCGGCAACGCCGACCTTGTTGCCGGCGTGTCCATCTGCGCTCCGGTAATTTTGCTGATGGTATCTCTTGGCGATTTGTTCGGTCTTGGCGGAAGCAGCGTTATGAGCCGCCTGTTCGGACAGAAAAAGGATGAGGACGGAAAACGGGTCAGCAGTTTTACCTTTTATAGCGCCATTGTAACGGGTATTGTAATTGCCGCAGTTATGCTGATTTTCCAAAATCCCATTTTACATATGCTGGGGGCCGAAGACGCCGTTTTCACCTATGCAAGCCAGTATTACACATGGATTGCGCTGGGCGCTCCCTCCATCATTCTGACTTTAATCCCCGCCAACCAGCTCCGCACCGAAGGGCTTGCCAACGTTGCCATGATTGGCAGTATTGCGGGCAGTATCGTAAATATAATTTTAGACCCCTTATTTATTTTCGGACTGGGAATGGGCGCCGCCGGGGCTGCCATCGCCACCGTCCTTGGCAACATTGTAACGGATATTATATTTGTCGTATGCATCAGGAAAAAGAGCAGGAAGCTGACCGTCGACATCCGCATGGCAAAGGTTGACCTTGCCATTATCGGAGCCGTGTTCGCCATCGGCTTGCCCTCCAGCCTCAACAACCTGATGAACAGCTTCGGAACCGCCCTTTTAAACCGCGGCCTGGTGGTTTACGGAGCCGACAAGGTGGCCGCCATGGGCATTGCCAGCAAGGTGAACATGCTGGTCGCCATGATTATGATTGCCTTTGCCTTCGGCGCGCAGGCTCTGATTGGGTACAACTATGGCGCCGGGAACAAAGAAAGGCTCCGGCAGGTGCTGAAATTTGACCTGCTGGTCCAGATGATAATCGCCGTTGCGGGCGGCGCGGTTTTGATGATATTCGCGCCCTCCCTGATTCGGCTTTTCATGGACGACGCCGTCATTGTGGAAGCCGGCGCGCTGATTCTGAGAAGAATGCTTTTGGGACTTCCTTTCACGGGCGTGTTTCTTGTGTGCAGCACCCTGTTTATGAGCGCCGGAAAATCCCTTCCCACGCTGATAATGTCCCTGAGCCGCCAGGGAATTATCTTTGCCCTCGTTCTGTTTATTCTCTCCCGCGCTTTCGGTTATGAGGGGGTTATCACGGCCCAGCCGGCGGCGGATGTGCTCTCGGCCCTTTTAGGTGTGGTTTTGGTGAAGATGAGCCGGATTGAGATTTAGACGATGAAAAAGGGATAAAACCGCAAAACCGTTTTATCCCTTTTCTTATCAGCCATAATTCGTTTACTTTTACACCGCCGTAATACTCACCGCATGCATATAAGCGTCGTCTCCTCTTGCGCAGCTTACGCTGAGCTTCTTGCCGCTGACTAAAATCTTACAGCCGGCAACGCTGCTCAGCTTGTCCAGTTTCAGCTCCATCTGTCCCTGTTTTGTATCCAGATACAGGATATTTTCCGTTGACTTCTCTCCCACGGTCCCCGTCACCGTCGAGGTGGAGGAGGTGTCAACGTTTACCGGGAATACCGCTTCCTTGGGCGCCACGATACTTGCGGCATGCATGTAGCCGTCGCCGCCGTTATACACTGCAACGTTAATATTTCTGTCCGGCATAATTACCATGCCGTATCTGGAATCCGTGTTGGCGTCGATTACAATTTCCATCTCGCCTCCTCTGGTGTCCAGAAAAAGCCTGTCCTCTCTTGTCTTGCCTGATACCGTGCCTGTTACTGCCGTGGTCTGTGCGGTAACCGCTCCCGCCGGAGCCGGAGTAAGAGACAGGTTCACCGCACCTTGCGCGCCTGCGCTTATCCCGTCCGAAATACTGATAGCATGCATGTAGGCATCAGAGCCGCGGGCACAGACAATGGTATAGGTCTTGTCCGCCACAATGACGGAACAGCCGCTCATGTTCGTGGACGCGTCCAGCTTGATTTCCATATCGCCCTGAGGCGTCTTTACAAACAGGACATCGCCCTGTCCCTTTTTCGTAATCGTACCGGTCACTGTCGAGGCGTTGGAAGAATCCACCGCCGCCGCGGGCTTCTTTTCACCGGCAGTAATCTTCACGGCGTGAAGATATTCGTCGGAGCCGTGGGAGACGGAAACGCTGACCGACTCTCCCGGAAGCAGCACCTTGCAGGCGCTGGCGTCGGTTCCGCTGTCTATCTTGATTTCCATATTTCCTTCCTTTGTGGAAAGGAGCAAAAGCTCGGCGGTTGTACCGGAGCGCACCGTTCCCGATACCGTTGCAATCACCTCCGACGCCAATACCCGAACGCCTGAAAACGGAGCAAGCGCCACACCTGCGATGAGGCAGGCCGTTATCCATCCTTTCGCCAACTTGTTTTTCCTCATTTTTGTACCTCCATTACCCTGTTACTCTTTGCTCTTTTATGTCTGTTTATCATACAATATCCGTCATAAAAACGCAATACAGGGGGCAAATCTTAAATACAAATTTAATATAATATTAGGAAATTGATTTTCTTTTCAGATAATAAAATCCATAAGCCGGTATGCTTACATCCACAGCCTTCATCTCTGCGCCTGAAATCAAATCCTCATATATGCCGTCATCTTCCTTAATCCATGCTGTTTTGTCAAATTCGCTGAAATTAAAAATGCCGATAATTTTCTCCCCCTCGAAATATCTTCCGATGCATAAAAGGGAAGTATCCCAGGTTTCAATCGTCCAGGCGTCCGCCCCCGCCACAAATACCTTTTCCGCTTTCCTGATTTGCTCAAGGCTTCCAAGCCTGCCGAAAATTTTTCCTTCCACTGTGTCCTTGTCAGAAATCTTTCCGGCCTTTTTCCAGTCCATTGCTCCCCGGTGGATGTAACGGGAATCCGCCGCCTTATTGGGGTCGTCCTTATAGCTGTAATCGTTGAGCTGTCCGATTTCATCTCCGCTGTAAAGCACCGGAATGCCGGAAAGCATAAACATGTAAGCATGGAGCATCACGTCAAGCCGGACAGCCTTCTCCTGCGCCTGCGCATCCTGCTCCGAAACCGCCTTTTCCACGCCGCACATGGAGGCTGTGGTGCCGCAGAATCTGGCGTCGCCGGTAACAGGGTCTGCATTGTAAAGCTCGCCCCGGCTGTTGCTGTCCCCGGCATAGCCCTGGAAATAGTCGTTTAAATACTGCTTGTGGGAACGCTCTCCCATTCCCTCCAGCCACAATGTCCCATAATCAAGCCCCCAGCCGATATCGTCGTGGCAGCGCAGGTAATTTAAAAACAGATAATCCTTCGGCAGGGCATTTACAATATCCAGCTGCTTTTTGAGAAGCTTCACATCCCTCGTGGCTACTGTGTGCCATGTGGTGGCCATGGTGGTCACATTGTAAAGCATATGACACTCGGGCTTTTCCACCGTGCCGAAATAAGGAACCACCTTTTCCGGCTCCATCACCACCTCGCCGAGAAGCAGGACGCCGGGGCAGACAATCTCGCCAATCATACGCATCATGCGCACTATGGTATGTACCTGAGGCAGGTTCCTGCACTGGGTTCCCAGCTCCTTCCATATGTAGGGAACCGCGTCGATACGGATAATATCAATTCCCTTATTTGCAAGATACAGGAAATTGTACATCATTTCATTAAAAACTCTGGGATTTTTATAATTCAAATCCCACTGATAGGGGTAAAAGCTGGTCATCACAAAATGTCCCGCGTCGGGAAGCCATGTAAAATTGCCCGGCGCCGTGGTGGGAAACACCTGGGGCACTGTAGCCTCATATTTTGACGGGATTTCATTGTCCGCGAAGAAAAAATAACGGCTCATATATTCCCCGTCCCCCTGACGGGCCTTTTTTGCCCACTCATGGTCCTGGGAGGTGTGGTTCATCACAAAATCCATGCAGACATTAATACCCTTCTCATGGCAGGCGGCCGTGAGGCTTTCCAAATCCTCCATGGTTCCCAGTTTTTCCTGTACCTTCCTGAAATCCGCCACCGCATACCCGCCGTCGGCGCGTTCAGGGACAGTGTCAAGAAAAGGCATGAGATGAATATAATTCACGTTGCACTTTTCCAGGTAATCCAGCTTTCCCTCCACGCCCTTCATGTTGCCGGCAAAATTGTCGATGTAAAACATCATGCCAAGCATATCGTTCTGCTTATACCAGCCCGCTGCCGCTTCCCGTTTGTCATCCAAAAGCTTTAACGCCTCATTCCTTTCGTCGGAAAAGCTTTTCAGATGGCCGCACAGCTCCGCAAACATAGAGTCGTTATCATACAGCTCCATATAAAGCCAGCGCAGCTCGTCATGGTGCCTTTGCAGCCGTCTTTGAAAAGAAAGCGCCTCCTGCGGAGTTTCCTGCACCTTCTTTGCATTCTTTTCTGTTTTAACCGTTTTTTCTGTTTTAACCGTTTTCGTCTTTTTCATTTCTCCTCTTTTCCCCTTTTCCGCACCGATTTTCTTTCATTTTATTATATTTCCACTTCCATCCCGTCAAAGGCCGCAAGAATGCCGTATTTTTCCGCCTCCAGACGGATTCCCTCATATCCCTGCCCGCAGTTGTGGGAAAAATGGTTGGCGACGATTACGGTTTTTCCGTCAATCATATTTTCCCTGCGCATACGCTCGATGACCTCCCTGTTTGTCCAAAGGCTCATATGGCCGTCGCGCCACTCCACATAGTCGCCCGGACAGGAGGGAATAAGTCCTGCGCCTTCCCCGCTCATCCTGTGCCTGCCGCTTGGCCCGCCGGTACAGTCAAGGGAAATCAAATCGTAGCGTCCCTGACCGGCAAGCGCCTTCCACGTATTCTCCTGGAAGATACCGGTGTCATGGGCATAAAGGATTCGTTTTCCCTCATGAAAAATGGAATAAATCACCGGGGAGGTTTCCGCATTGTGGTTTGCCCATAAAGGAAGAACCTCATACTGCCCGCCGTCGCCTGCAAGAAATTTCTTTCCCGGCTCCACAAGCGTAACGTCCGACGCGTCACCCATTTCAGGGTCGTCTGTCATACACCGCAGCTTTTCATATCCGTCCTGTGCCGCATAAAAATGCAGCGGGCGGTGCTTTCCTGTAAAACCGGCTCCTGCCATCTCCACATCCGAAGGATAAAGATGGTCGCCGTGGCTGTGGGTAATCAGACAGTGGCCAATCTTCGTCCAGTCCATCTCATACTGAATGGAATGCCACACCGTGTCCGGCGGAAAGTCCAGCAAAAGTTCGTCATTGATAATGGCCTGGGAACGTGAACGGATATAACGTCCTTTCTTTTCCTTTGCCTCCTGACAGACACTGCATGTACAAAAAAGAGACGGCACACCCTCAAAAGCCGCTGTGCCCAGATATTTTATTTTCATTGTGTCCTACCTCGTTTCCTCTCTTTGTTTCTCATTATATCACGGTTTTATCTGTCATGGCGAGAAAATTCGTTTCCCTGCAAAGCCTGAAAAGTTTCCTGTCAGGAAACTTTTTTAACTAAAGTTTCGTTCCCGTCCATTGTATTTTTCCGCTCCTTCTCTCATAATAAGGATGAGGTGAAGAAAATGAAAGAAATCAATATCGGACGTATTTTAATGCAGAACCGCCATAAAAAAGGAATCACGCAGGATGAACTGGCGGAATATATCGGGGTATCGAAAGCCTCTGTTTCAAAATGGGAAACAGCCGCAACCTACCCTGACATCACCCTTCTTCCGCGGCTGGCAGCCTTTTTTGATATCAGCATCGACGAGCTGATGGGGTATGAGCCCCAGATGGACAGGGACAATATCCGAAGGCTGTACCGGAGGCTGACCCGGGATTTTGCGGAAAAGCCCTTTGAGGAGGTAATAAAGGAGTGCCGGGATATTGCCGAAAAATATTTTTCCTGCGCCCCCCTTTTGTTTCAAATCGGCTCTTTATTTGTAAACCACTGTATGCTTTCGGAATCGCCGGAAAGGACAAAGGCCATTCTCAATGAGGCAAGACAGCTCTTTTGCCGGGTACGCGAAATCAGCGAGGGTACGGAGCTTGACGCGCAGTCAGTCTGTATGGAGGCACTTTGCCTTCTGCAGCTTGGAAAGCCTGATGAGGTCTTTGCGCTTCTGGAGCCTTTGGAGAGCCTCCGCATGAATCCCGAGCCTTTACTTGCTTCCGCTTTTCAGATGACCGGAAACGTCACGGAGGCAAAACGGATTCTGCAGGCCGGCATTTACAGCTCCTTTCTTGCACTTTTAAATCTTTTGTCCTCCTGCTTCTTCTGCTGTGAGTTCTGAGCTTCCGGCTCCTGGTCTTCTTTCTTT
>CAMSTM010000065.1 GCA_947063675.1 uncultured Lachnospiraceae bacterium | reverse complement strand
GGCTGAATATGAATGGCAAAGTTCTCTTTTGATGATGCCACGACAATACCCGAGACGGCTGGTTTTTTACCAACGGAAAAGGCATTCACGTTACCTGGGAAAAAGCTTCTGATTACGGCGCCACCAGTTACTTTGACGATAACGGAAATGAAATCGAGCTGAATACAGGAAAGACAATGGTCTGCATTCTTAAGGAAGGCGACGCGTTCCTGGTGGACGGAAAGACTGTGGCGTCCAATTAAATAAAAGCTCCGGGAGTTTAAATCAAATCCCCGGAGCTATTATTTGCCTTATTCGCCCAAACCGTTCTCAATTGCCTTCACTAATGTCGCAAGCGCCTCGGCTTCATCCTCGCCTTCACAGACAAATTCAACTTCATCCCCGCATTTCACACAGGCACCCAAAACACTTAACACGCTCTTGGCGTTTGCAGTACTGCCCCTGAAAGAAAATGTAATCAGTGACTTGAACTGCATTGCCTCCTTACACAGGATACCTGCCGGTCTCAGGTGAAGGCCCGTCGGGTTCTTAATAACCACTTTCTGGCTTACCATACCGTTTCCCTCCCATTCGTTTTCTGCTCCGGTTACAGCATAATATTCTGAATCAGTGCGGCAAGTTTATTTGCTTCCTTCTCAATCATCTTCTGGTCCTTGCCCTCAATCATAACCCGGACAAGGGGCTCTGTTCCCGAAGGACGGATTAATACTCTTCCTTCTCCAGCGAACTTATCCGTAAGCTCTTTAATCGCGCTGGCGATTTCAGGGTATTCCATATACTTTTCTTTCTTGTGGTTGGGCACCTTTGCATTTACCAGTGCCTGAGGCAGTACCTCCATGACAGAAGCAAGCTCCGACAAAGGTTTGCCGGTTTCCACCATTACCTTCAAAAGATGCAGCGCGCTTAAAAGGCCGTCTCCCGTGGTATTTTCCTTCAGGAAAATGATGTGGCCTGACTGTTCGCCTCCAAGGCTGGCTCCGATTTCTTTCATTCTCTCAAGCACATACCTGTCGCCGACCTTTGTCTGCTCGATATGGATTCCTTCCTTTTCACCCATGAGGAAGAAACCGAGGTTGCTCATGACAGTCGCCACAATGGTATCATCCGTCAGCTCGCCGTTTTCTTTCATGTGATTGCCCACAATGGCCATAATCTGGTCGCCGTCCACCACTCTGCCCTGCTCATCCACTGCCATCAGTCTGTCAGCGTCGCCGTCAAAGGCAAGGCCGATATCCGCCTTCTCGTAGACTACCCTTGCCATCAGCTCTTCCATATGGGTGGAGCCGCAGTTGGCGTTAATGTTGGTTCCGTCGGGCATGTTATGGATGGCAACTACGTTGCCGCCAAGCTCTCTGAGCGCTTCCACGGATGTATAGTGAGCAGCGCCCTCCGCACAGTCCACAACGATTTTCAGCTTCGATAAGTCCACATTTACAGAGCGGATGGAATGGTTGATATATTCCTCTCTCGCATCCGTACGATATTTGATTTTCCCCACATTAGGTCCTGTGGGAAATTTAATGCCGTTCATATTGTTTTTGATAACATCTTCAATTTCATCCTCCAGGGCGTCCGGCAGCTTATAGCCGTCCCCGTCGAAAAACTTGATTCCATTAAACTCCACCGGATTGTGGGACGCCGAAATCACAACGCCCGCATCCACCTTATATTTTCTGGTGAGGTATGCTACTGCCGGAGTGGGAATCACCCCTACGTACACGGCATTAGCTCCCACGGAGCAGATACCCGCCATCAGGGCATTGGCCAGCATATCTCCTGAAATTCTGGTATCACAGCCTACCATAATGGTCGGCTTATGCATGTTTTCTTTTGTAAGCACATAGGCCCCGGCCTGCCCTAACTGCATTGCAAGCTGTAATGTCAGCTCGTCGTTTGCAACGCCTCTGACGCCGTCTGTACCAAATAATCTACTCATTTTCCTCTTCCTCCAGTTCTGAAATATGCAAAGTTACGGTAACCGGTCTTACCATTTCCACTTCCTCAGGCAGCCCGAAATCAACCGCCACCGAGAAAAATCCTGTCTCCGGCACATCTGTTCCTCTTAGCTGCATCCATCTTTCAATATCCACCGTTCCGCTGATACCGCTTGCCTGCACGGCAGCCACATCTCTTGAAAGTCCCCTGATTTCCATAATAAAGGTTTCATCCAGACCGGAAATACTGGCGTCGTATCCTTCCGGAAGGTTCGTAATCCTGACCTTTTCACTTCGGATTTCCATCCTCTTGGAAGCCTCCTGCTCGATGCGCACGGTAACTGTACGCACAGCATCCGAAGAATTTGCCAGAGTAACATTGTCAGGAAGATAAGGACGGATATCCACTTCTGTCTGCCAGTCCTCCGTCATATCCGTAATATCAAGCGCTTCCGCCGGTACTTCTATGGAAGCAATATTCTTAAGCGCGCTTGCTCTGCCGGCAATCAGAACCTCTCCGCCGTTGCCTTCAATTTCGCCGGTATACCGATAACCGGAGGCCGCTTCTCCCTCCACGGTAAAGTTCACCGGAACGCTCTTTGTCTGCGCAATGCTCACCTTCACGCTCACAGACTTGATATTTAATGTTGCGCCGCTTACGTCTACCTCTGTATCCTCCGCATCATAAAATTTAATTTCCGCATTAGTGAGAATGTCGCTGGTCATTCCGCTGACGTCCACTTCCACCGATGCCCGCACAATCCTGTCGATTACGGACTGAGGCCCGGAAATTCTTACAAGGTTCTGGTCGGTTGTAATATCTCCTATGATATATCCGTTTTCCTGCTTTCCGACCGCTGTTGCTTTCAGCGCAAGAGCCTTGCTTCTCTTATTTTCAATATTCAGCTTAACCGTATCGATACTGCCTGTGATGCTCACAATATCTCTGTAGGAAACATCCGTCGTGAGCTTAATGGAAATTGTGTCCAGGCTGCTCAGCTCGCTGACGTCCGCCGTCGCGATAATATTATCGGCCTTCAGCTCACTGATGACAGAGCGGGGCGCTCTCACTACCACTCTGCTGATAACATCCGTGTCGTCAAGAATTTCATATACCTGATTGGAATCTGTAATCAGATTTGTATTCAAAAGCTTAACCGGTATATTGTAATAGGGCTGAGGAACCGTCGGGTCGTTCATGCTGTTGACTACCAGCCAGAGCACCAACGCGCAAAAAACAGACGCCAGCTTCAGTCCGATGTTGTTTGTCAATCTATTTTTCACCTTTCGACCGTCCCTTCCACAGAATCTTTTTCCGACTCTCTGTCTCCGGCTTATTCTGTATTAATTTCAGCCTCTCTTTCAGGGCGTCGCCGCTTAATCCGCGCTCTAACTTTCCTTCATATGCCACGCTGATTTTTCCGGTTTCCTCGGACACGATTACGGTAAGGGAATCCGTTACCTCGGAAATTCCCACGCCGGCTCTGTGCCTGGTTCCCAAATCCTTGCTGAGCTGCATATTATCCGACAGGGGGAGATAGCAGGTAGCGGAAGTTACCCTGTTTCCCCTGACGATTATGGCTCCGTCGTGAAGAGGGGTGTTATGTTCAAAAATATTGATGAGAAGCTGGCTTGTAACAATGCCGTCCACATCAATTCCTGTCCTCTCGTATTCCGTAAGGCGCTGATTTTGTTCCATCACAATCAGAGCACCGGTTTTCACCTTGCCCATCTCCACACATGCCTTTGCAATTTCATTGATTGTCTTGTCGGAAAATCTGCCCTCTGGCGAACTTCTTCCCACTTCAAAAGGAAGGATGGAAGTTAAGATATTTTTCCTGCCAAGCTCGTCGATTGCTTTCCTCAGCTCCGGCTGCAGAATCACCACCACTGCCGTCGCCACTACGCCGAAGGTATTCTGCACTATCCAGATAATGGTGTTCATTTCAAAATATGCGGCAATCAGAATAAAAGCCACAATAACAAAAAATCCTTTAAGCACCGACCATGCCTTCGTATTTTTAATCCATACCAGCACATAATACAGTACAAATGCAAGGATAATGATTTCCACAAAATCCGTCCAGCGCAAGCCTGACATACGTGACAGGGATATCTCGCTCAGTTCCTTTATATATGTCATTTTCAGTCATTCCCCGTTACTTTAAATTACTGATTTTTAATTATTATTTTTCGGGTGGCTGCCCGAAGAGTGTTTTCTGGTGGCATTAATCCGTTTTACAGTTCTTGAAGGTGTCGATACCGTAAACTTGGGTATTGCTTTTACATAATAATAATATTCATCATCCTCAAACTGAACCTTCTCCGTCCGGCTGTAATCGAGATTAAAGGAAAAGAATTCCACTACCTTTGCTATCAGCACGGCGATAAGCGTCCCGATAATAATGCCTCCGAAGGATACGTTGGTGTCAAACATCAAATCGCCCACCAACAGTAAAACCACGTCCGTAAGCGCCCCGGCTATGATTGCAATGGTCCACGCATGGTCAACCGACATTCTCCTGATTAAATACACAACGGTGATGGTTGCGGCAAAGGCGGCTATGGTGAGCAGCATCTCTTTATTGTCAAGAAAGCTGTCGATAATGAACCGGAACCTGGTCGCCATATCGTCTGAGTCCATACTCATAATTGCGGTTGCGTTGTCTGTGATATGGCCAATCAGAAAGCTTACCACAACGCCGCAGCCCACGGATACCGCGCTGGCCGGCGTTCCCAAAAGCCCCATTGCCAGAGGCATCGCATAAGGGATTTTAAGTACAAAGCACATAGGCGTAAGTATTACCACCAGGGCGTCCTTCGGCGAAAATCTGAAGTAAAGCAGAAACATTACCAGAAATATCACCAGCATAATTGCCGCGCACTCCAGAGATAACGCGTAAAGATGCAGTATCATAAAGAGCGCCGACACAAAAATAATAAAGTTCATCGGCATAAAAGAACACATAAGAGCAATAATTAGCACAATGGATATGCTGTCAAGCCTGTGCATATAGCCGATTTTTCCGTTAAGCATCATCATGGCGGCAAGCGCGATGACAAGCTTCATCAGCGGTTTCAGATATACTTCATATTTACTGATAAAAGTTTTAATGTACTGTCTTGCAACTAGTAAGGTTGTCATATGGTTTTCCTCGTTTATTTTTCATACATGCCCGCTAATTTCCTGAGATTCTCGTAATAATTTTTCAGGCTTTTTCTGGCTCTGCTGTAGCGGATTGAAAACAGAATATAAGACAGAACCCCGTATGCACCTACAGAGCATAAATAAATCGTTATAATACTCTTCCCATACTCCAGCAGATTCATCTTATAAACATCCTGCATCAGTTCTTCAAAATTATAAAAAATATAGACCGCGAACAATGCAAAAAAAGATATCGTAGCGGCAATAATCGACTTCAAAACCTGGAAACCAATGTAATCGCCTCTGAAGTAATTAACAATTGAAATATCCTTTTTCCCTTCGTTTGCTTCATAAGAAGCCAGCTTGGTCATAAGGATGACCCTTTCTTCATTTATCATATCCGTACCTTCCAAATGTCATTGAGAAGCGCTCTCATACGCGCACCGGCCGCAGGGCGGCCTTTCGTCTGCGGCGGACCGCTATTTCAGGAAGCGCATTTTGTCTCCGTCGCTTTTCTTCGGCTTGGCCGCCGGCGTCTTGGGCTTACTCATCTCCATGGTATGACGCAGCTCGTTCGTCAGCTCCCCTTTGCATTTGTCGCAGAAACGCCCGGACTTAATCATTGCCCCGCAGCTTTCGCAGGGAATTCTTATAGGCGAGTCGTCGGAAAACTGCAGACGCTCCTCGCGTATCCACTGGCGTATCTGGTTGGTTTCCACCTCGCACTCCTCTGATACTTCCTTGATGTCAGCGCCCTGATGCTCCCGGATATACGACTTTACCTCCTGGAATTTCGCCTCCATGCCCTCTTTACACCTCGGACAAATCACAGGTCCCAAAACATAGTTAAAGATTCTGCCACATTTCTTACAATTACGTACATTCATAATCTTCCTCATTTCCGCACTGCTTTTTATGCATCATGGAGTTTGCGGACGCAGCGCAGACACAAACTCCTTAAAATGAAACTCCGGTTTTATATCCCTCTGCCGATTGTCAATGCCATAAAATAGACCTTTGTGACACCAGCCTCTGCAAAAACCCGTGCCATCTCGTCAACGGTGGAACCCGTTGTGTATATATCGTCAATAATTACAATCGTCTTTAATTTTACATCATTTTGACAGATTTTGAAAGCCCTTTTCAAATTATTTTGCCTCTCCGCCTGGCTCAGGGCTTTGAGAGGCCGGGTTTTTCTCTCTCTCCGTATCAGATTTGTATTCACCGGGATTCCCGAACATGCCGAGAGCCCTCTTGCAATCAGCTCCGCCTGGTTGTACCCCCGCTTTCTTTTTCTTGAAGCGTGCACCGGTACGGGCACCAGAGCCTGCGGCTGTATCGCCAAAAGCCATTGCCCCTTTTTCTCATACAGCTCCCTTCCGTAAAAGGACGCATACTCTGTTCTTCCCCCGTATTTGAAACGGGAAATGGAATCCGCCATACTCCCGTAATCGTACAGTGCGGTTCCCTGTATAAAGTAATGCTTTTTCTTTTCGCAGTCCCCGCAGTACTCTCTTTCCCCGTTCCTTAGCTGTTTGCCGCATTTCATACAGAACGGCTCTTTTATGTATATGATTTTATCCCGACATTCTTTACAAAGCCCCTTTCCCGGGCGGTCCGAAATTCCGTCGCAGACAACGCACCGTCCGGGAAACAGCAGGTTCAGCAATCCCTCCCCTATTCTCATTTACCCTCCATTTCCCTGATTCTGTCGCACAAACTGGTGTATCGCTCATGCTGCCTTTCGTTCGCTATCATCTCCCGAATCGTCTGCCGGCTGCCCAGAATGGTAACGCATTTCCTTGCCCGGGTTACCGCCGTGTACAGAAGATTCCTGTTTAAAAGCATTTTCGGACCGGACAAAACGGGGAGAATCACCGCCGGATATTCGCTTCCCTGGGATTTATGTATGGTAACCGCATAGGCAAGCTCAATTTCGTCCAGACCGGAAAAGGAGTATTCGATTCGCTTATGCTCGTCGTATTCCACCGTCACCGTCTGAGCCGCCTCGCTGATTTCCCTGATAATTCCCACATCCCCGTTAAAGACCCCCATTCCCTTGTCGATGGCGATTCCGTATTTACTGAGAATTTCCCACGGAATCTGGTAGTTGTTCTTAATCTGCATCACCTTGTCTCCCTGGCGGAAAAGCCGCTCCCCTGACCGGCATTCCTTTTTCTCCTCCGAAGGCGGGTTCAAGTACCTCTGCAGGATTTCATTTAAAACCTCCACTCCAAGGTTTCCCTTTCTCATAGGCGTAAGCACCTGTATGTCATAGGGCCCGGCTTCCACAAAGGGCGGGAGCTTTTCCCGAATCAGCTGAATCATATGCTTGTAAATCACATTGACGTCCCCTCTTTCCAGAAAAAAGAAGTCCATGCTTTTATTATCCAGGGCAATGTCCTCTCCCCGGTTGATTTTATGGGCGTTCACCACAATATCGCTCTCCCCGGCCTGTCTGAAAATCCTTTTCAGGATTACAACCGGAAAGGCTTTGCTGGCAATTAAATCCGCAAGCACCTGTCCCGGCCCCACGCTGGGAAGCTGGTCCACATCCCCCACCATAATCAGCCTGGTTCCCACACTGACCGCCGACAGCAATGCCCGGAAAAGAAAAATATCCACCATGGACATTTCATCTATGATAATCACGTCCGCTTCTAAGGGATTCTCCTCATTTCTCTCAAACTGCGCCCGTCTCCCCGCCTCCATGTCAGTCCTTTCTGTCCCGGCGCTTTCCACGGCTCCGTTTACTTCTAACAGTCTGTGGATTGTCCGGGCCTCATAGCCGGTGGCTTCCGTCATCCGCTTGGCTGCCCGCCCCGTGGGAGCCGCCAGAAGAATATCCATTCCCTCCGCCTCAAAGTACCGAATCATAGTGTTTATGGTGGTAGTTTTCCCTGTACCCGGCCCTCCCGATAAAATCATAATGCCTGATTTTATACTTTGGAGTACTGCCTCCCTTTGCAGCTCGTCCAGAGTAATACCCTGTTCCTTCTCAAGGCGCAAAAGCACCCCCTGCATCTCCTTCTCCTCCGCTATGGAAATATTGAGGTCGTGAAGCATTCTGGCGCAGCCAAGCTCCGCGTAATAATAGGACGAAGCATATACCCTGTTTTCTTCACCGTTTTTCTTAATCACAAGCTTTTTATCCATGGCCAGATTGGATAATTGAGGCTCCATCACCTCCTCCGGCAGCCCTAAAAGCTGCGCTGTCCGCCGCTTCAGCACCTCCCCGGGCAGATAAATATGCCCCTCCCCGGCAGCCTGCAGCAGCGCATACAAAATCCCGCTTCTTATCCGGTAGTCGGAGTCCATATGGATTCCGATTCTGGCGGCAATTTCATCCGCCTTTTTGAAGCCGATTCCATCCACATCCTCGGCAAGCCGGTAAGGATTTTCCTTCATAATCCCGTACATCTCCATGCCGTATTTCCTGTAAATTTTTACCGCCATTGTATTGGAGATACCGTACCGCTGCAAAAAGACAAAAGCATCTCTCGCATCCTTCTTTTCTATTACCTGTTCGGCAATTTCCATCGCCTTTTTCTCACTGATTCCCTTTACCTCCGCAAGGCGTTCCGGCTCCTCCTCGATAATGCGGAAGGTATCCTTCCCAAACTTTTTAACGATTCTCGCCGCCATTGCCTCGCCGATTCCCTTGATTGCCCCTGACCCCAGATAGCGGCGCATGCTCTCTGCGTCGTTTGGCTCCACCGTCTTAAAACGCTCCACCTTTAGCTGCCCGCCGTACAGGGGGTGCTCCACAAAGCTACCCTGCAGCTCCAGCGTTTCCCCGGCCTCCACAGAGTGGAGCGTTCCCACGCAGACCAGCTCCTCCCCCTCCACAGCCAGGGAAAGCACCGCATAGCCGTTTTCTTTATTCTGATAAATAATATGGTCCACATAGCCCGTTACCGTATCCAAAGCTTTTCCTCCGCTTGATTTCCTGCCGCCCCTTCCGGCGTTATCAGAGATATTTACAGTAAAAAGGCTGCCAAATAAAGCGGTCGCCCGCCTCATTTCTGCAGCCTTGATATTGCATTATAAGTCAATTTCTTATATATTGTAGTTCCTTTTCATCTGCTCATACATCATCTGCGCAAGCCCCAGCCCCTGAAGGTCTGTGGATGTGCTTGCAAGCTCCTGAATCGCATTGTCCTTAAAGAAATCCACCAGCCCGTCGGAGGAAGAACTGCTCTCCTCGCTCTTGAAGCAGTCCACCGTCTTTTGCATTTCCTTAAACACCTGCTCAAGGAAATAGGATTCGAACTGCTTGCAGACATCCATCAGCTCCTTGTCCGACGCCTTGGAGTAATCTGCACCGTCAATCTTTTCTTTTAATTTTGCGTCCGCCGTGTTCTGCGTCTTAATAAAATCCGTATAAGCGGAAATCGCGCCTACATCCATATGTTTTACCTCCCGTTTCCAGTCAGGCCGTCACCGGCCGCACAGTCTCACGCGGCCCTGCCCTATCTCTTGAGATTGTTAGCCGTCTGCATCATATCGTCCGAGGTGGTGATTGCCTTGGAGTTCATCTCGTAAGCTCTCTGAGCCACAATCAGATTTACCATCTCATCCGCCACCTGAACATTGGAGCCCTCGAGATAGCCCTGAACCATCTTGCTCTTCTGCACGTTCCGGTTGGTAGCTTCATTTAAAACCGCGCCGCTGGCTTCCGTCACCTGCCATAGGGTGTCGCCCGCTCTCTCAAGGCCGCCGGGATTATTAAACTGGTACATACCGATATTCATACCGTTAACCGGTCTCGGGTTGTTCTGCGCATCAGGATAACAGATAGCGCCGTCCCCTGTAATCGTAATTTTGCTGGTGACATATGTACTGGGCAGCGTAATCGCCTGTCCTCTGGAATTCAGTACCGGAAGTCCGTCCTGATTCGTCAGCATCATGCCGTTTCTGCCGTTGGTAGCCCAGGTGAAATCACCGTTACGAGTATAGTAGGTCTCGCCGTCTTCCCCGCGGACTGCAAAAAAACCGTCTCCTTCAATTGCAAAGGACGTATCGCTCTCGGATGAAAGGAGCGGTCCCTGCCTGAAAAGAGAATTGATGGATGAGGTCCGCACACCCAAGCCTACCTGCGAGCTTGTGGGCTTTGCTTCTCCGTTTGCCGTGGTGGTTGCCGTCTGCAGCGTCTGATATAACAGGGATTTGAATTCTGCTACCTGGCCCTTATATCCCACGGTATTTACATTTGAAAGATTGTTTGCGATTGTGTCTACATTTGTCTGCTGGGCGTTCATTCCTGTCGCCGCAGTCCATAAGCTTCTAACCATCAGTTACCTCCCTACAACTTGCCAAGCTGATTCGCTGCAATATCCAGCGTGCTGTCAAAGGTTGTAATCATTTTCTGGTTGCTGTCGTATGCGCGCGCAACCGTAATCATATTTACCATCTCCGTAACCACCGACATATTGGGCATTTCCAGATATCCTGAATATACCTGCGCCGGAGCTTCGCTCTCCTCCGCTCCCTCTATCGGCTGGAAATAGTTCTCGCCGTAGCGCTCTAAATAGTTATAATCTGCAAAGTCAGTAACCTGAATGGTCGCCGCCACTCTTCCATTCTGCATAATCTGGCCGCTTCTGTTTATCGAAGCTTCGGCCAATGGGTCAATTTTAATGGGCGTGCCGTTTTCATCCAGCACTGCATCGCCGTCTCTGGTAACCAGCCTGCCGTCCTGGGTCAGCGCAAAGTTTCCGTCCCTTGTATATTTCGTGGAAGTCTCTCCCGACTTGCTGGTAAATTCAACTGCAAAGAATCCCTTATCCGACAGCGCCAAATCAAAGGTGTTATCCGTTGTCTTAAAGCCGCCCATGGAAAAGTCCGTATAGCCTTCGCCGATTTTCACGCCCGGATTATGATATCCCATCCTTTTTGCCAGATTATAGCCCTCCGAAGCGTCCTTAATCTTGTAGGCCAGAATGTCGTCAAAGGCCTGGCTGGTAGCGCCTTCCTTCTTGTATCCGTTTGTGGCTGCATTCGCCAGGTTGTTGGTAAGCACATCCATCCTGTGCTGTTCGTTAATCATGCCTGTAAAGGCAGTATATAATCCCTTAACCAATGAATAAAACCTCCAGTTCTGCTGTTCTCGGCTCCCGGCGCTTTTAGCGGAACCTTCCGCCGCGCGGCCTGCGCCTTAATCTTCCCTGTAGCCGCCAAGGAATTCCACGTATTTTCCTGTGCCGATGGCAACTGCAGTCATAGGGTCCTCCGCCGTCATGGTATTGATTCCCGTCTTCTCGGCAATCAAATCTTCAAGTCCGCGAAGCAGGCTTCCCCCGCCTGTAAGGACAATTCCCCTGTCGGCAATATCCGCCGCAAGCTCAGGGGGCGTTTTCTCCAGTACGCTGTGAATGGTGTCGATAATCTGTGCGGTTGCCTCCTTAAGAGCTTCTTCCGTTTCCTCCGAGGAAACCTTTACCGTCTTGGGAAGTCCCGTAACCAGATTACGCCCTCTTACGTCCATGTAATCAACCTCGGGACGCCTGAAAGCGGAACCTATTTTTATTTTCACATCCTCGGCGGTTCTCTCGCCGATGAGCAGATTATGCTTCTTACGCATGTATCTCACAATTGCCTCGTCAAAATCATCCCCGGCAATCTTGATAGACGCGCTGACAACCGTTCCTCCAAGAGAAATCACGGCAATATCGGAAGTGCCGCCGCCGATATCCACTATCATGTTCCCGCAGGGCTTGGAGATATCAATTCCGGCTCCGATTGCCGCGGCAATGGGCTCCTCAATGATAAACACGTCTCTTGCGCCTGCCTGAAGGGTTGCGTCGTCAACCGCTTTTTTCTCCACCTCTGTGACGCCGCTGGGCACACATACAGCAATGCGCGGTTTTCTGAAAGTCTTTTTGCCGATTGCCTTCTGGATAAAATACTTCATCATCTGTTCCGTCACCTTGTAATCGGAAATAACTCCCTGACGCAAAGGGCGGACGGCAACAATATTTCCCGGAGTCCTTCCAAGCATCAGCCTGGCGTCCTCCCCGATTGCCTTAATCTTTTCCGTATCTCTATCGAAAGCTACCACCGAAGGCTCCTTGAGGACGACACCCCTGCCTCTGATGTAAACTAAAATGCTGGCGGTTCCCAAATCAATTCCAATATCCGTGTACTGCATCACCTCGTACCCCTTTCTTACTTTAACAAAATGAATGTATTCTATTTTGAACCTGTATTCCTGTAATCAGACACATATAGAGTTATTATAACCCATAGAAATACATTTTCAAAGGGGTTTCATAAAAAATTTATAAAAATGGACGCAAAGCCCCGAAACGGTTCCTTCCGTTTCGTTCTGCCGCGTCCATGCTACAGATTATTTATCGGTATTTCTCCCGATTATCTTTATACTTCTTCAACATTTTTTTCACATACCGGCCTGTGTAGGAAGAAGGATGCTCCGCAACCTCCTCCGGCGTCCCGCTGACCACCATCTCGCCGCCTCTGTCTCCGCCCTCGGGCCCCATGTCGATGATATAGTCGGCCGTCTTGATTACGTCAAGATTGTGTTCAATCACTACCACCGTATTACCGCCTTCCACCAGCCTGTGCAGAATTTCCACCAGCTTGTGCACATCCGCAAAATGAAGGCCTGTTGTGGGCTCGTCCAGAATATAAATGGTGTTTCCCGTACTCCTTTTGGAAAGCTCCGTCGCCAGCTTGATTCTCTGAGCCTCGCCGCCGGAGAGCGTGGTGGAAGGCTGTCCCAGCTTTACATAGGAAAGTCCCACATCGTTTAAGGTTTCTATTTTGCGGCGGATAGAGGGCAGATTTTCAAAGAAAGGCACCGCCTCCTCCACCGTCATATCCAGCACGTCATAAATATTCTTTCCTTTATAGCGCACCTCCAGAGTTTCCCGGTTGTAGCGTTTCCCGCCGCAGACCTCGCAGGGAACATACACATCCGGCAGGAAATGCATCTCGATTTTGATAATTCCGTCCCCGCCGCAGGCTTCGCAACGCCCGCCCTTCACATTAAAGCTGAAACGGCCTTTCTTATAGCCTCTTGCCTTGGCGTCCGGGGTTCCGGCAAACAAATCCCTTATCATGTCAAAAACGCCCGTGTAGGTGGCCGGATTGGAGCGGGGCGTGCGCCCGATGGGCGACTGGTCGATGTTAATCACCTTATCCAGCTTCCCGATACCGGAAATACTCTTGTGCTTTCCCGGAATCGTCCGCGCCCGGTTTAAATCCCTTGCCAGCCTTTTATATAAAATCTCGTTTACAAGAGAGCTTTTCCCTGAGCCGGAAACGCCGGTCACGCAGGTCATGACTCCCATGGGAATATTCACCGTAATGTTTTTCAGGTTGTTTTCCCTTGCCCCCGTCACCGTCAGCCACCCTTTGGGCTGCCTCCGCTCATCCGGCACCGGCACCTGCTTTTTCCCACTCAGGTACTGTCCGGTTACGGAGTTCTCCACAGCCATAATTTCCTCCGCGGTGCCCGCCGCCACCACTTCGCCGCCGTGGGAGCCTGCCCCCGGTCCGATATCCACCACATAATCGGCCTCTAACATGGTGTCCTCATCGTGCTCCACCACTATCAGGGTATTGCCCAAATCACGAAGATTTTTCAGGGTGTTCAAAAGCTTGTCATTGTCCTTCTGATGGAGCCCGATGCTGGGCTCGTCCAGAATATAGCACACACCCACCAGACCGGAGCCAATCTGCGTTGCCAGACGGATTCTCTGAGCCTCGCCACCGGACAGCGTCCCTGTTGCCCTGGACAGGGAAAGATATTCCAGTCCCACGTCTACCAGAAAGCCCACTCTCGCATTGATTTCCTTGAGAACCTGCTTTCCGATAAGCATCTGCTGACTGGAAAGCTTCATATTATTAAGGAAGCTGTAAAGCTCTCTGATGGAAAAGGAAGTGATTTCAAAAATATTTTTATCACAGACGGTAACCGCAAGAGATTCCTTTTTCAGCCGCATCCCGTTACATTCCTTACAGGGCGTAATTCTCATGTAAGTCTCGTACTCCTGCTTGATGACGTCTGAGCCTGTTTCTCTGTACTTCCGCTCCATGTTTTTAACCAGCCCCTCAAAGGCCACCGGATAGACGCCCTCTCCTCTCTGCCCCTTATAGTGCACTTTCACTTCCCGGCCTTCCGTTCCGTGAATCAGCATATGAAAGACCTTCTCCGGCAAATCCTGTACCGGCGTATCCAGACTGAAATTATATTCTCTGGCAAGAGCCTGTAAAAGAGCGTTGGTAAAGCTGCCGGCGTCGCCTGAGGACTGCCAGCCCATCACCTGAATCGCCCCCTGGCTAAGGCTCAGCGTCCTGTCGGGAATCATGAGTTCCGGGTCGAATTCCATCTTGTAGCCCAATCCGAAGCACACGGGACAGGCACCGAAGGGGTTGTTAAAGGAAAAGCTCCTCGGCTCGATTTCGCTGATGCTGATTCCGCAGTCCGGACAGGCAAAGCTCTGGCTGAAATTGATGGGCTCTCCGTCAATCACATCCACCACAAGCAGCCCCTCCGCCAGCGCAAGCACGCTTTCCACGGAATCTGTAAGCCGCCTCTCGATTCCCGGCTTTACCACAAGCCTGTCAACCACGATTTCGATATTGTGCTTGATATTTTTATCCAGCTTGATTTCCTCTGTCAGCTCATAAAGATTGCCGTCAATGCGCACACGGACATATCCGCCCTTTCTGGCGCGGTCCAAAACCTTCACATGCTCGCCCTTCCTCCCCCTTACCACCGGGGCAAGCAACTGGATTCTGGTTCCTTCCGGCAGCTCCATAATCTGGTCCACCATCTGGTCCACGCTCTGCTTTTTGATTTCCTTCCCGCAGTTCGGACAATGAGGAATCCCGATTCTGGCATACAAAAGCCTGAAATAATCATAAATTTCCGTAACCGTCCCCACTGTGGAACGGGGATTCCGGTTGGTGGATTTCTGGTCGATGGAAATCGCCGGGGACAATCCCGTAATGGACTCCACATTGGGCTTTTCCATCTGGCCCAGGAACTGCCTTGCATAGGAGGAAAGGGACTCCATATATCTTCTCTGCCCCTCCGCGTAGAGCGTGTCAAAAGCCAGAGAGGACTTGCCTGAGCCGGAAAGCCCTGTAAACACCACCAGCTCGTTTCGGGGAATATCCAGATTCAGGCTCTTTAAATTATGCTCGTTGGCTCCCCGCACCCTGATATATTCCCTCGGACGCATTTTGGGAGCTTCCACATTTTTATCTGATAATTTCATTGAAATTTACCGTGCCTTTCGTAGTTTTTATAGAAAAATGCAAATATTCCGCAGTCCCTCAGACCGCTGCTGGCGGTTCTCCGGTTTTCCTGTTTTTCAGTCTTTACCTGCGGAGACTTTCTGCTCCTTCCTCTCATCATCGTCAAGAGCCTTTAATTTCTTTTTCAGCTCCACCATCTTGTCCCGAAGCTCCGCCGCCGCCTCAAAGTTCAGGTCAGCCGCCGCCTTCTTCATCTGCTTTTCAATATCCGCCACCAGCTTCTCCAGTTCCTTCCGGCTCATGGACTCAGGGTCCTTCTCAAACCGGAGTTCTTCCTTCGCTATCACTTTGGAAATACTGATGAGGTCGCGGACCGCCTTTCTGACAGTCTGGGGCGTAATGTGATGCTCCTCATTATATTTTTGCTGAATGGCCCGCCGTCTCCCGGTCTCCTCAATGGCTGCCGCCATGGAATCCGTCATCTGGTCGGCATACATAATAACATGGCCGTCCACATTACGCGCCGCCCGTCCGATGGTCTGAATCAGCGAAGTCTCCGAACGGAGGAACCCCTCCTTGTCCGCATCCAATATTGCCACCAGTGAGATTTCCGGGATATCCAGTCCCTCTCTGAGCAGATTAATGCCCACCAGCACATCAAATACATCCAGACGCATATCCCTGATAATTTCCGCCCTCTCAAGAGTGTCGATATCCGAGTGCAGGTATTTCACCCGGATTCCCACATCGTTCATATAGTCCGTAAGGTCTTCCGCCATCCGCTTCGTCAGCGTGGTCACCAAAACCTTGTTATGCTTCTCTGTCTCCTTATTTATCTCCGAAACCAAATCATCAATCTGCCCCTCCACCGGACGCACAAAAATCTCCGGGTCGAGAAGCCCTGTAGGCCGAATTACCTGCTCCGTCCGGAAAAGTTCATGCTCCTGTTCATACTTTGAAGGCGTTGCCGACACAAACAGCATCTGGTCGATATGCTGCTCAAATTCCGCAAAGCAAAGCGGCCTGTTGTCAAGGGCGGAAGGCAGGCGGAAACCGTAATCAACCAGCGTGGTTTTCCGGGAGCGGTCTCCCGTGTACATAGCGCCAATCTGCGGAATCGTCATATGGGACTCGTCTATAATAATCAGATAATCATCCCCGAAAAAGTCCATCAGAGTATGAGGCATAGTGCCTGCCGGCATCCCCGCAAGGTGCCTGGAGTAATTTTCTATTCCCGAACAGAAACCGGTCTCCCGAAGCATCTCAATATCAAAATTCGTCCGCTCGGCAATCCGCTGAGCCTCTAACAGCTTGTCCTCGCTCTTAAAATAACGGACCCTTTCTTCCAGTTCCGCTTCTATATTTATACATGCTCTGTTAATCTTCTCCTGGGGCACCACATAATGGGAGGTGGGGAAAATTGCAATATGTTCAAGGGTGGCGTGTACCTTGCCGGACAAGGGCTCCACCTCTGCTATTCTGTCTATTTCATCACCGAAAAATTCCACACGTATCAAATAATCCCCGCCCTGTCCGGGATAAATCTCCAGCACATCGCCCCTGACGCGGAAACATCCGCGTCCCAAATCCATGTCATTTCTGTCATACTGAATATTAATCAGCTCGTGAATCACCTGGTCCCTGTCCTTGGTCATTCCCGGGCGTAAGGATACCACCATTCCCTGATAGTCGTCGGGGCTGCCCAGTCCGTAGATGCAGGAAACACTGGCAACCACCACCACGTCCTTTCTCTCGGAAAGGGAAACGGTTGCGGACAGACGGAGAGAAGATTACGGCACAGGATTTTGAATACGCCATGAAGCGTATCGTT
>CAMSTM010000064.1 GCA_947063675.1 uncultured Lachnospiraceae bacterium | reverse complement strand
AAAACATGTGCGACGCCAATCACTGCCAGAAAAGAGCAAAATCCGCCGAGAATTGCATTCATAGGCGTACGTATATCATGGGACATATTCGAGAGGAACATTGTTTTGGAATTACTTGCAATCTGCGCCGCCTGCAGCGCTTCTGCAAGCTGCCTGTTATGTATCTCTCTTTCTTTCTCCCTTTCCTTACGGACATTATTCTGCTGTCTCTGGTTGAAATAGTAAAGGACGAAGCAAAGGAAAAAAGCCACCAGCATAACAATCACAACAATATAAATATTCTGGTTTACCGCTTTCCCTTCCTGCTGAATCGCTTCAATCGGCACATAACCGATAAGATATATCGCTCCGTCGTTTACCGCCCACATATAAATCAGAGAACGCTTTTCCTGAATATCATGATAAAACATAATATTCTTTCCCTGTTTCACGCTTTTCGATATCTCATCCTGAAGCTGCTCATCAAGAATCCTGTTGGCCCGGTAAAAATCCTGCAGATTTAAATGACCTGCATTCCTCTCCCCCATACCTCTGGGCTTTAAGACAAGCCTTTCGCTCTTTCCGTCCATAATGTAGAGCATGGCGCTTCCGTTATAAAATTCCTTTGGAAGTATTTCCTCAAAGGAGTCATAGATATATTCTATATAAAGCGTTGCAATTTGCTCGTATCCTTTCTTCACAGGACATTTGATGGTATACGCCCACGTCCCCATGTCATTCATGTAGGACTGGGAAACGGGCAGCTCCTCCACCATATATCCGGCTGAAAAATCCAGCCCTTCTTCCGTAAACACTTCCCCCGTATTGGAAATTCCTTCCGTTTTGCCTGATAATATCACCGACAGCTTTACCATTGTACGGTTCTTCCTATAGGATGATGAGGATAGGAACGCCTCGGGATTATCAGTCATAGAAATCTCCTGCGCAATCATCTTCTGAAATTCCGATTCCTTCACCAGAACCGCCTCTACCGTACCTTTAATGAGCGCCAGGCTTTCGCTGAGATTGTGAATCGCCGAGGTAGCCATTTCCTCGGTAATCCGCCTCGATACAGAAAAAACAACGCCGCCCAATATACAAAAAACCAATATAATTGACAAAAGCAGAGACACTTCTCTGTTTTTTCCGCTTTTGTTTCGCTTTTTTTCCACCTTAATCTCCATTCCGCCTCCTGTAAAACAGCGAAAAAATGTTTTTCTGGTAATTATTATATCCTTACCATTGTTCTTCTGTCAATGTTATTCCCAATGGGGAATTAATTGGTTTCCCGGCGTTTGTCTGAGAAAAAAGGAACTGCCTTACCGGCAATCCCTTTTCCTTTTGTTTCCCTATTTTCTGACAAAGAAAGAATCAATGTTTTTCTTGATATCAACCGTTCTCATGGTTTTTAACATATATCCCGCAGGTTTTACGGACATGATTCGCTCGACGCTCTGCTGGTCCACCCTCCCTGTCAGGAAAATCACGGGAATTTCCGCTATTTTCCCTTCGGAGCGAAGCATTTTAAGCGTCTGTATTCCGTCGCACTCCGGCATCTCCAAATCCAGCAGGATAAGGTCCGGCCTCTCCACAGTGACCGCCTTTAACGCCGCGGCTCCCGAATTGACCGAAGTAACCTTGTAGTTTTTGTCAAGCAGCTTTTTGAGCCCCGCACGCACGGCATTGGAGTCGTCCACCACCAAAATTTTCTTTTTATCGTCAGTGTCCAGATATTTTTTGATTTCATTCATGGCATTCTGAGCGTTAATCGTCTGTCCGGCTTCGCTGCTTTCGGGAGATGCCTTGAAGGAACAGAACACAAAATAACCGGCCTCCGTGCCGAACAGAAGGCTGCACTCAGGATTTACCTTTTCAAAAACCTCCTGGAACTGCCCGGCGGTCATCAGACTTTCCTCCACAACCTCCTGCTGCGCGCCGGAAGCAAAGCATGCTTTCACCCGTTTCAGGAACTGCCGTGAAATATATCTGGTTGCATTGACAACCACGTCGTCCACTTTATCAAACTGAATACCCAGCATCGCTCCCACCGTGCCCGTAAGGAGCTGGTTTTCAAGGATAAAAATCGTTTCTCTCCGCTCGCCGCCCGGAATCTCGCAAACCAGACGATAGTAGATACCCTTTCCGAAATCTTCCCCTCTGTAATGCTCGTTTATCACCCTGGCATCCAACATAAACATTTCCCGCATGGTTCTGATAATTGTTTTTTCCAGTGCGGAAATATCCTCCTCGGGAAGGAGTTCGTCCCATTTGCTTGGGATTCTGCCTGTGATGGCCTGGTCTTCCGTCAGTGTGTGCGCCGTCATCCATCCGATACATACGCCCAGAAAATGGCGGACGGCGTCCACAGAATAATTCGTATCCTCCAGCTCTTTTTCAAGAGCGGGAAGGGTTTTCAGCCGGAAATTTCTGTGTATACGCCTGTGCCTCTCATAGCCGCTGTAGCCCACAGACTTCATGTATTCCTCTTCTTCCGCAAAATGCTTCATTGTATGGGACCTTAAATATTTAATCCCTTCCTCACATACCCAACGGCTTTTTAACTTGTGCTCGCTTACGGCAAGCAGCCTGTTCATAGTGGAAAAAAGCTGTTTATGCGCCTTGTCAACGATATCCACGCCGATATTAAATCTGTCCTGCCATTCCAGTCCGCTGCTCATACTATTCCCCCCTTAATATGTTATGTGCATTTTCTAATTTGAACACTGAGAAATCCAGTTCTCCGCTTCCCTTAAAACAAAAATACAGGGCATGGATACCGCTTACCGGTTCCGTTTTCCCGCAGACAGGCGTCCAGTCCTGCACGTCCAAATTTACCGGAATCTCTCCGACAGTATTTTCCGGGGTATCCACGGCTATCATAACCCTTCCGTCCGCTTTTCCCCTTACAAGCATCGTCGCCTGTCCCATTCCGTCAAAGGCAAAATATTTGTATCCCATAACGCTTCCGTCTTTTATATTCTTAATATACTGAACGGGCTCCTTTCTGTCTTTTTCCGCAAGGCCGTCCGCCGGCTCAAAGTCCGGTACATCCTGGGTCAGATAGGGATAATCCTCTTTCATGACGTCCGGCATGGAAAGCACCTGCTTTCCGCTGCGGTTAATCTGACAGGCGATTGCCGCCGGATATGTACCGGCTCCCCTTAAGGGCCCCTTATTTAATCCGCAGGACGTCACCTCCGCCTGGGCAATCGCTCCCTTTTCATCAAAATAAATCTTTTCCGCACAGCCCTGTCTGCTGTAATTCGTCCGGTTCGTCTGCCTGTGATAAAAGACGTACCACTGGCCGGCGGCGCATTCGATTCCCCCATGGGTATTTCCCAGGCAGTTAAGCGGCTCTTCTTCCTTACGCCCGTCCAGAAAGATATCTGCAATATCCACCAGCGTTCCCCCGAAACGGTAGCCTCCGTCAGGCCTGTCGCTTACGGCATAGCACAGCTCATGGCTTCTGACGGAAGAGTACACAAAGTAATATCTGCCGTTGATTTTTCTGATAGAGCTGGCCTCAAAAAAGGCATGGCCGTCATACTCCGTCCCTTCCGCCTCATGGATATCAGGCAGGAGATGCTTCGGCTCTGTGGCCAGAGTAAGCATATCCTCCTTAAGCGTCATCACCTGAGAGCCCTTTTCCGAATCAAAACACTCCTTATGCATGGGCGCATTTCCCGAATACAGATAAATTGTCCTGTCATCGTCAATAAAAATTCCGGGGTCGAACTGAATCAAATCGCCTTCTCTTTTTCCCAGCGCCGTTCCGTCCTCATGACGGACAAATCCCAGAAATTCGTATTTTCCCGCCGGTTCGTCGCATACCGCAACGGCAATCTCCGGCAGATAATCCAGACAATAATACAAATAGTATTTTCCGTCCAGCCCCCGCACCACATCAGGCGCCCACATGGCATGAACCCCCGGCGGATTTAAGGAATTCTCCTTCACCGCAATCCCCGGCTTCACTTCAAAGGGCTGCGCGTCAGCAGGAATATTCTGATTACGCGGGTCCTGTTCCTTCCGGTAAATAATTCCTTCATACCTCCAGCCTGTCAAATCGTTGACATCTGCAGAATAGCAGATATAATCATTCAGACAGAACTGCGCGCCGTCAAAGCGGTCGTGACTGCCGTAGAGATAAATTCTGCCGTCAAACACATGAGGCTCCCCGTCCGGGACATATTCAAATGTCGGCATATAAGGGTTATAAACTTGCTTACTCATTACTGCTTGTCTCCTTGTCAGTATTTCTCCATAGTTTTTCCTATTATATCACTCTTTGCTTTGACACATCAATTGAAAGTTGTGCTATTCGGAAAAAATCGGTTTTCACGCCAGCTTAAAGGAAACCCTCACCACAAACAAATCCGCGTCCGTCTCCCAGGAAAAGACTCCGCCGCAGGCCTCCGTAAAGCTCTGGGCAATGGACAGCCCCAGCCCGCTGCCGCCGTCCGTGCGGCTCTCGTCCCCTCTTATAAAACGCTCCGTAAAGTCCTTGCCTCTGGCAGGCTCCAGCTGCGAGGTGTTCTTCACGCTGGCAACCGCCAGCTCCCCGTCTGTTTTCAGTGTCACATACACTCTGGAACCGTCAAGGGAATATTTGATTGCATTCTGGAACAGGTTCTGGAATCCCCGGTACATCCTCTGGCCGTCCGCCATAATCATTACCGCTTCCTCCGGGATTTCCGTGCGGAAGGAAACCGCGCTTTTACTAATCTGTTCCTCCATGTCCGCCATAGTCTGGCGCAGGAGCTTTCCGAAATCCAGCCTCTCCATGTGCATGGGCAGCTCCCCGGAGGCAGCCTTGCTCACCGCAAACACATCCTGTACCATGTTTTTCAGTCTCTGGGACTTTTCGTCCAGAATCATCACATAATCCCTTACATGGCCGGGCAGTCCCTCCTCCTGCTTTAAAAACTGCACATAACTGATGATGGAGGTCAGGGGCGTCCTGATGTCATGGGACACATTGGCAATCAGCTCCACCTTCATCCGCTCGCTTTTCATCTGCTCATCCACGGCTTTCGCCATGCCATGGCGGATATCTTCAAGCTGAGTCATAAGGCCGTCAAGGTCGTGGCCGGAAAAATCACCGCCGATATCCGTATAGTTGCCGTTTCGGATTTCTTCCACATTGAGCGCAAGCACCTCCAAATCCCTGGCCGTCTCCATATTTTTTCTGCCGATAACATACGCCAGTATCAGGAAAGCGACGGTTCCCACCGCTGCCAGCAGTCCGATGATAACGGCT
The DNA here is from genome assembly GCA_947063675.1 of uncultured Lachnospiraceae bacterium. Lineage (GTDB taxonomy): Bacteria > Bacillota > Clostridia > Lachnospirales > Lachnospiraceae > Suilimivivens. The sequence goes on along the minus strand of CAMSTM010000064.1, from coordinate 12,845 downwards.
GCGGCAGTTCCGCTAATCCAGACAGCTTCATTTCCCCGGGCCGTCCTTCTTAAGATGAGCAGAACAGCCATAAACGCCGCATAGACAGCGGCTCCGGCAAAGAGAGCTGCATTCCTTCCCGCCGCCTTCCGGGAAAGAGTCTGATTCAGATTTTTCACGGAAAAGGTTCTCCAAAGCCCGGCAATCAGTCCCTGCTTCCATATCTTTTTGTTGTGCCGTAAGTCGTTCCAGATAAAATAAGCCGTCCAGAACAGCACAATCCAGAACAGCGGGGAAAGGTTTCGCATCACCTCTCTGCCCAGCGCAAGTACGGTTTCCATGCCGTACTCATAATCGTAAGCCATAACGATTTCTTCCCACAGACCGTATCCGTAATTGCTCCGAATCATAATGAAAGCGGCAGCACACAGCGCGCCAAAAAGTAAAAGTACTTTGGCTTCCACCCAGATTTTCCCCTGAAAACCGGCGATTCTAAGGAGCGTCTCCTGCCGGCTCCTGCGGAAAAGCAGTGACAAAAGAAGCAAGCCTATGCCCGCCGTCAGACATACTGCCTCCAGAAACAACACCTTCCGGCTGCTCTGACAGTTATAGTTCATCCAGTACAGGGCGTTGTCATACATTCTGGAGCCTCCTTCTTTTCCGTAAGCACCTTCCGTATAAATAACCGGCTCTGCCGCCGCGGCAATACAGACCCTTGCCTTCTTTATGCTTTCATCAACCGGAAAATTATAGTAGCCCGGAACGTACCACATATCCCCTTCATCTGCACCGGCTCCTTCCCGGTAATAGCCGTCCCCGTAAACGTCAAGCTCCCGTCCGTCCTTTACGATTTTCACCTTTTCCCCGTCAAAGTAAAGAAAGAAGTTATAGCCTGCAAGCTCTCCTTTGCCGATTGCATTTCCCTCCGGCACGGCCATGCCGTCCTCCGCCTTTAAGGCGTCCGAATTGGCATATAATACTTTTCCGTCATAAGAAACGGAGTAAAGCACATTTTTGTCTCCCCTGACGGTATCATGGTACTTCTGCGCAATTTCCTTCTTCTCTTCCTCCGACAGCTTCTTTCTGCCGAAAATATCATAGTCCTCCTGGCTCCAGCCTCCCTCCTGCGCACCTTCGCTCAGGTAAGCGGCAGTCTTCTCCTCCTCAATGTAATTCCAGTAATCGTCATAGTAAATGCCGTTGTCGTATATCCATGTGTCCTCCGGCACGCCCCCGGCAGCTATGGACAGAAGGTTTCCAAGCCGGTTTCCGATATAATTCCGAAACCTTTCGCTCTCCTGATAATCGTTTTCCAGTATTTTCTCAAGCTGCCAGAACGCTGCTCCCCGGGGCTTATCCCTCATAAGCCCCGTAATGCCTCCCAGCGTCAGCGTAACGCCGAGAGCGAAAATCATAAAACTAATTGCCTTTTTCCTGTTTTTCCATTTTGTATCCAATGCCCCACACCACCTTTAAATATTCTGGCTCTTTCGGATTCAGTTCTATTTTTTCACGGATACGCCTGATATGCACCATCACGGTATTCTCCGACGCAAAGGCTTCCTCCTCCCACACACGGCGGTAGATTTCTTCCGCCGGAAAGACACGTCCCGGATTGCGCATGAAAAGCTCTATAATTTTCGTCTCCGTTGCGGTGAGCTTCACCGCTTCCCCATCCGCATAAAGGATTTTTTCACCGGTCTTATAAAGCAGACGGCCGTTACGTAGTTCGTCCGCTCTGTTTCCCGCGTGGATGTCGCCAAGGCTGGTATATCTGCGGAGATGGCTTTTTACCCGGGCTGCCAGCTCCTGCGGATTATAGGGCTTGGACACATAATCGTCCGCCCCCATGGAAAGCCCTAACACCTTATCGCTGTCCTCGCTCTTTGCGCTTAAGACGATGATTGGGATATTCTGCTTTTCCCTGATACGCATGACTGCGGAAAGTCCGTCCAGCTTCGGCATCATCACATCGATGAGCACAAGCCTGACCGAACGGGCGGAAAGAATATCCAGCGCCTGCAGACCGTCATAGGCCTTCAGTACCTCGTATCCCTCGCCCTCAAGCAATATGCTGATGGCCTTCACTATCTCTCTGTCGTCATCCACTACCAGTATACATTCTCCCATTGTCCCTTACCATGCCTTTCCTTCTGCTTTACAGCCGCACATGCGTCCAAAGCCTTTTCGTGCAGAACTGTACCTTTGAGCTGATATCAGAATATAATGAAATATTTACAAATTCCGGTGGGTGTTTCTTACAAATTTCTTACATTCCCTATTCTACCACAACAAAAAGCATCTTAAAAGGCGCGTGGATTTTTTCCACGCGCCTTCCCTGCCGCATCGTTGTTACCTGTTTTCTTTCCGTTTCTCAAGTTCCTTTCTGATTTCCGGCAGCTTCGCCTCCAAATCAAATTTCATTGCGCAGACGAACATCACAAGAAACAGTACGAAAGGAATGTAGATATTAAAAGCGTAAATCGCCTGGCGCACTGCCGGCGTTGCCGCCGTCAGAGTCGCGTCATAATGAGCAATTGCAAGGCACCAGCCCACCACTGACGCCCCCAGGCCGTTTCCCACCTTTCCGCCGAACCCGGTCGCGCTCTGGGAACAGGCGACCATCCTGTTTCCATACTTGAATGCGTTATAGTCGATTGCCATTGCCGTGGTAACGCCAAGCAGGCACATCATGGGAATATTGGCAAAAGAGCTGATACATCCCAGAATAGTATTGTACCAGAAATGGGTCGGGTTAATCACACGCAGAAGGGTTGCCGCCATTCCAAGCAAAAAGCACACGCGCAGAGTTTTCACCACTCCCAGCTTCTTGTTCATGGGCCCCACCAGTATAAAACCGAGAATCGTCGGTATCATTCCCACTGCGCCAAGAATTGCCACCAGATTGTCATCGCCGTAAATCCATTTACAGTAGTAGGTTCCCGAGGAGTTGGCAAGGCCGTAGGTTACCTGAGACACCAGCCCCATAATCAGAGCAAGCACCCAGTATTTATTGCCAAACAGCTTTCCCACAGCCTCTGCAAGAGGTACAGCCTCCTCCGCTTCCTCTCCGCTCTGCGGCATTTGTATAGCTGCAATTTCATCGGAAACAGCCGTCTCCCTGCTCTTTTTATAGCAAAACAGAAGGCAGAGCAAAACCACAAGGGCAACCACCGCCGCAAACTTTATCCATGCGCTCTGCGTCCCGCCAAGGGCGTTGGTAACCGGAATCACTGCAAGCACAATTGCCATACCAGGCACATAGCCGGCCAACGCACGGTAAACGCCCATCTTCCCCCGCTCCTCGGAGCTTTCTGTACGCACCACCTGCAAAGATGCGTAAGGAATTGCAATCGCCGTATAGACCACAGAGGTCATCAGAAGATTGGTAATCAGCAGATAAGCAATCTGCAACCCGCTGTTTCCGCCAGGCACGGTAAAAAGCATCAGTATCAGCGCCGCCGCGGGTACTGCCATTCTCAAAATCCACGGACGGTATCTTTCCCGCCCCGGTTTTGTGTGGTCGATAATATTTCCCATGATAATATCCGTAAAGGCATCGATAATCTTTGTAATCATGAATACCGTTGCCACCATACCGGCCGCCAGTCCCACCTTATCCGTATAAAAATAGGTAAGCTGTCCTACCATTCCGCTGATTGCGTTTAGCGCAAACTGCCCCATGGAATCGCCGAAATAATCGCTTCCTCTCATCACCTTCTGAATGCCGAACTGGTCTTTTCCCAGTGGTTTCCCTGCCATACTTTTTTCCTCCTCATATGATTTACTTTTTCTCTGTTTCCTGCCTGTTTAATGTGTCAAGTACCGTCTTAAAAAGCTCCGTCCCCTCCGGCGGCATCACCGCTGTCAGCTCGCTGATTGTCATGCCGTAAGCAAATTCAATCATAGGGCCGTCCAGCATCCCCGGCATATACTGATTAAAAAGCTCTACCGCCAGAGCTTCCTGCACAAGAGCGCCCAGCGTGGTATCCATGGTAAACCTCTCCGCCTCAAGCTTCGTCCCGGTTTCATACTCATAGTGCCATTCTCCTGAACCAAGAGAAAACCCGTCTTCCTTCTCCGGCAGATAAACCTGCGCTGTAGTGTTGGCCGGAACAGTTAAGTCAACCGTAATTTTCCCGTCTTTACAGCTCCATGCGCTTCTTACTATACCGTAAACCGAATCAAAGGACGCGTCCACGCCGGTAATGCCCTTGATAAACCCGGGGCGAATCATAATTTCCTTATATCCAGGCTTTAAAGGGCTGATTCCCGCAAGCTTTTCATACATCCAGTCGCCGATGGAGCCGTATGCATAGTGATTCAGGCTGTTCATTCCCGACTCGTCAAAGCTGCCGTCAGGCATAATGGAATTCCATCTCTCCCATATAGTGGTGGCGCCCTTTTTTACAGCGTAAAGCCAGGACGGATAATCCTCTTTCAGGAAAAGGGTTCCCGCAAGGTCATGCATACCGTTTTCCGATAACACATGACACAGATAAGGCGTTCCCACAAAACCGGTGGACAGATGGTTTTTGTGGCCGGCAATATTTGCCTCCAGAGATTTCGCGATTCTCTCCCGGTATTTTTCCTGTGCAAGCCGGAAATGCAGCGCCAGTACGCAGCCTGTCTGTGTTTCGCTTACCAGCCGGCCTGTTCTTGTGATGTATTCCTCGTTGAAACGTCTTACAATCTCCTCATGAAGCTCCCGGTATTTACCGGCGTCCTCTCTGTTTCCAAGCACCCCGGCCGCCTTGCTTACAATATCCGCCGAACAGGCATAATAGGCGTTTGCCACCAGATATTTGTCCGTCGCCCCCGTCCTGTCGGCGCTTTCCTCCTTGTCCAGCGCCAGCCAGTCACCGTATTGAAAGCCCGTCTGCCACAAACCGTTTTCCCCGCAATGAGCCGTAATATAGTCCACATATCCCTTCATGCTTCCGTACTGGTCTCTCAGCACTCTTTCGTCCCCGAACATTCGGTAAACCGTCCACGGTATAATAGTTGCCGCATCGCTCCAGGCAGCGGCGGCCTCCTGGTCCGCTAAAATATTGGGCACTACATGGGGCAGACCGAACTCCTTTGTCTGCTCGCTTTTCAGGTCATGGAGCCATTTTGTGAAAAACAAAGCGGTTTCCATATTATAAGAAGCCGTCCGGCAAAAGACCTGGGCGTCTCCCGTCCATCCAAGCCGCTCGTCCCTTTGGGGACAGTCCGTGGGAATATCCAGGAAATTGCTGCGCTGCCCCCACATTATATTGCTTTGCAACTGGTTTACCATTTCATTGGAGCAGGAAAAGCGCCCTGTCACCTTCATATCCGTATGTAAACTGCAGGCTGTAAAATCCGCCGGGTCAATTTCATCCATTCCCTCCACACAGATATAGCGGAATCCGTGGAAGGTAAAATGGGGCAGAAAGGTCTGCTTTGTCCCGTCACAGATATAGGTGTCCGTTGATTTTGCCTGACGCAGCGTTTCCGGGTAAAAATTCCCGTCTTTATCCAGCGTTTCCGCATGACGGATAACAATTTTCTGCCCTTCCCTTCCCTGAACCCTTACCTCCACGATGCCGGCCATATTCTGTCCAAAATCCAGAACCTTTTCCCCCTTCGGCGTCACAATCAGCTCCTTTGCCTCCATACGCTTTGTAATTCTGACAGGTTCGCATTCCTGCGCCGTAAGATTTTCCATGGGATAGGAAAAAAGAACCGGCGAAGCAGCTTTACTCTCCTTAAAGGTACTGTCGATGGTCTCTCCCATGTAAATTTCGCTGTACCGTATGGAACCTGTTTTCACTGTCCAATCCGTGTCCGTTCCTATGATTTCCTTTGTCCCGTCCTCATAGGTAATATGAAGCTCCGCCAGCGCCGCAACCTGCTCTCCGTAGTGGTCAGGCGTACAGGTAAATCCGAAAATTCCCTTATACCAGCCGTTTCCTACAGTGATTTCCAGAAGATTCTCCTTTCCCTGCTTTCCGTCAAGCAGCCCGGTCACATCATAGGTCTGGTACTGCAGCCGCTTTTTATAGTTCGTCCAGCCCGGCGCAAAAAAAGCGTCTCCAACTTTTTCCCCGTTTATGTGAATCTCATAAACACCCAGTGCTGTTGCGTAGATGCGGGCTCTCTTTACCCTTTTTTCCAAAGAAACCTGTCTGGTAAATACAGGACATGCCTGCTCCTCCTTCCCAAAGGGATGCGTAATCCATTTTGCCTGAAAACTGGTTCCCGCAAGCAGTCCCGTCTCAAACCCCCCCGCTGCTTCGGCCACCTCTTTGTGATTATCCTGTACAACCACCCGGTATTCATAAACCGACTCCGCCTGCAATGGCAGGCCTCCATATTCCACAAGCACAGACTGTTCCGACTTCTGATAACCGGAATCCCACACCATTGCCCCCTGTGAAATCACCTGAATCTGATAGCCGTCCTGCATGGTATTTTTCTGCTCCGATTCCAGCTTCCAGGAAAACCGGGGAATAAGGACATCTATTCCCACAGGATTTTTCCTATATTCCACCCGTAAATCCGTAATCTGCATATCCGTCAGCTCTCCTTTCTGATAAATACTGTGAGCATTCCTGTCTGCTTTGTCTTTAAAAATACATGGCATGCCTCCTCGCCCGTCTTTTCCAGACGATAATCTATTCCGCACGCCTTATTCCCATACCTTCCCTCTACGCTTTGGGGAATAAACGGGCAGTAAATCCGGCTCTCACCCTCTGCCGCCTCAAAAGTCATTTCAAAAGCTTTCCCCTCCTCGTCATAGTGATAAGCTATCAGCCTGCCTGCCGTTTCCACCGGATAAGCTCTGCAAAGAGAGCTGAAATTTGCGTCCTCCTCCCGTTTCGGCTGATAATCCCAATACGCAGAGTTCCACAGATATTTTTCCAAAATCCCGTTCATATGCCGTATCAGACCGTTAGTAAAAGGCTTTGAGGGGAATGCGCCCCATTCGCCTACAATTAAAGGAAGCTGCAACTCCTTTTGGGAGCGGCGCTTGTCGGCATACAGCCTCTCCACATTTTCCCTGCTGAAGCTGTCATAGCGGTCGGAATCCACTACAGAATCATACCCATGCGGTGCATATATCTGGCAGCCCTGATTTTCTTTATCCGTAGAAAGACGGCCAATTCCTGTATGTACCGTGCTGCTGCTGTATATATTCCCTCCTGTGACGAGAGGCTTTTTGCTGTGCTTTTTGACAGCCCTGTGCATCCTGCGGTAAAAGTCCATCAGCGTCGTGCGGTCAAACTCCTGAAACTGCTCCGTCACAATTTCCATAAACGCCGCCTGTTCTTCCTGAGAAATCTTTTCGGGATGCGCCAAATCAAACTGCGGATTTTGCTCCTTCATCCGCTCCGTTGCAAATCCAAAGGCATTGCGCGCAAGGCTTCCCATAAAAGGCTCGTTCATAGGTTCCCATCCGATAATATTTTCACAGCAGTCCAGATATTGTGCAATCCGCTCCCACATTTTTTCATAATGGGTAAGCACGCCCCTTCCGTCCTCCGCAGCCTTATCCGCCCAGAAATTATCTGCCGCCCTGATAATCGCCTCGCTTTGCAGGTACGCGTCATACCACATGGTGCAGCCTTCCGGGTGATATGCTCCCTCGTCCAACGTAGCCCAGTCCGGCGCGCCGTCTATGAATTTTCTTGCAAATAAATCCTGATGCATATCGACGATTACATACAGTCCGTATTTTTCAGCCAGCCCTATCGTGTCTCTCACCCGGCTTAAATATTCCATATCATACTTTCCCGGCTCCGGCTCCACCCCGTCCCAGAAAATTCCGAACCGGATAAGATTAAATCCCATCCTTTCAAAGGCCCGGAATGATTTTTCCAAATCAGGAAAAATATATCCCTGTGCCCTGTCTTTGCAGACCACATTAATTCCGTTAAACAAAACCTGCTTCCCATCAGCCGTCTGAAAGTCCATCCCGTCAATAAAAATACGCTCCATAAAATCCCTCCTGCCTTTTACCGTTTTTCAAACTTCAAAGAATTTACAGGTTCATTTTATTTACTTTTTCAGGCATTGTATTGTAATTTTGTGCTCAATATTATAAAATTATATTACTTTAAATTTAAGGAGCGTTATGATGGAGCATATTTATTCCTTTTGCCAGACTCTCTATAACTGTACTTACCTTCCCGTACATTATTATGAAAATGACGTGCTGATGCTGGTTCTGCCGGACACAGGCTTCTCCTTTGACCTGGCGGCGGCCCATCTGCCGGAATTATCCGCCAGGGAAAAGGACGTTTCCTATCTGGTCACAAAGGAGTTCAATTACTTCGGCCTTGTGAAGAACGTTCAGACAGGACAAAGCGTTCTCATCGGACCTGTAGTAAGCCTCATGCCTTCCGCCGCCTCTGTCAGAAATATTATGAAGGAATACGCCATTCCATCAGAATGTAAAGAGCAGCTCACGGAGCTGTACCGGTTTACCCCTGCGTATTCCTTTCATCAGTTCTGCCATTTTCTTGCTTTGTTTTATCAGGAATTATTTCATGATGTGATTTCTATAGAAGCTTATCTGAATCTGCACTCCGCCTCGGAAAATTTCTCCCGGGCAAGTCTGCATTCGATGAAAAGCTATGATATCAAAGAAACGGAACAGTTTCACAACACCTACCACTATGAGCAGATGTACCTTGACTATATCCGCAGCGGCAACGTTGACGGACTGAAAGCATTTTTCTCAAATGCTTTCTCCATTCAGGCCGGACAGATTGCGGACAATACTTTAAGACAGGCAAAAAATATCCTGATTGTCGCCGTCACCCTCGCCACACGGTGCGCCATTGAGGGCGGCCTCGATATTGAATCCGCCTATCAACTCAGCGATATTTATATTCAGGAGGGAGAAAAACTGCATAGTGTAGACAGCCTCTATCAACTTCAATACGACATGCTTCTGGATTTTACCAGAAGGGTGGCAACGGCTCAGCTTCCCCAGAATACCACGCCGGATATTTTTAAATGTATCCAATATATCAGGCGGCATACCAATCAGGCAATCTCCGTATCAGACGTGGCAGCCTATGCCGGCAAAAGCCGTTCGTACATTTCCCGCCGGTTTAAAGAAGAATCTGGCTTTGCAATAAGCGATTTTATTATGCGCTGTAAGCTGGAAGAAGCACGCGCCCTCCTTGCCTACACCGATAAATCCTTAAGCGAAATCAGCAATTACCTGTGTTTTTCCAGTCAGGCTTATTTTCAGAATGTATTTAAGAAAAAATTCGGGATTACTCCCGGTGAATACCGCAGGCACCCCGGACAGTGAAATAATATGCGTAAAAAAATCCTTTTTTGCACCGCTGCACCCTATTTAAACGTCTCGCTGTTATTGAGCACAAGCGTACTGTACAAAAACAGCACATCGCAGCCCTCAAAATCCACGAACTTTCCCAGATTATCCGGATGCATATACCGGATATCCGCCAGTGTAATCTCCGAATAACCGCTGATAAGAAGCGGCGCAATGGCTGAGCCGAAGGAATCACGGAAAATCACAAGCCTTCTGTCCTCTTTTGCCAGAGGGTTTTCAACGGTGACAAGAGACAGCGGACCGGACAGGAACATTTCATAGGGGTCTTTTCCTCCGGCTTTTTCCATGCTGTATACCGGAATATCCCTGCCGTTCTGCCAGTCGTGCACTTTACAGGCATTGATTGCCTCCCCTGTCAGATACTTTATCTCTTCCGGCCCAAGAGGCAGGGCCGCCTGTCCGTAATACACTCCGTAAAAATCCCCTTCAAGGGTATGGACCTCATAATCATCGGAAAGCGAAGTTCCCATACTCTCCGCCAGACGCTTTGCCACGTCCGCAATCCGCTCCTGCCGCCAGTGGGTATCGGTTTTATAATAATCCTCTTTTTCCAGCAAATCGGAAACGGTTATATACTCCGCAAAATCCGCCCTCTGCCTGATATAATCCTCAAAGGCCCGGTAATCCATGGACGGGCGGCCGCTTTCCTTTGCCAGAAAACAGTTTTTATCCGGTATTACAGAGAGAAAAACCCTATTTTCCTCCGTCAGATATTTTCCGCATATATAATAGAGACGTAAAAGCGCCCGGTTCAGGGAATCCTCATTCATGGGATATTCCAGTTTGGAAATAAAATCCCCCGAAACATAAATGCCGTTGTTGTCCCCCCGCCTGAAAATCTCCGCCGCCGTCAGGGCTTTCAGTGTCCGAAACTGCTCCCGGAAAGGAAATGTATCCGCGGCAGCAGTTTCAAACTCCGACATGAACCGCCCCTGCCACACCGTTTTTACTGTAAAGCGGGGCATGGAAGCAAGCTTTCTTCTTTCGCTGTCTGAGTATTCCTTTTTGGGGTAAAATGCGCACAGCAAAAACCCTATCGCCAGAAACAGGGTAAACATAATGCATATCACCTTGTCTTTTCCCCGGATATCCATAAATTTCTCTCTCCTTAAAACCTGAAATATAAAAAGGGATTAAAAGAACCGTCAACCAGATAAGCGGTCATTATCACCGTCAGCACAAGAAGCAGCGCCGGTTCCGCCGCGTTTAAAAGCTTTCTGCCGGCCGGCCGCTTAACGGCTCTTTCAAAAAGGCAGCGGACGGCAGGCGTCGCCCCTGTTATGGCAGCCGCCAGGATAACCGCAAAACTTTTCGCGTAATAAACAGCCTCGTTCGATACCAGCGGTATGCCGCCTGCCCCGAACAGTCCTCCGATATCGGAGAGGGCCTGCCCCATATTTTCCCCGTTAAAAATCACAAAACTGACTGTCACCAGAAACAGCACGTAAATCCGGGACAGAACTCTGCTCTTTTTCAGATACTTTAAAAGCCATAATTTTTCGGCCATCAGAAGCACCGCGAAATACAGCCCCCATATAATAAAATTCCACGCCGCCCCGTGCCAGAAGCCTGTCAGCATCCATACCACAAAAATGTTAAAGAGCCACCGGCCTTTTCCCACCCGGTTTCCGCCCATGGGAATATAGACGTAATCCCGGAACCAGGAGCCCAGCGTAATATGCCATCTGCGCCAGAACTCAGTAATACTGGCGGAAATGTAAGGGTAATTGAAATTTTCCGGGAAATGAAATCCAAGCACTCTCCCCAGCCCGATTGCCATATCGCTGTAGCCCGAAAAATCAAAGTAAATCTGCAGAATGAGGGCTGCTGCATAGAGCCAGTAAAACAATACCGATTTATCAGAGGAATCGCGGAACACACCGCACAGCTCGCCTAACTGATTGGCTAGCAGGATTTTCTTTGCCAGCCCAATCACAAAGCGGCGAATCCCTTCCGACGCTTCCTCCCACGAATGTCCTCTTTTCTCCATCCGCCCGGCAATCCCGGCGTACCGCACAATCGGCCCGGCAATAAGCTGCGGAAACATGGTAATGTAAGCCGCCAGATTTATCAGATTCCGTTCCGCCCGCTCGCCTCTGTACACATCCAGCGTATAGCTGATAATCTGAAACGTATAAAAACTGATTCCGATAGGAAGGGCCGCCTGTATCAGCGCAATCTCCTGCCCGGTAACCGCGCCCAGATTTTCAAGAAAAAAGTTGCCGTACTTAAAATACAGAAGAAAGGAAAGGCTGATTCCCACCGACAAGACACAGACCAGCCGCCCGGCGCCTTTGCCCCTGTACTTTTCAAGCAACAGCCCGAAAAACCAGCCGGCCAGTATGGAAACCACCATCAAAATCACATACCGGGGCTCGCCCCAGGCATAAAATATGAGACTGCCCAAAAGAAGGACAATATTTTTTGCCTTTCCTGACGTCCCCGTTTGTGCAGGGCGCAATATTCGTCCGAGTACACGCCTCTCAATGAAATCTGACGCAAAGTAAAACGCCAGCATAAGCGGCAGAAAATAATACAAAAAAGTGATACTTGAAAAAAGCATGATAAAATTTCCTTATCAGAGTTTTATGCAATCGGCGTCTCAATAATCACTTCCGAACCTTCAAGCGTCGAAAGCGCGTTGTTTTTAAACGTTTCTATGGTTTCCGCCGCGCCGTACGCCGTAATCACATAACTTCCGTCAACCTTGATAATCACCAGCGTTTCCGGCTGTCCGCACATCCACTGTGTGGCAAGAATCTTGGTTCTGGCCTCTTCGGCAAAGCTGTTCATATCCACGCCGTCCTTTAAGCGGTAAGCCGCGCCCGTAAAAACATTTCCGTTCATCATGTGTACCATGGAAGCCGCATCTTCAATATCGGAAGCCATGGCCTCCGGCAGTCCCAGCACATACGAAAGCTCTTCCGTCTTGGTAACGTCAAATTTTCCCGGCGCATCCATCACCGGATTTTCCTGATTTCCTCCGTAAACGGCAAACTTATCCGCCTCCTCATACGCGCCGAAAACAGCGTCCATAATCTCAATTGCCTCCGCGTATTTTGATTCTCCGCTCTCACCGCCGTTTGAAGCGTCATTCTTTCCGCCGCATCCTGTAAAAGCCGTCAGCATTACCGCCGTCATTAAAAGTACCGCAAGTTTTTTCATTTTTTTAATCCCCTTTCTTTACCGGCATAATTGCCGTTTTTACTTTCTTATAGTATACGCATTTTCCGGGTGGTTTTTATGGTGTTGAATGGAATTTTTTGCCGGTCCAGTTGCTATTATACAGTTTGCTTTGGGAAAATACAATGGGGTGTGTGAGGTGGGGAACATTCAGAGGGCGCTATACCTTAAGGAGGCCTTATAGCACCTTTTTTACTTTGATGTTAAAAAAACGCTGTATTGATTGACAATCCCAAAGCTGTTCCAATATATTTAATTCATAAAACAGACAGAATCCCGGATATACAGGTGAACAGACAGACAGACAGACAGACAGACAGACAGACAGACAGACAAGGGGGAAGTC
>CAMSTM010000063.1 GCA_947063675.1 uncultured Lachnospiraceae bacterium | reverse complement strand
CGACCAGACCTACGAATACTTAAATGATGAAACAGGAACCATTGCACCGCCGGAGAAAATTCTCTGCAGTCAGATTCATCGCACGCTTCTTCCGGTGCATTCTTAAAAATTTTGAAATATATCAATAAAAACTATAATAAAAATATTTCACTGAAATTATTATCGGATACATTTCACTTAAATGCATCCTACATCAGCACTTTAATAAAAAATGAAACGAATATGACCTATTCTCAATATGTCACGAATTTAAGAATTGAAAAAGCAACTACTCTGCTGCAAACTACAGATATGTCACTTACAGAAATCAGCGAAGCCGTAGGTTTCAATGACTATTTTTATTTTATTAAAAAATTCAAAAAAGAAACAGGAATTACTCCAGGGGCTTTCCGACACTAATGGAAATCTAAAAAATTTATTTTACCGGAAACATTAATTTCAAGAATAGTAAAAGAACTGTTCTCATATTTTTTAATGTAATCCTAAACAGATATGGAAATAAAGCTATGATAAAACTGGTAAAGGTATTATTCGGAGTATTACAGGGAGCAATTATCGGACTTGGAGCTGTTCTGCCGGGGATAAGCGGGGGTGTGCTCAGCGTTGTTTTCGGAATTTACAAACCTGCTATGGAATTTCTATCAGACCCTGTCCGCAGGTTTAAAACACATATGCCAAAACTTTTTCCTTATTTTCTCGGCTATGTTATCGGATTTATGGGTGTCGCCAATATTCTGGCTTTTTTTCTGGAAAGATATCCGGCTCCCTCCATCTGCCTTTTCGTGGGTCTGATTGCGGGAATGTTTCCTTCCCTCTGGCGGGAGGCGGGGCTACATGGCAGAAAATCTTCTTCTTTTATCTCCATGCTTACCGCCATACTTGTAATTTTCACTCTTCTCTTTTTACTGAAGCAGACCTCCGCCGTAATCGAGCCGGATTTCATATGGTATCTGTTCTGCGGATTCTGCCTTGCGCTGAGTATCATTGCGCCGGGTATGAGCTTTTCAACGCTCCTTATGCCTATGGGACTTTATACTCCCTTTGTTGACGGTATCGGGCATCTGTCATTCGAGGTACTGATACCGGCAGGCATCGGCGGGATAATTACCATTGCCTGCCTCTCGAAAACTGTGAATTCCCTGTTTGACAAATATTATTCCGTTACTTTTCATGCAATCGTGGGAACTGTCGTGGCGGCTACTTTTATGACGATTCCTTTTGAGAGTTTTTGTACCTCCACCATATCCTGCCTGATTAATGTGTTTTTTCTTGCGGCCGGGGTGTTTATCGCTGCTTTGATGGATAAGATGAATTTCAGTTAATTTTAGTATTCATTGTGAAAAAATAAGCGCCTGTCACAAAAGACAGACGCTTAATTCCATTATCTTTGCATTTTACATCTTCTTATTATTATAATTTATGAGGCATCCTTTCAGGATAATCTCTCTCTCCTCCTTTGTGAGTTCTCCCAGCTTTAAGGTAAACTCACTTAAGGAATTCTCTCCCACCTTAAACGCCTTAATTTCCTCAGCCTCTTCCTCCACAGCCTTTCTGATACCGGGGAAGAAAAGGTAATCCTTATTCTTAAAGGGGAGCTCTCCTTCCGGAATCAGGAAAGGAAGCATACCCCAGTTAATCAGGTTGGAACGGTATCTCCTGGTGGCGTACTCGTTTGCAATGTTTGCCCAGCCGCCTAATACCTTCTGGCAGGAGGCCGCCTGTTCCCTCGCCGAGCCGTCTCCGGGTTTTACCGCAAAGATGGTTGAGCCGAAACCGATATTGCCTCTTCCGACTTCGGGATAATCTTTATTTATCACCGCCATTACCGCTTTCAGTTCAGGCTTTGCTTCCAGAGGGCACTTATCCTCCATTACCGCCTTTTGGGCAGTCTGAATATCCTTTGCAAGCCCCACATAAGCGGGGTCTTTTCTGGACAGGGTAAATTCCGCAAGTCCTAAAGGATTGGAACGGTAGGATGAAGTTTCTCCGGACGGAATCAACTCGTCCGTTGTGGTAACAGGGTCGTGAATCTCCGATACCACACGGAGCACCAGATTATCAGGAAGCTCAGTCATCACCGGCCAGTCCTTGATGTTGGGGCCAAGCTGGATTTCCACCGAAGGGTCCGCCTTGCCTTTGGAATCAAACACCCTGTTCGCATAAATATTAGCGTCAAAATGATACTGATATCTGTTAATCTCTCCGTCAAACTCCGTAGCCGCCGTAAGCATTCCCTTGTTGGCCGCCGTAGCCGCAATGGAGCGGGCGTCCATAAGGGCCACGGATGAAATCTGTCCGTTCTGGAGCTTGGAACCTTCCCTGTTGGGGAAGTTTCTGGTGGAATGACGGATACTGAAAGCGTTGTTTGCAGGGGTATCCCCGGCGCCGAAGCATGGCCCGCAGAAAGCAGTCTTAAGTACCGCCCCGGTTTCGAGAAGCGCCGCCGCGCACCCGTTCTTAATCAGTTCCATATAAACAGGCATGGAAGCCGGATACAGACTTAATGTAAATCCGTCGGAACCGATATAAGAGCCTTTCATTATATCAGCGGCCGCACAGATATTTTCAAAACCGCCGCCGGCGCAGCCCGCGATAATTCCCTGGTCAACGTAAAGTTTTCCGTCTCTCACTTTATTTTTCAGGGTGAAGTCCACGGCTCCGTCCAGGGAAACAGCCGCTTTTTTCTCCACATCATCCAGAATATCCAGAAGGTTTGCGTTTAATTCTTCAATGGTGTAGGTATTGCTGGGATGGAAAGGCATGGCAATCATCGGTTTTACCTTTCCAAGGTCAACGGTAATCATTCCGTCGTAGTAAGCCGCCTCTTTCGGATTTAACTCTTTGTAATCTTCGCTTCTTCCGTGAATCTCATAAAATTCCTTAATCACGTCGTCTGTCTGCCAGATAGAGGAAAGGCAGGTTGTCTCGGTTGTCATAACGTCGATACCGATTCTGAAATCGGCGCTTAGGGACGCCACGCCCGGTCCTACAAACTCCATCACCTTATTTTTTACGTATCCGCTTGCAAAAACTTCTCCGATAATGGCAAGAGCCACATCCTGGGGCCCTACGCCCTTTACCGGCTCCCCTGTAAGGTATACGCCGACCACTCCCGGCATACCGATATCATAAGTCTGCCCGAGGAGCTGCTTTACAAGCTCCGGCCCGCCCTCGCCAACTGCCATGGTTCCAAGAGCGCCATAGCGTGTATGGGAATCAGAGCCTAAAATCATTTTTCCGCCCCCCGCAAGCATTTCCCTCGCATACTGATGGATAACCGCCTGATGAGGAGGCACATAAACGCCGCCGTACTTCTTTGCGCAGCTGAGACCAAACATATGGTCATCTTCATTAATCGTACCGCCTACCGCGCACAGAGAATTGTGGCAGTTTGTGAGAACATAAGGCACCGGAAACCTTTCAAGCCCCGAAGCCCTGGCAGTCTGGATAATTCCCACAAAAGTAATATCATGGGAAGTCAGCTTGTCGAACTTGATTTTCAGCCTGTCCATATTCCCGGACGTATTGTGTTCTTTCAAAACACCATAAGCAATCGTCCCCTGTCTTGCCTCTTCTCTGGTAATTTCCTTCCCTGTCTTTTCCCTGACGGCAGAGGCAGCCTCCGCCCCGTCAGGTATAATCTCAGAGCCATTTACTAAATAAGCACCGCTTTCCAGTACCGATACCATTCTATTCCCTCCATGTTTCATCATCAATTCTTCTTCGGCAGCTCCACCTTATCCAAATGCCAGATTTCATCCACATATTCCTGAATTGTTCTGTCGGATGTGAACTTCCCGCTGCACGCCACATTCAAAATCGCGCTTCTTGCCCATCTCTTTTCATCCCGGTAAGCTTCTTCCACTTTCTTCTGCGCTTCCGCGTAAGCTCTGAAATCCTTCAAAATAAAATACATATCCGCTTTTGAAGTACTGATGGTGTTGAGCAGCGAATTGTAAAGCGTCCTGAACCTGTCAGGGTCATCGGGAGCAAAAGTCCCGTTGATAAGCTGCATCAGAACTTTTCTCACATCAGGGTCGTTATTGAAAATTTCCATCGGATTGTATCCGCCGTGATTTTCATAGTTAATAACTTCATTGGAAGAAAGACCGAAAATGAAAGCGTTTTCTTCCCCTACCTCTTCCACAATTTCCACATTGGCTCCGTCCATGGTTCCCAGCGTGAGAGCGCCGTTTAACATAAACTTCATGTTGCCTGTTCCGGAAGCCTCTTTACTTGCCGTGGAAATCTGCTCCGACACGTCGGAAGCCGCAAAAATCAGTTCCGCGTTGGATACTCTGTAGTTTTCAATGAACACTACCTTGATTCTTCCCTTTACGTCAGGGTCATTATTCACCACATTGGCCACAGAAGTAATCAGCTTGATAATCATCTTGGCATTGTAATAACCTGCAGACGCCTTTGCGCCAAAAATAAAGGTTCTGGGATAAAATTCCATATCCGGATTGTCCTTCATCTGGTTATACAGATACATTACATGAAGAATATTGAGAAGCTGACGTTTATATTCATGCAGTCTCTTTACCTGAACGTCGAAAATAGAACGGGGGTCTATTTCGATTCCGTTATGCTCGCGGATATATTCCGCCAGACGAACCTTGTTCTGGTACTTGATATTCATAAATTCCTGCTGGGCCTTCTCGTCGTCTGCATAAACCTTCAGCCTGTTAATCTGGGCAAGGTCTGTAATCCAGTCCGTTCCGATATGGGCGCTCACCCAGTCTGCGAGAAGCGGATTGCCATGAAGCAGGAAACGCCTCTGGGTAATACCGTTGGTCTTGTTATTGAATTTCTCCGGCATCATCTCATAGAAATCCTTAAGCTCCTGATTCTTTAAGATTTCCGTGTGGAGCCTTGCAACGCCGTTTACGGAATAGCCGGCAGCGATTGCAAGATGGGCCATCTTAACCTGTCCGTCATAAATAATTGCCATCTTGCGGATTTTTTCCTGATTGCCCGGATACATTTCCTGTATTTTGAGAATAAATCTCCGGTTAATTTCTTCAATAATCTGATAAATTCTGGGAAGAAGTCTGGAAAACAGTTCAATAGGCCATTTTTCCAGCGCTTCCGCCATAATCGTGTGATTTGTGTAGGCGCATGTCTTTGTGGTGATGTTCCATGCCTCGTCCCATGTCAGATAATACTCGTCCATGAGGATTCTCATAAGTTCTGCCACGGCTACTGTGGGATGCGTATCGTTTAACTGGAAGGTAGCCTTCTCATGGAACTTTTTAATATCGTCATGGAATCTCATATATCTGGCAACCGCCTCCTGAACGGAAGCAGAAATAAAGAAATACTGCTGTTTTAAACGGAGCTCTTTTCCGGCATAGTGATTGTCGTTCGGATAAAGAACCTCAACGATATTTCTTGCAAGATTTTCCTGCTCTACTGCCTTCTGATAATCTCCCTTGTCAAAGGAGTCAAGCTGGAAGCATTCCACAGCCTCCGCGTCCCAGATGCGGAGCGTGTTTACAATACCGTTGCCGTATCCCACAATGGGAAGGTCGTAGGGAACAGCCTTTACGCTCTGGTATCCCTCCTGTACGAAATTGCTTCTTCCGTTTTCGTCAATGCGCACACTCACATAACCGCCGAATTTTACCACCTTTGAGTATTCAGGTCTTCTGAGCTCAAAAGGATTGCCGTCCACAAGCCAGTTGTCCGGTACTTCCACCTGATAACCGTCTCTGATTTCCTGCTTGAACATACCGTAGCGGTATCTGATTCCGCATCCGTAAGCCGGATATCCAAGGCTGCTTAATGAATCCAGAAAACACGCGGCAAGACGTCCTAAACCGCCGTTTCCAAGAGCTGCGTCAGGTTCCTGGTCTTCAATCACATTGAGGTCTAATCCCAATTCGTCCAGCGCTTCCTTTACCGGCTTATATGCGCGCAGGTTAATGATATTGTTCCCAAGAGCGCGTCCCATCAGAAATTCCATGGACATATAATAAACCATCTTGGGGTCCTGTTTTTCGTATTCCTTATGGGTAACCATCCAGTTGTCAATCACAACGTCCTTGATGGTATGGGCCACCGCCTGAAAAATCTGCTGCTGGCTGGCTTCCTCAAGGGTCTTTCTGTATAAGGTTTTTACATTGGCAATCACATTCTTTTTGAACGTATCCTTGTCAAAAGCGTTGAATACCGGCGCCTGTTCGGCCTTCTTACGTATCATTATCTCTCCTCCCATTCCTTTTGCGTATGATTTTATGTTTAAATTTTGGAATAGCCAAATCCGTTTGCAAAAGCGTCAATTTCTTTTCCGTCTCTGCAAAGCGAACATCCTTCAGGGTCATAGCTCTTATAATCAGGAATATCACCGATATTGAATAATGAATTAATGGGGATATCCATCAGTTTATTCGCGGCGCTGAATATTGCGCTGATTCCGCTGATTTTTGCTCCGTAATATTTAAGGGCCCTGCTGGCTTTTATAATCGTCTGTCCGGTTGTAGCCGAAGCCATAAGTAAAAGCACATTCTTTCCCTTAATCATCGGAACCATATTTTCCCGAAGAACAAGCTGGCCCGAATTTACATACTCGGGAGTTATGATGTAAATCGTATTGTGGGAATTCATGGAATAGATTCCCGCCTTTGTCAAATCCTCAGCCAGAAAAGCTCCGATGATTTCGCAGCCATCGATGCATACGATTGTATCCACTATCGTCGTTGCGGATATCTGTTCGCTTAAAGCCTTTGCCGCAGCGCTGGCTTCACTGAGCCTGGATTTCAGAGTCGTCATATCCAGAAAATAATTTACATGGGAATTTGGCGTAACAAAATGTCCCGGTATTGCCTTAAGCACAACATTAGGGTGCCGCTTTGATTTGATATGTATGGTTTCCTGCATAAGAATACCTCCCTCTTTTATGATACACGTATGTGTATGGATAGGTGTACAGTAACAGTATACACCTATCCCAAATAATATGGCAACAATTGTGTAAATTTCTTCCTGTTATAAAGTATAGCTGTTTAAATATTTTTCCTGTTCCGGCGTAAGAACGTCGATTTCTTTTCCAAGGAAGGAAAGTTTTCTCTTCGCCACATCTTTGTCAACGGCTCTGGGAACGTCAATCAGTTTTTCAGTAAGCTCGCTGCCGTGCTCAACCAGATATTTTGCGGAAAGCGCCTGAATGGCAAAACTCATATCCATAATTTCCGCGGGATGTCCGTCGCCGGCCGCCAGATTCACAAGCCTTCCCTCCGCCAGAATGAAAATCCACTGGCCGGTAGGCAGTTTGTAACCCATAATATTTTTTCTCTGCTCTCTTGTTTCCACCGAGATTTCACGGAGCCTTGCCATATCGATTTCGCAGTCAAAATGGCCTGCATTACATAAAATCGCTCCGTCCTTCATTACCTTAAAGTCTTCCTCGTCAATTACCTTATCGCAGCCTGTAACCGTCACGAAGAAATCGCCTACCCTGGCCGCCTCGTTCATAGGCATAACGTCGAATCCGTCCATAACAGCCTCAATTGCCTTAATCGGGTCGATTTCCGTAACGATAACCCTTGCGCCAAGACCTTTTGCCCGCATGGCAGTACCTTTACCGCACCATCCATAACCTGCAACCACCACGATTTTGCCCGCAACAATCAGATTCGTAGTACGGTTAATGCCGTCCCATACGGACTGGCCAGTGCCGTAACGGTTGTCAAATAAGTGCTTGCAGTCCGCATTGTTTACACGGACCATAGGGAATTTCAGCTCCCCTGCGTTGTTCATTGCTTCAAGACGGATAATTCCCGTGGTGGTCTCTTCACAGCCGCCGATGATATTAGGAATCAGCTCCGGCATCTGTGTATGAACCATATTCACCAGGTCCCCGCCGTCGTCAATGATAATGTTGGGGCCTGCTTCCAGTACGTGGCGGATATGGGTATTGTACTCTTCCGGCGTGCAGTCATACCACGCGTGCACCTCAAGTCCGGCCTTTACAAGAGCCGCGGCCACATCGTCCTGAGTGGATAAGGGATTGGAGCCTGTCACAAACATCTGCGCTCCCCCGGCTTTCAGAACCAGGCACAGATAAGCAGTTTTTGCTTCCAGATGAACGGAAAGCGCAATTTTCTTTCCCTCAAAGGGTTTCGTCTGGCTAAATTCCTCCTCCAGTGTACGAAGCAAATCACAATTTCTTTTTACCCACTCGATTTTTCTCTCTCCGGACTTAGCCAGATTGATGTCTCTGATTTCACTGTTCATTTCTTACATGTCCTCCTAATATGATATTTTGTTAAATCAGGCGGCAAATAAAGGCCCTGCCTGTAAGGTTCCGTTATTATTTCAGCCGTGTGATGATTTCATTTACTTTCTTATAAATAAGCTCCTCGTCCATGGTTAAAATTTTTCTGTTTTCCATGGTTACCTTTCCGTCTATGATAACGGTTTCCACCTCGGAGCCGTTAGCGGAATAAGATAATCCGGCAATCAGGTTATTTGTGGGCATCAGAGAGGGATTATTCAAATTTAAAATGGCAATATCCGCCTTCTTCCCCTCCTCAAGAGTTCCCGTTTCCTTTTCAAGCCCCAGCGCCCTTGCGCCGTTTATGGTCGCTATCTTAAATCCCTCTTTTGCACTGATACACTGCGGTGTTTTATTTACCCCCTTATGAATGAGTGTAAGAAGATTCAGTTCATGGAACATGTTAAGGCTGTTGTTGCTGGCCGCTCCGTCCGTTCCAAGACAGATATTGATACCTTTTTCCATCATTGCGGGAACCGGCGCAAAACCGTTTCCAAGCTTCATATTGCTGGCCGGATTTGTCACTACGCTGACATTTTTCCTTTTTAAAATGTCCATATCGCTTTCCGTAATCTGTACGCAGTGGGCGGCAATGGCAGGTACGTCAAACAAACCGTTCCTGTCCGCCATTTCAATAGGAGTACATCCGTATTTTTCTTTAATCTGCTCAATCTCGCTCACGCTTTCGGAAAGATGCACATGAATCCTCATGTTATTCTTTTTCGCTTCCTCCGAAACGATACGCATGTAAGCGTCGTCGCAGGTATAAGGAGCGTGAGGCCCTAGCATAAAGGTGAGCCTGTCGCAGTCCTTTGCCGCGTCCCTCTCCTCGTAAGCCTGCCGCAGCCGCATCTGTCCGCCTTCGTCGTCACCGCTTCCCACAAGCCCCCGGCTTATAACTGCTCTCATACCGGACTCCTTCACCGCTCTCGTGGTCTGGTGAATATTCATCTGCATATCGCTAAAGCAGGTGGTGCCGCTTTTCATCATCTCAATAATGGCCAGACATGCTCCCCAATAAGCGTCCTCGTCCGTCATTTTCTGCTCAATGGGGTCAATGGTGCCGAAAAGCCAGTCCATAAAACTTAAATCATCCGCCACATTTCGCATAAACGACATATAGGAATGCGTATGACAGTTGATAAAGCCCGGAATGGCAAGCCTGTCCTTTCCGTCGATTACCTTGTCGGCCGAAAAACCTTCAGGCTCTCTGCCAATGGAAATTATCTCATTTCCTTCTATATAAATACTGGTTTTCCTGATTATGTCCTCGTTTCCTTCCGGCAGTATTGCCATAATATCTTTTAAAAGTATTCCCATGATTCCTCCTCTTTTTATTCCGGTTCCACTACGGCCCATCCGGCACACTTCAAAGATTTACAATATTCCTGTTTTCTCCGTTGAGAAATGCTTCAATGTTTTTACACACTTCCGAAACACATCTGGTTCTCGCTTCAATGCTTGCCCACGCAAGATGGGGAGTGATGATTAATTTGCTGCTGTCCATGATTTTTCCCAGAGGATTGCCTGCTCTAATAGGCTCCGCTCCCAGCACGTCCAGTCCGGCTCCCGCAATGTAACCTTCCGTGAGCGCCGTATATAAGTCCTCGTCGTTTACCACAGGTCCTCTTGCCACATTAATTAATATTGCGCTTTTTTTCATCTTTTTAAGCGCTTCCAGATTGATTAAATTTCTGGTCATATCGCTCAGAGGGCAGTGCAGGGAAAGAAAATCGGATTCCGAAAGAAGCGTGCCTAAGTCCACCCTTTCATATTCCGTGCAGGTACTGCTGCCGGAGGCCGAATAGAAAATCACCTTACATCCGAAAGCCTCTGCGATGGATGCCACCTTTCTTCCGATATTGCCCATTCCCACGATTCCCCAGGTTTTTCCTGCAAGTTCCATAAAGGGGATATCGAAGTTTGAAAACCTATCCTGGGCCCCGTAAGCGCCGGATTTTACATATTCGTCATAGTGCCGAAGCTTTTCAAGCACATAAAAACAAAGGGCAAAGGTATGCTGCGCTACCGCGTCAGTGGAGTAATTTACCACATTTGCCACTTTGATTCCTCTCTCTTTACAATAATTGAGGTCAATGTTGTCGTAGCCTGTGGCAAATTCACAAATTAATTTTACATGTTCAGCGTCTTTCAAAGTATCCTTATTTAAAGGCGCTTTATTTGCCACAATAATTTCCGCATCCTTTACCTTTTCTTTCACATCCACAGCCGTAGTGTTCGGATAGACTGTTGTTTCCCCCAGGCTTTTAAGCCTGTCCACGGAAACATCCAAACCTACGCTGTTTCTTTCCAAAACGACTATCTTCATAAGCAGTTCTCCCGGATATCTGTTTTTTGAGTACTTAACCATTATATATAAATTATTTCACTTTGACAACAAGGCAATAATACATGACAAACAACTTTTGCAATATTAACTGGCTTTTTCTTCCATTACACTTTATAATATACTGCAATACAAAAGCAAATTTTCAGTCACAAAAATCATTTTTAATAAAAGGAGGATATCATCCATGAAATCCAAAGTTTATTTTACCAGGGACATTACCCCGGAAAACGTACTGAAACTTTATCAGAAGCTTGAAAAAGAATTAAAAGGCAATGTGGCCGTAAAGCTTCATTCCGGTGAAGCCGGCAACCAGAACTTCATAGGGCCCGACCTTTGGAAGAGCGTTGTTGAAAATGTAGGAGGAACGGTAGTTGAATGCAATACTGCCTATGAGGGAGAGCGCAACACCACAGAAAAACATTTAAAATTATTCGAAAATCACGGGTGGAGTAAAAATTTTAAAGTGGAAATTTTAGATGCAGAAGGACCCGACCTGGAACTTGACATCCCTGACGGAAAGAAAATCAAAAAGAATTTTGTAGGAAAAGGTATCACAAACTACGATTCCATGCTGGTTCTTTCCCACTTTAAGGGCCATCCCATGGGAGGCTACGGCGGAGCAATCAAACAGCTCTCCATCGGAGTTGCTTCTTCCTACGGGAAGCAGTATATCCACGGCGTAGGCGTTCCCGAGGATTTCTGGAATTCCGACCATGATTCTTTCCTGGAAGCAATGGCTGATGCCGCTTCTTCCGTAGTAAATTACTTCAAGGGAAATCTTGCCTACATCAACGTTATGAAAAACATGTCGGTAGACTGCGACTGCTGTGCGGTAGCAGAAGACCCCTGCATGAAAGATATCGGAATATTAGCTTCCCTTGACCCTGTTGCAATCGACCAGGCGTGTCTTGACCTTGTCTACGCATCCGATGACGCCGGCCGCGACCACCTTATCGAGCGTATTGAGAGCCGAAACGGAGTCCATACCATAGAAGCCGCTGCCGAACTGGGTTATGGAAGCAGGGAATATGAACTGATTACTTTATAAATTTTTCCTATAAAAAAGTCTTTTGCGGCGGAACAGCTTATGCCGCAAAAGACTTTTTTATTTGTTAAATATTCTTATTTATTACAGTCTCTTAAGAAGTTCTTCTCTCTGCTCCTCATATCCCGGCTTTCCAAGCAGAGCAAACATATTCTTCTTGTAGCTCTCAACGCCGGGCTGATTAAAGGGATTTACTCCCAGCAGATATCCGCTGACGCCGCAGGCAAATTCAAAGAAATAGAACAATTCTCCAAGATAAAACTCATTAACCTCGGGAACCGTCACCATAAGGTTGGGCACCTGTCCGTCCGTATGGGCAAGAATAGTTCCGTTCATAGCGCTCTTATTTACAAAATCAACGTTCTTTCCTGCAAGATAATTCAGTCCATCCAAATCCACAGGCTCTTTCTCAAGGATAATTTCTTCCCTGCTCGCCTCAATGTTGATAACGGTTTCAAACATATTTCTGGAGCCGTCCTGAATGAACTGTCCCATGGAATGTAAATCTGTGGTTAAATCAACGCTTGCCGGGAAAATACCCTTCTGGTCTTTTCCTTCGCTCTCACCGTAAAGCTGCTTCCACCATTCGGAAACATAGTGAACGCTGGGCTCATAATTTGCAAGAATCTCAATTGCTTTTCCTTTTCTCAGAAGAATGTTGCGGACCGCCGCGTATTTTACAGCGTCATTGTCTTCAAAAGAAGCTTCCAGAGCCGCCTTGCGTCCGGCCTGCGCGCCTTCCATCAATTTATCAATATCTGCTCCGCTGACAGCAATGGGAAGAAGACCTACTGCGGTGAGAACCGAGAAACGTCCTCCCACATCATCGGGAACAACAAAGGTTTCATAGCCTTCTTCTGTCGCCAGATTTTTAAGGGAACCCTTTGCTTTATCGGTGGTGGCGTAAATTCTCTTTGCCGCCTCTTCTTTTCCGTATTTCTTTTCCATCATTGCCTTAAACACACGGAAAGCGATAGCAGGCTCAGTGGTTGTCCCTGATTTGCTAATCATATTGATGGAGAAATCTCTCTCCCCAATTACATCCATCAGATGTCTGATATAGGTGGAGCTGATGGAATTTCCCACAAAGTAAATTTCAGGCGTTTTTCTGATTTCCTTGCTCACAACGTTATAAAAGCTGTGTCTCAAAAATTCAATGGCAGCTCTCGCTCCAAGATAAGAACCTCCGATTCCGATTACAAGTAAAACTTCGGAATCGCTTTTGATTTTCTCCGCCGCTTTTTTGATTCTGTCAAACTCTTCCTTGTCGTAATCCACAGGCAAATCAATCCATCCCAGAAAATCATTGCCTGCTCCCTTCTTGGAAACCAATAATTCTTTTGCGTCCAAAGCAAGCTTTTTCATGGATTCCACTTCATGCTCTTTTACAAAAGAAGCCGCTTTGGAGTAATCAAATGTTACCTTATTCATTGTAAAAACTCCTTTCTTTCCTCATATTATATGTATAATATTTAATTTAAACCTCTTTTGAATCATTACTTATATCGCTTACAATATCCTCTGAAACCGCCGCCGCTATTTTTTCTTTTTCCTGCCCTGAAAGACCTGTAAAGTTAATGTTGCGGTTCACCTTTGCATCGTAGGTTTCGGATTTTACGATTTCCGACAAATCAATTCCAACCGTTTCTTTCATTGTCTCAAACAATTTTGTCATAACGCCCGGAACATTGTCCGCTACGGTGGCTACGCCGTTGCTGTTATCCCCGCCGATAATGGTAATCTTATCAATCTGGGTAAGAGGCTCTGCAATTTTTCCGGCAATTTCGGGAAGTACCTGAATAAGCATTTCCGCCATGGCGGCGTCGTTATATTTCTGATAGGCAAGCGCTTTCTTTTCCATGGCTTCGGCTTCTGCGATACCTTTTGCACGGATGGCTTCCGCCTCGGCTTCACCCACCATTCTGATACCTTCCGCCTCCTGCTCTTTGGTAAATCTCTGTACTTCCGCAGTAGCCTTACCTACCATCTTAATCCCTTCCGCTTCCTGCTCTTTGGTATATTTCTGAGCTTCGGCAGCTATTTTTAAGACTTCGGCTTCTTTTTCCTTTTCAAATTTTTCCGCTTCGGCTTTTTTCATTCTTTCATATAATTCCGCTTCGGAATTTTGCTGACGGGCAAATTTGTCGGCTTCCGCTTTTTTCTTAATTTCCGCATCCAGAGCTTTTTCTTTGACTTCCGCTTCCTTCTGCTTTAATACAACTTCCTTTTCCTGTTTTGCAATACTGGCTTCCTGAGTTGCAATTTCAATGGTCTTTCTCTGTTCCTGCTGCTGGATGCTGTAGGCTGCGTCCGCTTCCGCCCGTTTGGTATCTTCCAGTTTCTTTAACTCTGCTTTCTGCAGGGCAAGCTCGTTGTTTTTCTTGGCGATTTCACGCTCCGCATTGATTCTCGCATCGTTAGCCTGCTTATCGGCTTCCGCCTTTGCAACAGCCACTTCCTTTTCCGCCTCGGCTTTTGCAATGGCGGCTTTTTTCTTTATCTGGGAAATATTGTCAATTCCCAAATCGTCGATTACGCCGTTGCTGTCCGCAAAATTCTGTACGTTAAAGCTTACGATATCAAGACCCATGGCGGCAAGGTCAGGCTCCGCGTTTTCTTTTACCAGATTTGCAAATTTTTGGCGGTCGCTCACCATTTCTTCCAGTCTCATGCGGCCAACGATTTCTCTCATATTACCTTCCAGAACTTCTCTGGCAATCCCGGCAATATAAGGCGTATTCTGGTTAAGGAAGTTTTCCGCCGCAAGGGACAGCTTTTCCTTTTCGCTGCTGATTTTGATATTAACCGCCGCGTCCACCTGAATATTAATGTAATCCGCAGTGGGAACCGCGTTGGATGTCTTTACATCGATAGCAATCAGCTTGAGACTGAGCTTATCCAGTCTTTCCAGAAAAGGAATCTTAACGCTGGCCTTTCCTATAATCACCTTTTTGCGCAGACCGGATATAATATAAGCCGTATCCGGAGGCGCCTTTTTGTAACCCGTTACCACAATAACAATCAAAAGAACAATTACTATCGCAGCAATAATAGCTCCTACCATTTGCCATACCCCTCCTTTTTATTCTTTTTCTTCAGAAGAACCGTTTTCTTCGGAAATAACTTCTTCCTCGTCTCCTTCCACTTCGATTTCATCTTCTCCGTCGGAAACTTTTTCCCTTACCTTGGCAATCTGTGCAACGGTGACTCCCTCGTCCAGATTAATCAGCTTCACCCCTGAGGCCACGCGCCCGATTGTGGAAACGTCCTCCATAGGTATCTGGATAATAATTCCTTCCGTGGTAATCATCATAATTTCATGCTCGTTATTTACTGCCTTTACACCGATTACATATCCTGTCTTGTCGGTAATCTTATAGCATTTTACGCCTTTTCCGCCTCTTCTCTGAACGCTGAATTCCTCTAAAAGGGTACGTTTTCCCAGACCCTTTTCGGATACAATCAGAAGGGAATCTCCCTGATGGTCAAGCTGCATTCCCACAATTTCATCGCCTTTCATCAGGTTCATTCCTATTACGCCCATGGAAGCTCTGCCGGTAGCGCGCAAATCCGTTTCCTTAAACCGGATACACATTCCAAATTTAGTAACAAGGAAAATATCCGTGTTTTTGTCTGTAACCTTAATTTCTATTAACTCGTCATTTTCCTTTAAGGTGATGGCGGTCAGTCCGTTTTTACGTACATTGGTAAATTCCACAATATCTGTCTTTTTCACAATACCGTTTCTGGTTACCATGAAAAGATTCTTTTCCTCATCGTAATCCTTGATGGGAATAATTGCGCTTATCTTTTCACCAGGACCAAGCTGCAGAAGATTTACAATCGCGGTTCCTCTTGAAGTACGTCCCGCCTCCGGTATCTCATAGGTTTTTAACCTGTATACCCTGCCAAAGTTTGTGAAAAACATAATATAATGGTGGGTGGTGGTCATCAGAAGGTCGTTAATGAAATCGTCCTCTATGGTCTGCATTCCTTTGATGCCTTTCCCTCCCCTGTGCTGGGATTTGAAATTATCAACCGTCATGCGCTTGATATATCCCAGATTGGACATAGCTATGATTGTGTTTTCATTGGGAATCATATCTTCCCTTGAAATATCAAAGCTGTCATGGCCGATTTTACTTCTTCTCTCATCTCCAAATTTGTTGGAAATCTCCAGAATTTCCGTTCTTATTACTCCTAAAAGTTTTTTCTCATCCGCCAGAATTTCCTTAAGCTCCGCAATCTTTTGAAGCAGCTCCTGATGTTCATTTTCAAGCTTTTCTTTTTCCAGACCGGTAAGAGCCCGAAGCCGCATATCCACAATGGCCTGAGCCTGGACGTCCGTAAGGCCGAATCTTTCTATTAATCCTTCCTTTGCAATCTGGGTGGTCCGGCTGCCTCTTATAATTCTGATAACCTCGTCGATATTATCTAAAGCTATCAGCAACCCCTGTAAAATGTGGTCCCGCTCTTCCGCCTTGTTTAAATCATATCTGGTTCTTCTTGTTACGACTTCTTCCTGGTGCGCTATGTAAGCCTTTAACATTTCCAGAATATTCAAAACCTTAGGCTCATTGTTTACCAGTGCAAGCATAATCACGCCAAAGGTATCCTGCATCTGCGTATGCTTGAATAAGCTGTTTAATACGATATTGGCGTTTGCATCCCGGCGCAGCTCAATAACAATCCGCATTCCTTCTCTGTCGGACTCGTCCCGAAGGTCGGTAATGCCGTCGATTTTCTTTATTTTGACAAGTTCGGCAATCTTCTGAATAAGATTTGCCTTATTTACCAGATAAGGAAGCTCCGTCACTATGATTCTGGTCTTGCCGTTGGCCATGGTTTCAATATCCGTCACCGCGCGGACTTTTACTTTTCCGCGGCCGGTTCTGTAGGCCTCCTCGCTTCCTCTTGTTCCAAGTATAATACCGCCTGTAGGAAAATCCGGCGCTTTTACGATGGAAAGGATTTCCTCTATCAGGGTTTCCCTGTCGTCTAAAACTCTGTTATCAATGATTTTAACGATTGCGTTTATAACTTCCCTTAAATTGTGAGGGGGGATATTGGTCGCCATTCCCACCGCAATACCGGTGGTTCCGTTTACCAGCAAATTCGGATAACGGCTTGGCAGAACCGAAGGCTCCTTTTCCGTCTCGTCAAAGTTAGGTACAAAATCAACCGTGTCCTTGTTGATATCGGCTAAAAGCTCCATGGAAATTTTGCTCAGTCTCGCCTCCGTATAACGCATGGCGGCTGCGCCGTCGCCGTCAACGGAACCGAAATTTCCGTGGCCGTCCACAAGAGGATACCTGAAAGACCAGGGCTGGGCCATATTTACCAGCGCCCCGTAAATGGAGCTGTCTCCGTGGGGATGATATTTACCCATGGTATCGCCGACGATACGCGCGCTCTTTCTGTGGGGTTTATCCGGCCCGTTATTTAATTCAATCATGGAATACAGAACTCTTCTCTGAACCGGCTTTAAACCGTCTCTCACATCAGGAAGCGCTCTGGACGCGATAACGCTCATGGCATAATCAATATAATATGTCTCCATGGTCTTCTGCAGGTCTACGTCATGAACTTTATCAAAAATATTATCTTCCATCTAGTCTCCTTAGATATCGAGATTCTTAACGAATCTGGCATTTTCTTCAATAAACTCACGTCTTGGCTCTACTTTATCACCCATCAGAGTGGTAAAAGTCAAATCAATCTCGGACTCCGCTTCCTCGTTCATTGTCACACGAAGCAAAATTCTTCTTTCCGGGTCCATGGTTGTCTCCCAAAGCTGTTCCGGGTCCATTTCACCAAGTCCTTTGTAACGCTGTATCTTATTATTCTGGTCGCGGCCCACCTCGGAAATGATTTTTTCCAGTTCCTCATCGCTGTAGGCATACCATACGTTTTTATTCTTTTCCAGCTTATAAAGCGGGGGCTGCGCCATATAAACATATCCCTGCTTGATAAGGTCCGGCATAAACCGGTAGATAAAAGTAAGAAGAAGCGTAGAAATATGCGCGCCGTCCACGTCCGCGTCGGCCATAATAATAATCTTATGATATCTCAGCTTGGA
The DNA here is from genome assembly GCA_947063675.1 of uncultured Lachnospiraceae bacterium. Lineage (GTDB taxonomy): Bacteria > Bacillota > Clostridia > Lachnospirales > Lachnospiraceae > Suilimivivens. The sequence goes on along the minus strand of CAMSTM010000063.1, from coordinate 718 downwards.
AATATCAAAATCATCATGGATTCCCGTTCCGAAAGCGGTAATCATTGCCTTTATCTCATTATTGGCATAAATCTTGTCAAGCCTTGCCTTCTCTACATTTAAAATTTTACCCCTGAGAGGAAGAATTGCCTGTGTCGCCCGGCTTCTGGCCGATTTGGCGCTGCCGCCGGCGGAATCTCCCTCCACAATGTAAATTTCACAGTTTTCCGGATTTCTGTCGGAGCAGTCCGCCAGCTTTCCGGGAAGGGAAGCCGTCTCAAGGGCCGTTTTTCTTCTGGTTAAGTCCCTTGCTTTCCGGGCCGCGTCCCTCGCTCTCTGGGCAAGAATAGATTTTTCACAGATTAATTTTGCCACTGTGGGATTCTGCTCCAGATAGTAGGTGAGCAATTCGCTGACCGTACTGTCAACCGCGGTTCTGGCCTCGGAATTTCCCAGCTTCTGCTTTGTCTGTCCTTCAAACTGAGGGTCTTCTATCTTCACGCTGATAATGGCCGTAAGCCCTTCTCTGATATCCTCTCCTGTAAGATTGGGTTCGCTTTCCTTTAACAGCTTATTGTTTCTGGCATAATCATTAAAGGTTTTTGTAATGGCGTTACGAAAACCAATCATATGAGTGCCGCCCTCAGGGGTGTTGATATTATTTACAAAGCTGTAGGTACTTTCCGTATTCTTTTTCTACTATTTCTTCTACATTAACCCTTGTATAGTTCTCAAATGC
>CAMSTM010000062.1 GCA_947063675.1 uncultured Lachnospiraceae bacterium | reverse complement strand
CCATCTTGGGGTTCCATCTTCTTGTCTGATGTCCGAAATGAACACCTGCCTCCAGCAATTGTTTCATTGAAATAACGCTCATGTCTTTACCTCCATTTGGTTAAGCTTCCGCATATTTTCTCCTCTCCTGCACACCCTAAAGGCACCGTCAGTCAATAAATATGCGTGTTTTATAGTCACAACGGAAAAATTATAGCATAGAAAAATCCCTCTTGCAAGGGATTTTTACGCTTATTCCTGTATTCAGTTCATTTTGGCAATAATCCTTGCAATCTCCTCGAACCCCGCGCCTGCCGGTATCTCATAGGTGCCTGTATTAATCCGTTTATCATAGCCGTTCTCGTATAAATACCGGTCAAATTCCGACGCTAAGGGTACGGCTCCGGCGTCCTCAAGCTTCTGGCACACAATAAAAGAGCCTTCTCCGCTTAATATCTCGATTGTCACGCTGCCGCCGTCTGTGGCGCCTGCTCCGCTGTCTGACGCGTCCGGCGCATCCTCCTGGCTCTCAGCTTCTTCCTGTGAATCCGTCCGGCTTTCAGCTTCCCCGCTGCTTTCAGAATCTTCTGCGGAATCCTCATCGGATTCATCTTCGGGACCTTCAGACTCATCATCCTGCCCTGCGGAATTTTCCGGCATATCATCCCCGTTATCGGTTTCAATTGGCGCATCAGTCTCATCTTCGGAGTTTTCCGGCGTATCGGATAATGTGTCCTGCGCGGAGGCCAAATCCGCCTCCCCCTCAGGCGACGGCTCTGCAATCGAAGGGGACAAAGCGTCCGACGCCAAATCCGGTCCGTTCACATCTCCTTCGCCGTCCTCTTCTCCCAGCATATCCGCAAGCACCTGACTCTCCTCTATCATTCCCAACGCTCTGGCGCGTTCTTTTATCTCTTCATTACTGAGAGTTTCCTTTTTCCGACCGGTGGTAATTCCCATAATAAGGGCAGTAACCACCACTCCGATACCAAGACCCCTCAAATAAGATTTCAAGTTCATCATGTTATATCTTTTCCTTAAATTCCTTCAAACAAGTCAATAACCAGCTTAACTTCCCCGATTCCAAGGCCAAGCTCCTTTGCAATAGCCATATTGGACTTTCCTGCTCTGTGGAGCGCTAAAATCCTCTCGTTATTATTTCTGCTGCCCTGCTCTGTGTGCATTGCTACCGCAATTTCAGGCACCTCAGCCGGCGATACCTGTATCCTTCCCGAAGCGGCTCCGGCCGCCCTGGTTTCCTCTTTTGCTTCCTTACGGACCCTTGTCTGCCTGCGGACCTTCTTCTCAAGCCTGTCCGAAGCAGCGCCGCTACCGTCGGAAAGGAAAGTGTCCTCACCGTCCGCGGCATCCGTACGGCTGTCAGGCACATTTCCGATAATCTCCACTCTTTCCGGAATTATCGGGCGGAAATCACCCTCCCCGCCATCCTCTTCCCCGGAGGGCATTATCATGGACGCCGCAGCCGCACCGGTCATACCCTGCGCTGCCTCTGCCCCGCTTAAGCCGGCGCTTCCAGGAGCCGCCTCCGCTGCATAAACAGAATTTACCATAGCCGCCTGTCTTTCGGCCGCCACATTCTTCGCAAAGTTCATAACCTCGCTGACGGAGTCCTGCACCGCTCTTACCTTTTCCTGCGCCTCTTTTGCCGATATTTCCACATCGCAGACCGCCTGTTTGATTTCGCTGGCCGTCTTTGACGCTTCGCTTACCGTTGACAGAAGATTATCATGTTTATCATTCAGCATATCATAGAGAAATACCACTTCTTTATGATTCTTGTTGATTTCACTTAAAACCGTGTCGGAATATTCATTGATAGCCATCATCTTTTCGTTGGTCAGCCGCTCCATGGAACGCTCTGTTTTTTCCATAGAATAAGTTATGGTTTCATCGGCTATCTCACTGATTTGCGACCGCACGCCAGTGACTTCCTTCTCCAGCATATTATGAATATCTTCCTCGCTCACCGTGGCTGCGCCCGCCGCGCTGTCCGTTTTTCCGGCCGGCAGCAGAAAGCTCACAATAAACACCACTATACCAAGCAGAATAAGAATTATCTCTATTGCTCCCATTTTTTCCTCTTCCCCGCACCGCTTAAATCTTGATGTCAAAGCCCCCTCTTGATTTGAGAGTCACCTTTCCATCCTGTTCGCTCTTTTTTCTCTTGCGTCCGCCGTCTCCTGCGTAACTTCCATTTCCCTTTTCTTTTGCGTCAAAGCGTTTCCCTTTGTTATTCATTTCGTCATGCTGCTGCACCTGTCTGGCCTTATTCTCCACAGACTGCTCGAACTTCTGCTGAAAGTTTGACTGGTCCACCATGACCTTATTGTCCTCGTTATGTTTGATAGTGGTAAAATCCTGCGCCCTTGTCACCTGGCCCTGCAGTTCCACACGGCTGATTGTCATAACGTCTCACACCCCTTTCAGAAACGGCTCCTTCCCTGCCGAATACCCTATACGGAAAATATTCCCATATAATTCCCCATTCTTTTCCTCATCTTTTGAAGCGCCCTGGTGTGCAGCTGTGATATTCTCGATTCGGATACCTCCAGAATATTACTGATTTCCTTTAACGTTAAATCTTCATAATAATAAAGATAGATTACCTTTTTTTCTTTTTCGGTGAGAAGCTCTAAAGCCTTCTCCAGAACCCTTTTCAGTTCTTCCTTTTCGATAACCTCTTCGGGGCCGTCAAATCTGTGCTGCGTCCCCTGCTCCACCGGCACCTCGCTGCCTGATTCCATGAATTCATCCAAAGATACCACTCCGGTAATCTTCATCTGAGACTGCCATGCAAGATAATCGTCCCTGGTTATCCCAAGTCCCTCCGCAATCTCCTCGTCCGTAGCCATCCGTCCGGTACTCGCCTCGATTTCCTTCATCACGGCATCAATCTTCTTCTGCTTCTGCCTGATAGTGCGGGGTATCCAGTCCATCTTTCTAATCTGGTCTAAAATTGCCCCTCTGATGCGAAGGCTGGCGTAGGTCTCAAACTTCACAGCCTTCATATTATCAAATTTATCTATCGCGTCAATAAGACCGAAGATTCCGTAGCTTACCAAATCATCATATTCCACATTGTAGCCCAGATACATACTGAGCCGTCCTGCTACCAGCTTCACTAAAGGGGCATACTCCAATATAAGCTTTTCCCTGATTTCAGGGGATTTCGTTTTTGTATAACTCTCCCAAAGCTTATTTTTTCCTGCCTCGTCCATCTGTTACCTCCGCCTTTTCCTAAAGCTGGTCTTCGTTCTCTTCGCCGCCCTCTTCATCCGGCGTCTCGTTTGCAAGAATTTCCTCTCTTGCGGCAGCCGCCTCTTTTTCCAATGCCTCTTCATTTTCCCTGATTTGACCTACAAAGGCAAGCACCTTTTTCTGGATAAAACATCCGGCAAAATAAAAAACCAGTAATACCGCTAAAAGTCTGGGCAGCATCTGCGCTGCCGGGTAATGAAAGTAAAACATGGTAATACTTGCCACTGCACCTGCAAAAAGCATGAGAAACGGCGCAAACAATTTGCTCTTTTTCATATAATTTTCTCCGGCATTCCTATCGAACGTATGTGAAAGTCTCCGCTTTTAGGATAAAAAGTAACTGTTCTGCCATAGCTGTTTCCGGTATCCGAGGCAAGAATCGGTATTCTCAGCTCAGCCAGCTTTTTTTTACTTGCCATCACATTACGGTCCCCTACGCGCAGCGTATCGTTCCTGCCCACTCCGGTAAACATCTGAGCGCCTCCGGCAATCTTGGCTACCATACGAAACCGGCTTGCCCCCATACGCGTGAGTGCGTTCACCATGTCTTCAATTCCCGTATCCGCAAATTTAGGTCTGTTTGTATTATTTACAATTTCCTTGCTGTCAGGCAGCATGATATGCGCCAGCCCTCCAATACCCGTAGCAGGGTCTCTGATGGCTATTCCCACGCAGGAACCAAGTCCCACTGTCATTACGCCATCATCACCCTTGCAGGTTTTCCAATCAGCCATTCCGACTTTGATAACTTCACCCATTTTCCCATCAGTCTCCCCTGTTTATTTTTTCTGAGGGCTTACATAACTCCAAGCGATGTCAGAATTTTCTCGTAAGAATTCATATCCGGAATCAAAATGAAATATCCGTTTAATTCAATGTCATCCGAAAATTTTGTCTGGATTAAAAGGATATTATCTCCCATAACGCCAAACTCCACCGCCGGGACGCTAAGGAGCGCTCCCGCCATGTCAATGCCGATTTCAGGTACTGACGGCATGATTTTCAGATTGGTAATTCCTGACAACGCGTTTAAATAGGAACCGGTTATGATATTGCCCACTTCCTTAATTGCGGAACACTCCATCTCGCCAAACTCATATTCCTCGGCCGTCCCCTCATCAATCACAAGCATACCGGCCATCATTCTGTTTACAATATGAGCCGCCGCAGTCTTATCCATGATAAACATCATACTTCCCTCCACGTCGCCCTCGACCTGAAGATAAATGCCTACCATGATTTTCTCTTCTCCGCCCACAATTTCACCAATCTCATTAAATTCAAGCAGCCTTACCTGCGGCACCGACATATCTATTTTACCGCCCATCATCTGTGCAAGCGCCGTGGTTGCATTTCCTGCACCGATATTCCCCAGTTCCTTTAAAACATCAAAATACTGATTCGTAATCTGTTCCATACTCAGGCCGTTCATAGATGGACCTCCTGTTTTTCTGTTTTTTAATTCGTTTAAAATGAGTATAACATAAACCGGACGTATTATAAACCTTTTCTTCTCTTACGCCGTTTTCTCTCCTCCTCAAAGATAAAGCGGATGATTTCCTCCCGTTCCGTGGTATCCATATTGATGTACTGCGCCCGGTATTCCTTAACGTCCGGTTTATCCTCAACGTCATTGATAAACAGAATCTTGGCAACCAGCGCATACTTTTTCGGCTTGTCGCCGCTTCCCAGGCTGTACTGACAGTAAATCAAATCGCCCTGCTCGTAATTGTATTCGCCTACAAACCGGATTCCGCCCCCGCTGATATCCACCGCAACGCCTCTCTTTAACGGAAGCTTCTTGGCAAGGAAGTCATCGTTTCTCACAACCGCGCTGATTTCTTCCCTCTCAAGCCGCCTCGAATACATTTCAACCGCACAGTCCAGACGGTAATACTCTCTTCTCTGGAATTTTTTCAGCTCGCTTATCACTTCAAAAAGAAGCACAAAATTATTGTTGGATTTATACACGTCCAGAGCGTTTGCATTACAGCGGTACAGCCCTGCCGACGTAAAAAAGTACAGCTCGTATTCCATATTTACAGGAAGCGAAATCAGACGGCTTTTCTCCATCGGCAGCAGCACTTCCAGACGGTCTTCCGACAGGACGTCAAAAACCTGCGTGTGATACACCCTTCTTTTCTTCTCAACCTCCTCGATATACTCTCCCTGGCTGGCTGCCCGTATTTCGATTTTATTTCCCGGAATTACATATTCTGAGAGCATTTTTATCCCCTCCTCTTAATTTTTATCTTCCACCATTTATGAAGCGGGTAAGGAAAGACCTCATCCCTTTGTCGCCTGTTCTTTTATCTTCTTCGCCCAAAAGCCTTGCCGCAATCGTCTCAAAGGCCGCCGCCGACTTTGACTGCGGCTCCTTTAAAGACACCGGCTGCTGCTGCATCACCGCCTTCGCAAGCTGACTGTCCTCCGGCACAGAGCCTAAATAGGTAACCGGCATCATCAGATAGCGGCTTATCACGGAGTTGAGCTTATCAAACAGCATTTCCCCTTCTCTTTCCGATTTCACCTTATTGGAAAGCATCTTTATTTCTGTGGTTTCACTGGAAAATCTGTGATGCCTGTTCAAAACCTTAAGAAGAGAATAGGCGTCTGTGATAGAAGTAGGCTCCGGCGTTGCAACCAGCAGTATCTCCCCGCTGGCAACCAGAAACTCCATTACAGCGTCGGATACCCCGGCGCCGGTATCTATAATAATAATATCGGCAATCAAATCCAGCTCTGACAGCTTTTGAATAATAAAGTTAAGGGAATCTCTGCTCAGATTTGAAAGTCCGGCAATTCCCGAACCGCCGGAAACAAATCCCACATCCATAGGTCCCCGAGTGATAATCTCCCTGATATTTTTTCCCTGATAAATCAAATCGCTCAAATTGTATTTGGGCACTGTACCAAACATAATTTCTATATTGGCAAGCCCGAAATCCGCATCGAGAATAATTACCCGCTTATCGCGCTTCCGAAACTGAATTGCCAGATTAATCGCCGTATTTGACTTTCCCACTCCGCCTTTGCCGCTTGTAACCGTAATTACTCTTGCCCGTGGTCTGTTTACTGTACCTGCTTTAATTATCTTTCTTAATTGTTCGGCCTGGTCCATGTATTCTCCCTCAGTATTTTTCCTTTTTCTTTCCGCCCAGGAGCTGTTTCACCGTCTTCTGCGGATTAAAATTCTCTATATCGTCGGGGACATTCTGTCCGTAAGTCACATAGGATAAGGGAGCGTCCGTCCGGAGTTTTATGTTAAGCAGATTCCCAAGGCTTTCCGTCTCGTCAAGCTTGGTAAAAATAAGAGCAAACTCCGTCATGGACATATAAATATCCACAATATTAACCAAATCCTTATATTTAGTAGCCGCGCTCAGCACAAGAAAAACTTCCTTTTCCGCCAAATCGTCCAGCGAATGGATAAACTGATTAATATTTTCCTTCTGTTCCTCATTTTTATGGGAATGTCCTGCCGTGTCCACCATGATAAAATCATAATCTTTAAAATCATGGAACGCCTGGCGTATTTCGTCTGTGGAGTAAATCACTCTGAAAGGAACCTCCATGATATTTGCATAGGTACGGAGCTGTTCAGCCGCCGCAATCCGGTAGGTATCCGCCGTCAGCAAAACCACCTTCTTTTTCTGTCCCATACTGAGCCTTGACGCAATCTTGGCAATCGTCGTCGTTTTTCCGACTCCCGTAGGCCCTACAAAAAATACCACCCTGGGCCCCTTCTGCGCCGGGGAAATCTCCACCGGTTTTCCGAATTTCAAAATCATTTTCTGATAGATATTTGCCAGCGTATAGTCAAAAGGAAGATTTTGCTTGTTAATCTTCTCAATTTCATCGATAATCTGGTTCGCGTACTGCTCGTTCACCTCGTTGTCCAGCATGGTATTGTAAAGCAGCTTCATAAAACGTTCCAGCTCGCTTTCCTTCTCCTCCTCGGTATGCTCGCTCTTTACCTCCTCAGGCTTTTGCAGCTGCTGCTCTAACAGGTCATGCAGGCTGTTCAGCTTTTCTTCAATGGCGCTGGCGTCCTTCCAATCCTCCTCCCGGTTTTCCGGCTTCTCAGCAGGACGGGGTTCGGATGCCTTTGCAAGCCGGGCAAGCCCGGTGCTTTCCTGGACCGGCGGGAGCATATCCCTTATTGCTGACAAATCTGTCGTCTGGCTTGTAACGGCGTCCACCAGCTTTTTGGGAATCAGCGGTTCCTTTTTCACCGGCATGGCGCGCTCGGGCTCCTCCTCCTTCGCCACCGTGATTTCCGTAAGCTGGGGCAGAAGAAAGCTGAAAAAGCCCTTTCTTTTCACGCTGCGCACATTCATTACCACTACGTTTTCACCCAGCTCTTTTTTGGCGCTCTCCACCGCCTCTGCCTCTGTTTTACCCTGAAATTTTTTGATTATCATGCTGTCACCATTCCTACGGACTGTAATTCAATGTTATTTTCTATTTCATTATATGAAACAACAATTAAATCTTTATAATAATCCTCCGTCAAACGCTTAAAATACATGCGCACAATAGGAGAAGTAATTACAATAGGACTCTTTCCCAGATTTTCCAGCTTGGCAATCTCGTTTCCCACAGACTTCATAATGCCTTTGGTCTTTTCCGGATCAAGCGCAAGATAGGCGCCATTTTCCGTCTGTTTCACGCTTCCCATAATCTCCTGTTCCAGCTTCGGATCCAGGGTCACAACGCTGGAAGTCTCGTTGGACGGGAAAAAACGGTTTGAAATCGCCCGTTTTAAACTCTGCCGTACATATTCCGTCAGGATATCCGTATCCCTCGTGGTTGACGCGTAATCCGCAAGGGTTTCAAAAATCGTAAGAAGGTCTCTGATGGAAATACCCTCTTTTAAGAGATTCTGCAGTACTTTCTGTATTTCGCCAAGGCCAAGCAGCTTGGGTACAAGCTCATCCACAAGCGAAGGATTGCTCTCCTTTAAGTTGTTGACAAGGTTCTGCACATCCTGCCTTGTAAGGAGTTCGGAAATATACTGCCTGATAATTTCCGTCAGATGGGTCGCAATAATGGAAGGCGGGTCAACCACCGTATAGCCCATACTCTCGGCTCTCTCCCTCTGTCCTTCCGTTATCCAGATGGCAGGCAGATGGAAGGAAGGCTCAAAAGTGGGAATACCCGTGATTTCCTCCTCCACGTAACCGGGATTCATAGCCATATAGTGGTCAAAAAGGATTTCTCCCTCGCTGACCTGAATTCCCTTGATTTTAATAATATACTGATTGGGATTGAGCTGGATATTGTCGCGGAGACGGATAATGGGCACCACCGTTCCAAGCTCCAACGCAATCTGCCTTCTAATCATAACCACACGGTCAAGCAAATCCCCGCCCTGGTTCACATCAGCCAGAGGAATGATTCCGTAACCAAATTCCAGCTCGATAGGGTCTACCTGCAAAAGGCTGTTTACATTCTCAGGCTGCCTGATTTCCTCTGCGGCAGCCTCCTCCGCATTGATATCTCCTTCAATCTGAGCCGTTTCGAGATTTCCTGCCATAATTCTGCCTACCACGATAAAAGCAAGCCCCAAAGACAGGAAAACCAGGTTCGGCAGCGGCGTCACAATGCCAAGCCCTGCCAGAACAGCCCCCACAAGATAGCATACCTTGGGAATACCGAAAAGCTGGCTCACCAGAACCGTTCCGAAATCCGCATCCTTTGACCCCTTGGTCACCAGAATACCGGTGGAGAGGGATATCAGGAGGGAGGGTATCTGGCTCACCAGACCGTCGCCGATAGTCAAAATAACATACCGGTTGAGGGCGGTCATAATATCCATATTCTGCCATACCATACCTGTAATGATACCGCCGATGATATTGACAAATGTAATAAGAAGTCCTGCCGTTGCGTCTCCCTTTACGTATTTAACGGCACCGTCCATGGAACCGAAAAAGTTCGCCTCGTTCTGGATTTTTTCCCGGCGCTCTTTTGCTTCCTCGTCGGTAATTGCGCCTGTATTTAAGTCCGCGTCAATGGCCATCTGCTTACCGGGCATGGCGTCCAGCGTAAATCTCGCCGTTACCTCAGCCACACGCTCGGAACCTTTATTGATAACCATAAACTGTACAAGAATCAGAATAATAAACACAATAGAGCCTACTACCAGATTTCCGCTGCCCACGTAGCTTCCGAAGGTTTCAACCACGCGTCCGGGCTGGCCGGTTACAAGGATAAGTCTGGTAGAGGAAATATTAAGGGAAATCCGAAATAACGTGGTAAACAGCAGCATGGTGGGATAGAATGACATATCCAGTACTTCCTTGGAAAACATGGTTCCAAAAAGTATGGTAAACGCAACCGCCATATTGCAGGCGAGCAATACATCCAAAAGGCCGCTGGGAATCGGCACAATCATCATTATAAACGCTGAAAGTACATATGCCGATACAGCAACATCCGCTTTTTTCATGCCGTCTCCTTTCCTCCTTTATACCTTCCCCTTTAAATGATATACAAAGGCTAAAACCTCCGCCACCGACTGATATAATTCCGGCGGAATAAGCCCCCCTACCTCGACATTTGCATAAAGCATACGGGCAAGAGGCTTGTTTTCTACAATTTCAATGTCATTTTCTTTTGCCACGTCCTTAATCCGCTGCGCGAGGTAATCTTCACCCTTTGCAATCACATAAGGCGCGTCATACTTTTCGGCGTCATATTTAATCGCTACCGCATAGTGCGTCGGGTTGGTAATTACCACATCCGCCTCAGGCAGCTGCTGCATCATACGCCGCATGGAAGCCTCCCTCATTTTCTGCTTCTGTTTCCCTTTAATCTGAGGGTCTCCTTCCTGGTTTTTATACTCATCCTTTACTTCCTGCTTGGTCATCTTCATGTCTTTCTTGAACTTACGCTTCTGGTACACGTAATCCAGAAAGGCAATCAGCATATACACCAGGGCAATCCTGATGCCCAAATCAGTGACAATTTTCCCAATCAGCCCGATGGCCTGATTCAGGGATATATTATACAGAATAAAAATCTGGCTGATTTCATCTACAATATATTTATAAACCACATATCCCACTACCGCCAGCTTCAGAACAGATTTCACCAGTTCCACCAGCGAGTTCAGAGATAAAAACTTTTTAAAACCGCTGACAGGATTGAGCTTGCTGAACTTTGGTTTTAAGGGCTTCGTGGTAGGTTTCCACTTCACCTGCACCACATCACAGACAAACACTATGAAAACTCCCGCGGCAAACACCGGAAGGACAATAATTCCTATCTGCAGCATCATTCCCCGAACCAGAACCTGAATGGAGGCAAAGGGGATTTCTCCATCATACATTTTTATCACATCGGCAAAATTGCCGTATACACTGTGGAAACAGCCGATAAATCTGTTCCCGATCACACCCAGATATACCTTCATCATAAGAAAAAGCGCAAGCATTACAAATGCGTTGCCAATTTCCTTACTCTTGGCCACCTGTCCTTCTTTTCTGGCATCTGACAGCTTTTTGGACGTTGGTTCCTCTGTTTTCTCACCGCCCGGTCCATCCTTGGCAAAGAACTGCAGATTGTACGCCAGTACCAGTCTGTTCTGCTCCATCCATTGCCTCCTTTTATCAGCAAAACGCCCGCCGGCACACTTCCGGTCTTCTTTTGGCAGAGATTCCTTTGACGCGTTACATCATGGTTTCCACAAAGGTGGCAACCATACGCCTCATCTGGTCATAAATAAAATTGGCTGCATCCGGCAGCATGGAAGCGGTTACAAGCAAAATTGCAAGCCCCACCAGCACCTTCATCTGCATACCGACCGCAAACATGTTCAGCTGCGGAGATACCTTCGCGAGAACGCCAAGCACCGCATTCAAAATAACCATAACGGCAAAAATCGGCAGGCAAATCCGAAATCCGATGATAATATAATCGGACAGAAATTCAATCATGGCGTTTAAGAGCTTTTCATGATTTAAAACCGCTCCGTTTACAGGTATCAGAATATAGGTTTCCGCCAAAGCCTTTAAAAAATACCGGTGCATTCCTGAACTCATGAGTAAAAGCAATATAATATAATTATAGTAAACACCTGTAACAGTGGTATTTTCCCTTGTTGTAGGGTCCATCATGCTTGCCATGGAAAGCCCCATCTCCATACTGGCAATCTGACCTGCAAAGGCCACAATCGTACTGCACAGATTGGCGGCAAACCCGATTAAAAGACCGGTTATCACTTCCTTCAAAATCACAATCGTATATCCAATCAGAGAGTCATAGACCACTTCCTGACGCGGCATGGACTGATAAAGCAAAAAGGCCACAAAAAAGCTCAAAGCGACTCTTACATTTTTCGGAGTATTGCTCATGCTGAAAAAAGGGGCTATAAACACAAAGCTGGCAACTCTGATGAATATCAGCAGGAAGTATTCCAGGTCTCCATAGGTAAAACCATACTCAAGCATAAGCCTTACCTGATATAACGGTCAAAATCCGACCAGAGCATTACTATATAACCGGACAATTCGGTTAATATCCAGTTTCCAAGCAATATAAGCGTCAGAAATATCGCGACGATTTTCGGAACAAACGTAAGCGTCTGCTCCTGAATGGACGTAACTGTCTGAAAAATGCTGACAATCAGACCTACCGCGAGCGATACCAGAAGAAGCGGCGCGGCGACCTTGATAATCAAAAATAATGCCGAACTGGCAATAGCCGTAACCTCATCAGCTGTCATATTCTTTTCTCCCTCCAGGCTTTATGCGCCAATTCCATAGCAACTGCCATCACAGACTGAAAAACTTTAGTCTGACGTCACTCATGGAACAACATAGAATGTCCTCACAAGCTCCATAATAATCAGATTCCAGCCGTCTGCAAGCACAAACAGAAGAATCTTAAACGGCATGGAAATCGTTGTAGGCGGAAGCATCATCATACCCATACTCATAAGCGTGGACGCCACCACCATATCAATTACAATAAACGGAATATATATAATAAACCCGATAATAAACGCCCGCCGCAGCTCGCCGATAATGAAGCTTGGTATCAATACCGCAAGAGGAATCCCATCAAGCGTCCCGTCCCATTCGTCACCGGAAATCTCCAGAAAAAGCTTTACATCCTTTGTCTGGGCCTGTTTATACATGAACTCCCTCAAAGGTTCTATTCCTGCCTTGAAAAATTCATCCTGAGTGATTTCCCCTGCCTCAAAGGGAACAACCGCTTCTTCATAGACCTGCGTCAGCGTGGGCTGCATGATGAAATAGGTTAAAAACAAAGCTAACCCAATCAACACCTGATTGGGAGGTGCCGTTTGGGTATTTAAAGCCGCCCTTGTAAAATGAAGAACAATGATAATTCTGACAAAAGACGTGAGCATGATAAGTAAGATGGGTGCCAAACCTATCATCGTCAGCGTAATCAGAATCCGCAGCGTCCCATTCATCTGCCCGTTACCATTATTTAAAGATATTGTCAAACTATTCGCAATATTAAGTTCAGATAAGTCATCCCTGGAATCGGAAGAACCCGGCTCCGTTATATTGGTCCGCTCCTCGGTCTCGCCTGCCAGAGTGGAATCCAGAGAAGCCGCCTTCACATCTGTCCGGGGAATAACACACAATATGCCCACCATAACAAGCAGGCATATTATCTTTATTATCTTTTTTACGGAAAAGCTCTGTCTCATAATTGTTGTATTATTCCTTATCTTTTTCCTTCAGTTTCCTTACTTTTTCAAGAATAGCAGCAAACTCCATCGTCTGGCCCTGATTTTCCTGAAAACTGAGTTCTTCGCCGGATACTTCCGAAAGCATATGCACTTCGTCTTTTCCGACGGCAATCACAAGATATTTGCTTCCCGCCCTCACTATTTGAATATATTTGTTTGAAGCAATCCTGCAAGTCTCAATAATCTCAAGATTTCTGAATCCTACATTATTCTTCTGGTATTTTGCTATCCATCTGGTAACCAGGTAAGTAATCGCCAGCACAAATACAAAGAGCACCAGCACCGTCATAAACTGAAGATAGCTGTCCGCCTTTGTCATAACTGCTAAAAGCATACTAACCGATTACCTTCTTTACTGCTTCAAGCACACGGTCAGCCTGAAAAGGTTTTACGATAAAATCCTTTGCTCCGCTCTGAATTGCGTCGATAACCATGGCCTGCTGACCCATAGCCGAACACATGACAACCATTGCTCCGGGATCCGCCGCTTTAATTTTCTTAAGTGCGCCGATTCCGTCCAGTTCCGGCATGGTAATATCCATCAGAACCAAATCAGGCTTTAATTCGTTATATTTTTCAAAAGCCTTCAAGCCGTTTTCCGCTTCTCCCACTACATTATACCCGTTTTTTGTGAGAATGTCCTTAATCATCATACGCATGAAAGCAGCATCGTCAACCACCAAAATATTTTTTGCCATTTTTACTCTCCTACCTTTTTACTTTACTATTTCTGTTACACGTACTCCAAAACTTTCTTCGATTACCACGACCTCGCCTCTGGCAACGAATTTACCATTTACAAGCACATCTATAGGTTCACCGGCTATCTTGTCAAGTTCTATAATTGTTCCCGGTGCGAAGTCCAATATATCCGATATGGATTTCCTGGTTCTTCCAAGTTCTACGGTAACATCAAGAGGAACATCTCTGATTAACCCGATATTCTCCTGTCCCGGTACCGCTCCCATATCATTATTAAAGCTTTGGAATTGTGCAGGCTGTATATTCATCATTGGCATTCCCTGCATCGGCATTCCCATTCCATTCATGGGCATCCCCATTCCATTTCCAGACATACCCTGCATTGGCATCCCCTGCATCGGCATGCCGTTCATTCCCATCCCCTGCATTGGCATACCGTTCATTTGCATCCCGTTAGGCATCCCATTCATGGCCGCGCCCATGTTCATCTGGCCGGCGCCCATATTTGCCTGCGGCTGTATATAAGGCGCAGGTTCGGGCGCTGGAGCCGGCTTTGGCGCTGATGCCGCAACATCTTCCATCTGCTTGGCAATAAATCTCTCGTACAGGCTTTCCGCAAACTCAACAGGATAAAGCTGCATAATGGAGCTGTCAACCAAATCCCCAATCTGCATCCTGAATGCAATTTTTACGAAGCTGCCTTCAAGGAAAGGCGCAATGTCCCCTCCGCTCTTAAAATCATTTAAATCCAGTACACTGGCTTCCGGAGGACTGATATCTATCATCTTTCCCATCATCGTTGACAATGAAGTGGCTGCCGCCCCCATCATCTGATTCATGGCCTCTGATATCGCGCTTAAATGCAGCTCTCCGATTTCTCCGTCGGTATTGCTGCCGTCCCCTCCCATCATTAAATCCGTAATAACCTTAACGTCATGTTCCTTCAGAATCATGATATTGGAACCGTCAAGCCCGGCCGTATAATGTATCTGAATAAAAACACAGGGACGTTCATAATCAGCCACAACCGTATTCCAGTTTGCCATCGTAACCACAGGCGTCGTGATGTCAACCTTCATGTTAACCAGCGAATACAGTGTAGTTGCAGAAGAACCCATACTGATATTGGCAATCTCACCGATTGCATCCTTGGTATCAGCTGATAGACGGTCTTCAACCAATACATTATTGCTTCCCGCGTCAACTGTCTGGTCAGTTCCCGCATCATCAGACCCCACACCGGCAAGTAATGCGTTTATTTCATCCTGCGAAAGCATCTCATCCATGCTTTACTCCTCCTCCTCTCTGAGTACTGATGTTACCCGAACCGCGTATTTATCTTTACTGGAACCGGGTAACGCGGTGAACTTCCTGATATTCCCCACATAAATATTCATATCGGAATCCACTCTGGTGTCAAGCCGTATAATATCTCCTACTGCAATGTTCAGGAAATCGTTTACGGAAACCTGACTTCTGCCAAGAACAGCCTTGACAGGTACATCCACTCTCTTAATTAACGACTCTATCTGGTCTTCATAATCAGTCTTATCATCCTTCTGAAGAGTCGAATACCAGTACTTGGTATTTAACATATCCATCACGTCTTCCAGCGTAAAGAACGGAAGACAGACATTCATGAGTCCTTCAGTATCCCCAATCTTCAGATTCAGCGATACAATAGCTATCATATCGCTTGGCGCAATAATCTGTGCAAACTGAGCATTGGTTTCGATTCTCTCCATCATGGGATTGATTTCGCAGACATTCTTCCATGGTTCACTCATGAGCTGCATACATACCACCATCAGCTTCTGAAGAATTGTCATCTCAATTTCCGAGAATTCTCTTGTTTTCTCTAAAGGCTGCCCGGCGCCTCCAAGCATTCTGTCAATCATGGCAAAACCGATATTCGGGGATATTTCCATTATAATATTTCCAACCAGAGGATGAAAATTTATAATCCCCAGAATAACAGGATTGGACAGCGCATTAGTAAACTCCGAAAAAGTAGTAGTTTCAGAGCTGGCCACCGTCACCTGTACCGTCTTGCGGAGATAAACCTGCAGTTCGTTGGATACCAGCCTCCCGTAATGTTCATATATAATCTCAAGTGTTCGTAAATGCTCCTTGGAAAACTTTGTGGGCCGCTTGAAGTCGTAATCCTTTATCTGTTTTTCGTCATTCTCCTGTATCTGATCCATATCTAATTCGCCGCTGTTTAAAGACGCAAGCAAATTATCTATTTCACTTTGAGAGAGCACATCGCTCACAGGATTTCACCTCCTATCGTTTCTGCCGTGCTTTCGCTTAATATCCCTGTAAGCATGACATCTACATATACAGCGGACTGACAAGCGTTACTTCAAAGATAAAATCCGAATCAAACAATCCCTGGATACTGTTTAAAATATCAGCCGTTATTGCCTGTGTATTCTGTTTAGCTTCATTCAATGTATATTTGCCTACCACATCGCTGATTCGTCCTTTAATCAAATCCTCTCTGCCGGACAAATCTCCGCTTCCATTAGCAGCAAAATCTTCATGCCTGTTATCCATGGATAAAACCACTGTAAGCTGCGCGTAATGGTCTTTCTTTTCCGTTCCTTCCTCAGTATTTGTATCATCCTTAAGAAGAATTGTCATATCGGCTATCGTGTATGTTACGGTATTCTCAAGGGGAACAGCGGATGCCCCGCTGCGCATCCCTTCTATGTCCAGGCTGATTGCCGACGCAATATCCGTCACAAGAGCCGCGGTCTTGCTGTTCGTGCTGGTCACACTGAACATCATGATTGCGGTAAGTACAATATTTACGATAAGCAATGCCAATATCAATATGGAAATCAAATTCTTTTTCATAGCAGATACTACCTCTCTTTGTTAATAAGCGCTAAGCGCATTATAAATCTTAATCTCGACTCTTCTGTTTTTGGCTCTTCCCTCCGGAGTGGAATTATCCGCAATGGGCTGATACTCTCCTCTGCCGGAATGCTTGATCAGTCCCGAATCCAGCGTGGTGTTATTTTCCAGATAGTAAAAAACTGAAAGGGCACGCCCGCTTGAAAGCTCATCGTTGTTGGAGTACTTGGAGCCCGACATGGGCACGTTATCCGTATGTCCTTCAATTTCGATAGTTCCCTGACTGAATCTCTGGAGGATAATCCCCAGCTGATTCATCAGCGGCATGGCTTCTTCCTTTATTTCCACGCTGCCCGAATCAAAAAGGAGCGCTCCGTTCAGGGTAAGCTGCACATACTGAGCGGTAAATTCTATATCTATCTCATCCTCAAGATTCTTTTCTTCCAGGACTTCTTCAATCTTTTCCGCCATCTCTTCCGACTTTTCCAGCTTGGCTTCATCCATCATTTCCGCCGCCGCCTCAAGATTTTCCGGCATAAGCTCGCCTTCGGGATTCTTGCCCGTGCTGTTGATGTAGTCGTCCAGCTCGTTTAACTGGCTGACGCCCATTCCTACCAGAACGCCGTCCCCTATCGCCGTGGCTCCCGCATCAAAAATACTGAAAGTCTGGTTAAAGGATGCCGCCACCTGTTCAAACTTCTGTGCATCGATAGTGGACATGGCAAACAGCATAACGAAGAAGCAAAGAAGCAGATTCATAAGGTCCGAGAAAGTGGCCATCCAGGCCGGCGAACCCTTAGGAGGCTCTTCCTGCTTTTTTTTAGCCATCGTCTTCACCTCCGCCTTCGCCTATTGTCCTGTCGCTGGGCGCCAGGAATGACTTCAGCTTTTCTTCAATAACTCTGGGGTTCTCGCCCGCCTGTATGGAAAGAAGCCCTTCTATCATGATTTCCTTGACCATAATTTCGGTGGCGTTGTTTGCTTTCAGCTTTGTTGCCACCGGCGTACAAATCCAGTTTGCCAGAAGCGAACCGTACAATGTGGTAATCAGCGCAACCGCCATGGAAGGTCCCAGAGTTGAAGGGTCATCCATCTCGTAAAGCATGTTAACAAGACCTACCAGAGTACCAATCATACCCCACGCAGGTCCCATGGAGCCCAAATCCTCCCAAAAAGAAATTTTATCCTTATGTCTGGATTCCGTGCTTACCAGCTCTGTTTCCATAATGCCGCGCACCAATTCGGGGTCCGTACCGTCTACGATAAGAAGAATTCCCTTCTTCATGAACTCGTCTTCCAAATCGCCTGCCGCTTCTTCCAGAGAAAGAAGACCTTCCTTTCTGGCAATATTGGAAAGGTCGATAATCTTCTGTATCATTTCTTTAACATTGGAAGAAGGAGCTTTAAAGATAAGAGTAAAACTCTTAAGTCCGGCTATGTAATCAGACAGGGATTTGGATGCCAGAACAGCAAAAAACGCCCCACCGAATGTAATAATCGCAGATGGGAAATCTCCATAACGTCCTATATTAGCAATTCCCGCCGCATTGATGCAACCATAACCCAGCATACCGAAACAAAGCACTAATCCAAGAATTGACGCTAAATCCACAACTTTTCACCTCTTCTGCGTTAACCCGCAAAAATTTCCTTTCTGTATGATTTTACAAGATTTTTTATCTCTTGTCTACCTTCTTTTATAATTAATTTTCTTCCTGTTGTGAAAGCAACCACCGTATCCGGCGTTTCCTCCACGATTTCAATCAAATCGGGATTTATCAGCACCTTACTGCCGTTTATCCTCGTGACTTCTATCATATCACTTCTTTCCCCCTTTTTCCACATAAATTTCCCTTAATACAACTAAAAGATATTTCCACCCTATCAAATGTATGCTGCAAAACATGTATTTTAGCGCAAATTAAAGGGAACCGCAATGCAACCAGTTCCCTTTAACCCATAAATTACTATTTCTTACTTACCTTATCGCTTCAGATTCGTAAGCTCCTCAAGAAGCGTATCTGAAACTGTAATAATACGGCTGTTTGCCTGGAAACCTCTCTGAGTGGT
>CAMSTM010000061.1 GCA_947063675.1 uncultured Lachnospiraceae bacterium | reverse complement strand
CCTTCTGATAAATAAAGTCAAGCAGTGCAATAAGCATATAGAAGAGAGAGATCCGTTCGCCCTCTGTAAAGGAAAATGCCACCTGCGCTTTGTGCATTTTCTGCAGAATAGCGTCCATACATTCCTCCACCGAGATATCGAGGGAGTCCTTCATAATATAACGGATAGCGTTTGCCTTATATCCCTCCAGAGCGTAATCAATAAAGGCCGTCACAAACACAAGACAGGTGTCTGAATGAAAGGAACGCATCCGCATGGCGGTTTCAATGCCGCTCAGCTCATTCATACAGATATCCATAAATACAATGTCATATTTTACGCTGTTTTCACTTTGGGATAAAAAATCTTCCCCGGAAACAAAAAAACGGATGGAGGCGGACAATTGGCGTCTGTCCAGGTAATTGCTGATAAGCCTTTGTAATTTTTCTCTGTAATAGCTTTCATCATCGCATATGGCGATTTGGAGCATATCGATTATCCCCTTTCTTTTGAATAGTAACAGGTTATCTTTGAACAGGCTTTCTGTTACTCAGAATAACACGCCTGAAGCAGGATTGTCAAAATATAATCAGAATTTAATATAGAGAGGCCTGCCATTGGTTCGTATAGAAAGGCAGTGAACATAAATTTCCGGCTGAATTGTTGCGGCGAAGGGGCAGACTGTATTAAAATAGAAACAGTAAAAACAGATAAATGACAGAAAAAAGGAGAAAAGATATGGACGGCTATATTCTGGAATGTTGTGTGGACAGTGTGGAATCCGCTCTTGCGGCGGCGGAGGGCGGGGCGGACCGTCTGGAGCTGTGCGCGGGGCTTGTAATCGGAGGAATCACACCGACCATAGCCCTGTTTGAACAGATAAAGCGTTATACCGGCATTCCGGTTCGGGTGCTTCTGCGTCCCCGGTTCGGAGATTTTCTCTATACGGAGCATGAGTTTGAAATCCTGAAAAGGGAAGCGGAGCTGTTCGGAAAAGCAGGCGCGGAGGGTATCGTAATCGGGTGTCTCACAGAAGACGGCAGCCTTCACATGCCGCAGATGAGAGCGCTGATGGAAGCGGCCGGTGGGATGAAAGTAACGCTGCACCGGGCTTTTGACGTGTGCGCGAATCCCGAAGAAGCATACGGGCAGGCTAAGGAGCTGGGGATTGATACGATTTTGACTTCCGGGCAGGAGGAAAACTGCCTGAAAGGGATAGAGCTGCTAAAGAAGTTGGAGCGTCTGGGGAAGGAAAAGGGCGGGCCGAAGCTGATGGCGGGAGCGGGCGTAACGCCGGAGGTGATTGGCCGGTTCCTTAAGCAGACAAATATCACATGTTATCATATGTCGGCCAAAAAGACTGTGGACAGCGGTATGCGCTACCGCAGGGAAGGGGTTCCCATGGGACTTCCGGCAATGAGCGAGTACAGTATTTTCAGAACGGACAGGGAGGTTGTGGCGGAGGCGAAAAGGATATTGTGTGAATCGGCTGCAATATGCTAAGATAAATAAAACGGTTGTCACTGCGGACAGCGCAGCGGAAATGAGGAGATATGGAAGAATTTTTAAAGGAAATAAAAAGACAGGCAGGACAGGCTGCCGAAGAACTTTTGGAAAAAGCCCGTCTGTCCAGGGGAGATATCCTTGTGGTCGGGTGTTCGTCCAGCGAGGTGGCGGGTGAGAGAATCGGAACCGCGTCCAGTTTAAAGACAGCTGAGGCTGTGTTCGAGGGCATTTACAAAGCGGCGCTGGAAAAAGGAATCTATCTGGCCGCGCAGTGCTGCGAGCATTTAAACAGAGCGATTATTATTGAAAGGGAACTTGCGGCAAGGGAGCGGATTCCGGCTGTCAATGTGGTTCCCAGGCCGAAAGCAGGCGGCTCCTTTGCAACAGCGGCTTATGAGAGATTTGCCTGGCCTGTTGCGGTGGAGCATATCAGGGCCCAGGCCGGTATGGATATCGGGGACACACTGATTGGCATGCACCTTCAGGAGGTAGCGGTTCCTGTACGCATAAGCATCGGGAAAATCGGCAGGGCGCATCTGGTGTGCGCCAGAACCAGAGGAAAGTTTATCGGCGGAGAAAGAGCGGTTTATAATCAGGACATGCTGTAGGCCGAATCGGACAGATTTTGTTATGCAGTGAAAAAAATCGGGAAGAGGACAGTTTCCTGTGTGGAGGGAAAAGACATTGTTTTTGAGTCATATACTGTTAATACTTGGAATTTTATCAATTGCATATTTCCTGTGTGTCGCTTTTTTTGTGGGCCATGGAACCAATTTTTATTTTATCTGGCTTTTTTTCGGCGCCGGTTCAATTATTTTGTCAATTCTGTTAAGGAAAGGAATCTGGCAGAGATGTCTGCCGCTTTGGTTCCGCAGAATATTTGTTGTGGCGGTGTGCATTTCGGGACTTTTGTTTGTGATTGTGGAGGGCTTTATCATCAGCGGTTTTTCGCAGAAAGGGCAGCCGAGGCTCGATTATCTGGTGGTGCTTGGCGCCCAGATGAAAGCGAGCGGGCCGTCCAAGGCTCTTCGATACCGTCTGGATAAGGCCTGCGAGTATCTTGCGGAAAATAAGGACACAAAGGTGATTGTTTCCGGCGGTCAGGGGCGCGACGAGCATATATCGGAGGCTCAGGGAATGTACGATTATCTGACGACTCAGGGGATTGAAAAGGAGAGGATTTTCATGGAGGATAAGTCGAAGAACACTTTCCAGAACCTGACCTTTTCGGCGGAGTTCCTTGATAAGGAAGCGGATTCCGTAGGCGTGGTGTCTAACAATTTCCATGTTTTCCGGGCGGTTAAAATTGCGGAAAAGGCAGGATATCGGAATGTGTGCGGAATTGCGGCGAAGGGGGAGCCGTTTTTGCAAATCAACAATATGGTGCGGGAATTTCTGGGCGTGATGAAGGATTTTCTTGTGGGGAATATGTGAGGGCAGGAAAGTCTGTCCATTGCTTCAGACCTGCGGGGTATTGGAGAGATACGGAAAGGAGGCTTATGTAAGCGGATACTGGGAGGAAATGACCGCCTTTATCAGGGGGATATTCAACTCCACATTTAAAACAAACCCATGGCTGGACCGGGCGATTATGACAGGGATAACCAGAATCAGCAAAGAATCGGTTTTTTCGGATTTAAATAATTTAGAAGTAGTGACGTTTCAGATTACAATGATTTTGTGGAAGCATTGCTTCTGGATGACGTGGATGCCATGAATGAATATATGAATCGTATTTCAAGTGAGATATTCAGCTATTTTGATACCGGAAGGCGTGCGTCGGGAAAGGCGGAGCCGGAGCGCTTCTACCATGGCTTTGTATTGGGATTAATGGTAGGGCTGGAAAGCCGATACATTATCACTTCCAACAGGGAAAGCGGCTCTTAAACAGATAGAGGATAAGAAATATAAAGAGGATTTAAGAAAAAAAGGAATCCCGGAAGAGAAAATAAAAGCCTATGGTTTTGCGTTTGAAGGAAAAAACGTACTGATAGGACAGTAAACGGCCGTAAATTGGCAGGCCGGAAGTGAAGGAGGAATGGTATGGAACAAATTGAAAAACTAAAAGAAATTGTAAACGGCAGCAGCAACATCGTATTTTTCGGAGGAGCCGGGGTTTCCACGGAGAGTGGCATCCCGGATTTCAGAAGCGTGGACGGATTATATCATCAAACCTATGACTATCCCCCGGAAACGATTTTGAGCCACACTTTTTACAGGCAAAAGTCGGAGGAGTTTTTCCGTTTTTACAGGAACAAAATGCTCTGTCTGGATGCAAAGCCCAATGCCGCGCATTTGAAGCTGGCCCAGTGGGAAAAGGAGGGAAAGCTCAAAGCGGTAATTACCCAGAACATTGACGGGCTTCATCAGGCGGCGGGAAGCAAGGTGGTTCTGGAGCTACACGGAAGCGTGCTGCGGAATTACTGTGAGGAATGCGGGAAGTTTTTTGACGCGGAGTATATGCTCCATTCGGAGGGCGTGCCGAAATGCGGTGACTGCGGTGGCCCCATCAAGCCGGACGTGGTTTTATATGAGGAAGGGCTTGACGATAAGACGTTGCGGGACGCCATTGGCTATATCAGAAATGCGGACGTTCTGATTATCGGAGGAACGTCGCTGGTGGTATACCCGGCTGCGGGACTGATTGATTATTACAGGGGAAATAAGCTGGTGCTGGTGAACAAGACACCTACGGGCAGGGACAATGAGGCGGACCTGGTGGTGCAGGGCAGCATCGGGGAGATTTTTGCGGCGTTATAGCCGCGGGACGCCAAAGAGCCATGCGCCTGTTTTATCTGTGAAAAGGAGAGGAACGGAGGCGCAGAAAAAGGAGCGGATTTTATGGATATTTGTGTAGGAGACAGGCTGACGCTGAAAAAACCCCACCCCTGCGGGAGCTTTGAGTGGGAGGTTCTGCGCGTGGGGGCTGATTTTCGGTTGAAATGCGCAGGCTGCGGGCATCAGATTATGAGTCCGCGGAGCCAGGTAGAGAAAAGAATCCGAAAGATTAAAAAAAACGGAAACGAAAAATTAAAAATTCTCACCGGAATCTGAAAATTGATTTCTGTGAAAAATTCGGACAACCGCTTGCAAAAACCGGAAATTAGTGGTATGATATTACTCCGTGATATGTTAAAAAGATTTCTGAAACAGCAGAAATCCCAATTCCTTGCTCCCGCAAGGGGGCCAGAGACCAAAAGGAGGTAACTTAAGCATGAACAAATATGAATTAGCCGTTGTTGTAAATGCGAAACTCGAAGATGAAGAAAGAGCGGCGGTTGTTGACAGCTGCAAGGCTTTAATCGAAAGATTCGGCGGCACAATTACAAACGTTGACGACTGGGGCAAAAAGAGACTGGCTTATGAAGTTCAGAAGATGAAAGAAGGCTTTTACTACTTCATCCAGTTTGATGCTGAGAGCACAGCTCCGGCCGAAATCGAGAGCCGTATCCGCATTATGGACAATGTTATCAGATTTTTATGCGTTAAACAGGAAAAAGCGTAAGACGCATCTGCGTTATACGCTGGAAAGTTGAGGAAGTATGAATAAAGTAATACTGATGGGGCGTTTAACGAGAGACCCCGAGGTGAGATACTCACAGGGGGACAATTCAATGGCGATTGCCAGATATACACTTGCCGTGGACAGGAGATTTAACCGTAACAACGATGAAAACAGCGCAGACTTTATCGGCTGCGTGGCTTTCGGGAGAGCCGGGGAGTTTGCTGAAAAGTATTTCAGAAAAGGGCTCAAGGTTTTAGTTACGGGCCGTATCCAGACAGGAAGCTATACCAACAGGGATGGCGTTAAGGTATACACTACGGATGTAGTTGTTGAGGACCAGGAATTTGCCGAGAGCAAGAACAGCAATAGCGCCGGCGCGGACGGCGGTTATAACGGCGGTTATGGCGGCAGCAGCAGAACTCCTGAGCCCTCGGGAGCGGGCGACGGCTTCATGAATATTCCTGATGGAATTGACGAGGAGCTGCCGTTTAACTAAGGTTTTGAAGAATGAAAGACAGGAGGCAATAACGATGGCATATAGTAAAGACAGGTCTGATTCTCCCATGAGAAAAAAAGGCGGAATGCGCAGAAGAAAAAAAGTTTGTGTATTCTGCGGCAAAGACAATGTGATTGATTACAAGGATGTAAATAAATTAAAGAGATATGTGTCTGAGAGAGGCAAAATCCTCCCCAGAAGAATCACAGGAAACTGTGCAAAGCATCAGAGGGCTCTTACAGTTGCAATCAAGAGAGCGCGTCACGTTGCACTTATGCCTTATACATGTGATTAATATTTGAGCGGGAAGCGACTTTCCTTCACAAAAAGTATCTACATGAAATTGTAAGCGGCTGCCGGTAAACGGCAGCCGTTTTTTACCCCTTGCCGGGGAGGCATCCGCCAAATGAATGCCTGCCCCATTGCCTGCGGGAGCCGCCAGATGTGCCTGCATACATGTCTGCCCGGCTCGCTGCCTGCAGAAATAAAGAAGGAGGAGAAGGGAATGGAAGAAAGAAACAACGACAATGTATTGGAAGAAATGCCGGTAAGCAGCCCGGAGGCAACACAGGAAACAGGTTCACCGAATAAAGGACAGCTTAAAATTATAATTCCTGTGGCCATCGTAGCGGTACTGCTTCTGGCTTTGCTGGGGATAGCGGCTGCAGCCGGGCTTTTTGGAAGTAAAAAGAAGCTTCTCATTAACGCGGCAGCAAATGTTTTCAATCAGAGCGCCGAGGCTATGGGGGAAGTGTGGGCGTTTGATGAGTACAGGGATATGTTTGCAGGGGAAAAGCTTTCCATGGAGGCTGATTTTTCTTTGGGCGATGGCGTGGAGCTTGCCATGGATATTTCCAGAAATGAAGATATCAGCGGCGCGTCGATTGATGTGGGCTATTATGGAAGCTCGCTTTTTCAGGCGGATTTGTATGCGGACAAAGAGGAAATCCTGATTGGAGCGCCGGCGCTGACGGAAACGGTTTTTTATGTGGACAGGGAAAATCTGGACGAGGATATGGAATGGTTTATAGAGGAATACGGTCTGGACGATGAGGTAGCCGGGATATTGCGGTCTTATAATGAAGAAAGCCGGAAAAGTGACGAAGTATATGAGGAGCTGGGGCAGGCCGTGGGAAAGCTGACCGGGGCTTTTTCGGAAGTGTACGACGAGATGAAGGTGGAGAAGGCGGGCAGCAAGAATCTTAAGGTGGACGGAGAAGGAAGAAGCTGTAAGGGCTATACGCTGACGATTTCCGACGAGCAGCTTATAAGGCTGGTTGACGTTGTCAGCGAAACTTACGAGAGTAACGAGGTTTTTCAGCTTTATGTGGACAGTCTGCTTGCGTCCGGCTTTGGATACGTCAGTCAGGAAGAGTTTCGTAAGGACTACGACCCGGGCGAGCTGCTATCCGATTTGGCTGACAGAATCGGGGAAAAGCAGGAGGATGCTGTGATTACCTTCTATGTTTACCGGAAGAATCTTGCGTACCTTCAGGCTGAGCTCTGGGAGGGAATCCGTGTGGAGTGGAATATTTACGGCGGTAATTTCCCCCTTGAAAATATGAAACTTGTTATGACGAACGGCTATGAGACCAATGTGTATTCCAGAGAGGGAAGCCTGGAGGGGAGTCTTTATAAGGCCGGATATCAGATGGATTATGACGGCGGAGAGATGGAGGTCCGCCTGGAATACGACACGGAAAAGGGGGATTTGGAGCTTAAGATAAGTGCCGGTTATGGTCTTTACACCCTTGATTATCTGCTGGAGGGGGAGATTGACAGGACGGCGCCGGGGTCTGAGCTTACTTTGAGCATTGATACCTTTGAAATGAACGATACGGAGCTTTTGGCCGGGGATATTACCTTTTCAGATGAAGCGGGAGAAATCACAAAGCCTGAGGGCGAAAGGCGAAATATCATGCGGATGACGCAGGCAGACTGGTATAAGGTTTTCTTCGAGATTGCCGGAAATCTGTATTCTTTCGGCGGATAACGGGCTGTAAAGCTAATGTTGCCTGGCAATGATTAAAAACAGGAGAATACCGGGACGGAGAATGGGAATGAAGCTGGAAGTCAGGGATATCAGAAAGCATTACGGAAGAAAAAAGGTTCTGGAGGGAATCAGCCTTACGGCAGAGCCGGGACAGTGCACGGGTATTGCGGGAGCAAACGGCTGCGGGAAATCCACGCTGCTCCGTATTCTGGCCGGAGCGGAAAGGCCGGATGGAGGGTGCATTCTGATTGATGGAAAAGAGATAAAAAAACCCGGCATGGCAGCGGAGTGTGTGGGCTTTGTCCCGCAGGAAAGTATCCTTATGCCGGAGCTTTCTGTAGCAGACAATTTGAAGCTGTGGGCGGGAGTGGGAGATTATAAGGAAAATCAGAAGCGTCTCGGCGAGCTGTGCGGACGGTTTCAAATTACGTCTTTTTATCGGGAGAGGGTTAAGAATTTATCCGGCGGTATGTGTAAGCGGGTGAATATTGTCTGCGCCCTGCTTCACAACCCTTCGGTTTTGCTGATGGACGAGCCCTCTGCGTCACTTGATTTGGTGTTTAAGGAAGAACTGAAAGGGTATATCAGGGATTTCACAGGTAATGGCGGAAGCGTACTTCTTTGCAGCCATGACGAGGGAGAGCTTGCCCTTTGCCGGAGTCTGTGGGCGATTAAGGACGGAAAGGCTGTTTTAGTGCCGGCAGGGATGCCGACAGATGAGGTGGTTAACAAGTATATGCGGTGATTGCAGGATGGAGCCAGGGCGCATATTGCCGTTTATATGGCGGAAACAGACAGGACAGGGGAGTTATGTACGGCAGGCGGATGCTATTTCGGGTTGAAATTAAAAAATATATCATGATGCTTCCTGTTATTTTGGCGGAAACCGTTCTGGCAGGTGCGCTTCTTTTGGGAATCGGCTTCTGCGCGTCAAAGGCGGTGTATGGAGAAAAGGCAGTCAGTGAAATCAGGGTGGGTATTGTAACTCAGGATGACGACAGCCTGACGGAATTGCTCATTCGGTTTGTCGCCTCAATGGACAGCATAAAGGATACCGTGAGCTTTGTGCGGCTGTCCGGGGAGGAAGCCGGAGAGGAGCTTTCCGGGGGAAGGCTTTCTGCGGCCGTTCTTGTGCCGGAGGGGATTGTGGACAGTGTCAATTCCGGGGAAAATACGCCGGCGACCATTCTGCTTGCAGGGGGATACAGCAAGGTGGAGACAGAGGTGTTCAGGCAGTTTGCCGACGCCGGCGCCAGGCTTCTGACCGTGGCGCAGGCGGGAATCTATGCGGCGGATGCGTTTTGTATTGAGGAAGGGCATCCTGAGAAAATTCCGCAGGCGGAGGATTACCTGAACAGGAAATACCTTGACTACGCCATGGGGCGGAGCGGTTTTTTTAAGGAAGTGGAGGTGAGCGCGGCGCCCGGTATGAGTATGGCGGAATACTACGGAATTTCGCTTTTACTTGCCTTTCTTTCCTTTGCGGGGATTTCCTTCGGGAAATGTATGAGGATACAGGCAGGAGAGAGGGAGAAAATGCTGCGCGCGCGGGGAATCGGCGCGGGAGAAAGATATCTTGCGGATGCGGCGGCCTTTGGGGGTGTGTCCGCCTTTTTGGGAACGGTTATCGGACTATTGCTGCATACGCTTTTATCGGGCGGCTTTTTTGCGTTTCGGGTAAAATGGCTGTGGATGTGGCTTCTCTGATTTTCTGTCGGCGTTTTCTTAAGGCTTATGCTTCAAATTACGGGAAACCATGCGGGGGGTATTTCCCTGTGTTTTGGAATATTGATTGTGCTCATGCTGGCGGCAGGAATTTTTATTCCGGCGCCGTTTCTGCCGCTCTGGGCGGAAAAAGCCGGAAGTATTTTGCCCTATAAATGCTGGATGGAAATGCTGGCGGCGATTTTGCAGGGGAATTTTGGCGGAAGGGCGGCGGCGGAGCTTCTTGCGATGATTTTGATTTTCTTACTGGCCGGGGTATTTGCGGCAGTTGTAAGAGAGGGAAAATGGCAGGCGGCGCAGATGCGGGACAAGGCATATCCGGCGGACGCAGGCGATTTGCAGCCGGGGAAGAACGAAGGAACCGGAGAAAAGCATGAGAGGCGTATGCAGAATACACGGCTTTCGGAGTCGCTTGCGGAAACGGCGCGGCGGGGACAGACAAGCGCAATTCTCTGGAAGCAGTACTTTATGAAATTCAGGCTGTGGATTGTCATTGCTCTTTTGTCGTCCTTTTTCATCGGAATTGCCGGCGGATTCGGTGGGAAGTCTTCTGCGGGGCAGGAATACCAGGGCATTGAAGTGGGGATATGCGCTTCCGATGAAAAAGGACGGGAGCTCATCTTTGCCCTGTCAGAGGAAAAGGGAATTTTCCAATTTAAGGCCTATGAGGATGAGGAGGAGATGCTTCGCCGGATAAAAAACGGCAGCCTGGAATGCGGATATTTTTTGCCGGAAGGCTTTTACGGGAAGCTGGCAGACGGAAAGCTGAAGCGGCAGGCGGTTCTTTACCGCTCTCCGGGCTCCTCCGTCCATAAAATATCCGGGGAAATTGTGTTTGCGCATCTGTTTACGCTTTTATCGGAAGATGTGCTGGAGGGATATCTTCGGGAGAGCGGCTTCGGGGAAGGAGCCGGCTTTGGGGAACCGGGCTCCCCATTGGCGGCGGAATTTGAATCCGCCAAAAGGAGGCTGTGTGAGCTTAACGATAAGTATATGGGAAACGGCAGCACCTTTCATTTTCTGTATGAGACGAAGGGCAGTATGGGCGGCGGAAAGCCGGAAACATTAAATACCGTGCGCGGCATAATTGCAGTTATGATTTTTCTTACAGGGCTTCTGGGCTTTGGAAATGTGCTGGATAAGAACGGCATCTGGTCCGCCATGCCCGGGCGGATGGGGAGAAGGATGAAAGCGGAGGGGATTCTTATTGCGGCGGCGGGAAGCGTGCTTTTGGGGGGCGTCTGCCTGTGGCTTACCGGCAATGCCGGGGAGGCCGGAAGGGAGCTGGCCGGGCTGCTTGTGTATTTCATCGCGCTGACTGTTTTTCTTATGATTTTAGGGCTGATAATCGGAAACAGCCGGATGCTCTACGGTCTTTTGCCGGTCCTGATTCTGGGGAGCTGCCTGTTTTGCCCGGTGTTTATTAAAGCAGAGAGGTATCTTCCTCAGATTGCATGGATATCCAGAGTGTTTCCGGCAGACTGGTATCTGAGGCTGTTTTAAGCTTTTTTGTAAAATTTAGTTGGATTGTGTCGTAATGGTGCGAATAATAAGGTGGAAACTTTTTCCGAAAAATGTTATACTTTAAAAAGCATGTACCTGTTCACGCCGTCTTTATAAAGGTACAGGGTCATGGACGGCACACGCCCGGAGACGGCTATGCCTGAGGCACACGCCTGCAGCGCCGGAGAGTCTGGGATGACAGGCGATGCATATTTACAATGAGATGACGAGGGGTATTGTATGGCTCCATTGAAAAGCGGGATTAAATTAAAGGGAAGGCTGAAAAGATATGTGCAGACTTCTTTATACTTGGGATTTTTGCTGATAGCGGTCAATCTGCTGGTTTATCTGCTGAGTGTGCCTGCCGGATTGGTGGTGACGGGATTTGCTGTTCTCTATTTCGGGGTGGTGCTTTCGCTGCAGTTTTACAGTAAGCCGGTAATTATCAATGAACTGGTCAGCTTTGCGACTCAGTATGGACAGATACAGCGAGTCCTCCTTCGGGAGTTTATGATACCTTATGCGATTTTAGATGACGAGGGCTATATTATTTGGACAAACCGGGCCTTTGAAAAAGCAGTGCACAAGGAAAAGGGATACAGAAAATCCATCACCTCTCTTTTCCCTTCCATAACAAGGGAAAAGCTGCCGGGCGAAACGGAATTTGCGGAGGTAAACCTTACCTTTGAGGATAATTTTTACAGCGCGAAAATGCGCAAGATTCCCATGCGGGATATGGTTGACAGCAGCGACATTGTTGAGGCGGAGGAGTATAAGGGATATCTGGTGGCCTTTTATCTTTTCGATGAGACGGCGTTAAAAATTGCCCTCAAGGAAGTGGAGGACCAGAGCCTTGCGGTGGGCCTGATTTATCTTGATAATTATGATGAAGCTCTTGAAAGCGTGGAGGAGGTAAGGCGTTCGCTTCTGATTGCGCTGATAGACAGGAAGATTAATAAATATATTGCGGCGCAGGACGGAATCTGCAAAAAGATGGAGAAGGACAAGTATATGGTGGTTCTCCGAAGAAAGGCCGCGGAGGTTCTGCAGGAGGAAAAATTCGATATTCTTGAGGAGGTAAAGACCGTTAATATCGGAAACGAGATGGCGGTTACAATCAGCATAGGACTTGGCGTGGACGGTTATACCTATGCCCAGAATTATGAATTTGCCCGCAACGCCATCGATTTGGCGTTAGGGCGGGGAGGCGACCAGGCCGTTGTCAAGACTCCGAAGAATATCACTTATTTCGGCGGCAAGAGCCAGCAGGTGGAAAAAAATACCCGCGTAAAGGCAAGGGTAAAGGCTCAGGCGCTGCGGGAAATTATTTCCAGCAAGGAGCGGGTGCTGATTATGGGGCACAGAATTCCCGATGCGGACAGCTTTGGCGCTGCCGTGGGAATTTACCGCATTGCAAAGACGCTGGACAGGGAAGCCCACATTGTGCTGAGCGGCGTAGGGGCGACCATACAGCCGGTGCTGGATTTGTTTAAGAGCCATGAGGGCTACAGGGACAGTGTAATTATCGACGGACAGCAGGCCATGGAGCTTGCCGGAAGCAATACCGTCCTTGTGGTGGTGGATGTGAATAAGCCAAGCATCACGGAGTGCCCGGAGCTGCTTCGTATCTGTAAGTCCATTGTGGTGCTCGACCACCACAGACAGGGCTCGGAGGCGGTTGAAAACGCAACCCTCTCCTATGTGGAGGCCTATGCTTCCTCCACCTGCGAGATGGTTTCGGAAATTTTGCAGTATATCGGCGAGAGCATTCGGATTACTGCGGAGGAAGCCAACTGCATGTACTCCGGCATGATGATTGACACCAATAATTTTACCGCCAAGACGGGCGTTCGGACCTTTGAGGCGGCGGCGTTTCTGCGCAGGAACGGCGCGGATGTAACGAAGGTGCGCAAGCTCTTCCGGGAGGACGCCATCGAATACAAGACTAAGGCAGACGCGGTCAGCCAGGCGGAAATCTATAAGCACGCGTTTGCAATTTCTATCTGTAAAAGTGAAAACATACAAAGCCCTACGATTGTGGGGGCGCAGGCGGCCAATGAGCTGCTCAACATTAAAGGTGTGAAGGCCAGCTTCGTCCTGACAGACTACCAGAATCAGGTGTTTATCAGCGCGCGTTCCATAGATGAGGTCAATGTACAGGTGATTATGGAGAAAATGGGCGGAGGAGGCCATCTCGGCATCGCCGGGTGCCAGCTTACCGGAGTTTCCGTTTTTGAGGGAATCGGACTTCTGAAAGGGACTCTGGACAAGATGATTAACGAGGGCGATTTGGTGATAGATTGACACTAAAAGAACAGCAAAGGCCCGCACAGCGCGCGGAACGATTTGCGGATGCGGAACGCAGCCGAAGATTGTTCCGGACAAAAGTGTGCCGGAAGGGCCGAAGCGGAACTGGAATGGAGGAAAGTATTGTGAAAATAATTTTATCAAAGGACGTAAAGAGTCTCGGAAAAAAGGGCGACGTAGTGGAAGTCAGCGACGGGTATGCAAGAAATTATATTCTGCCCCGGAAGCTTGGTATTGAGGCCAGCAATAAGAATATGAACGACTTGAAGCTCCAGAAGGCAAATCAGGAAAAAATGGCCCAGGAGCAGCTTGAAAAGGCACAGGAGTTTGCCAGGGCAATGGAGGAGGACGAGGTGGTTTTGTCCATCAAAGCAGGCGAAGGCGGAAGAACTTTCGGCTCTGTATCCTCAAAGGAAATTGCCCAGGGCTACAAGGACCAGTGCGGCAGGGAAATTGACAAGAAGAAAATTGTACTGCCGGAGGCGATAAAGAGCTTTGGCGTTTTTGAGGTTGCCGTAAAGCTGCATCCTAAGGTTACAGGAAAGCTGAAAGTGAAAGTGACGGAGATGAAAGGTTAATAATTCAAATGGCAGAATCGGAGGAAACGCTTTTAAAGCGGATATTACCGCACAGCACAGAAGCGGAACAGTCGGTAATCGGCGCCATGATTATGGACGGGGAAGCCATTATGGTGGCCTCCGAAATCATATGCGGCGATGATTTTTACAACAGACAGTACGGAGTGGTGTTCGACTCCATGACGGAACTAAGCGACGAGGGAAAACCGGTGGATTTGGTTACTCTCCAGGACAGGCTCCGTGAAAAGGATGTACCGCCGGAGGTAAGCAGCCTCGAGTTTATAGGAAATCTGGTAACGTCGGTTCCCACTTCGGCAAATATCAAATACTATGCCAATATAGTTGCGGAGAAATCAACGCTGCGCAGGCTGATACGGCTGAATGAGGAGATAGCCAATACCTGTTATGCGGGTAAGGAGAGCCTTGAAGCAATACTGGAGGACACGGAGAAGCGGGTCTTTGATTTGGTGCAGAGGAGAAACACCGGGGAATTCGTCCCTATCAGACAGATTGTCATGAATGCCATGGACCAGATTGAGAAGGCTTCAAAAAATGACGGAAACGTGACGGGTATTGCAACCGGCTTCATTGATTTGGATTACAAGACTGCCGGTATGCAGCCGGCTGATTTGATACTGATTGCCGCAAGGCCCTCTATGGGAAAAACGGCGTTTGTTCTTAACATCGCAGAGTATGTCGCCTTTAAGCTGAATCATACGGTGGCGATATTCAGTCTGGAGATGAGCAAGGAACAGCTGGTAAACCGTCTTTTTGCCATGGAATCACGGGTGGATTCCCAGAAGCTGCGTACAGGCAACCTTTCCGATATGGACTGGGAAAAACTGATTGAAAGCGCCGGGGTCATTGGAAAGTCCAACCTGATTATCGATGACACGCCGGGAATCAACATTCCCACCATGCGTTCAAAATGCAGAAAGTATAAGTTAGAGCATGACCTGAAACTGATTATCATAGACTACCTGCAGCTGATGAGCGGAAGCGGAAGAGGTTCTGATTCCAGACAGCAGGAGATATCGGATATTTCCCGTTCCCTGAAGGCTCTTGCAAGAGAGTTGAAAGTACCGGTAGTGGCATTATCACAGCTTTCCCGGGCGGTGGAGCAGCGTCCCGACCACAGACCCATGCTTTCCGACCTCCGGGAATCCGGGGCCATCGAGCAGGATGCGGACGTCGTCATGTTTATATACAGGGACGATTATTATAATAAGGACACGGAAAGAAAAGGCATTTCGGAGATTATCATAGCCAAGCAGAGAAACGGCCCTATTGGAACGGTGGAGCTGGCGTGGCTGCCGGATTTTACAAAGTTTGCCAATTTGCAGAAATAAAATTTCATATATATCATACACATACAAAAGAGGACAGGCTTATTAAAGTTGTCTTCTTTTTTGTTTTGTTTCTATAAAGTGCATCGTTGAGAAAAAATAAGGAAAGGGGTTAGGGTATGACACAGGCGGAAAGAATTTATATGATTTCAGATGCGGCGAAGCAGGTGGAGGTAGAGGCTCATGTACTCAGGTACTGGGAGGAGGAGCTTGAAATACCGGCGAAAAGAAATGAGATGGGCCATCGCTATTATACGGAAGAAGATATTGCAAGATTCAGAAGAGTAAAGGAATTAAAGGAACAGGGATTGCAGCTCAAGGCAATTCGCCATGTGCTGAAAAACGGAAATTTGCAGGCACCCGTATTTTTGTATGAAAGAATAACAAACGCAGAGAAAGGAGTAATGGACATGCAGGGAATACCGGAAATGCAGGGGACAACCTCTCAGGGGGAAATGGACATGGCAAAGCGTCATGTGGTAATGGTGAAAAAGGGAGAATTTCTTCCTGTGGACGGAAAGGCGGCAGCCGTGACAGAGGAGAGCAGGGAGCAGAAAAGCTTCCGGCTGCAACAGCTTTTAAAGGATATGATTGCCGATGCGGTACAGTGCAATAATCAGGAGATTTGTCAGGAAATAAAGGAAAGCCTGCTCAAGGAGCTGGATTACCAGTTCAGGCTTCTGGAGGAGAGAGAAGACCTTCGCGAGGAGGAGAGAGTAAACAGGCAGGAGGAGCATTACCGCCAGATTGACGAGCTGCTTCGTTCCTATAATCAAAAGGGAAGAAGGGGAAGGAAGCTGCGCAAAGAGCAGGCGCGCAAGGGGACGGAAGTATCCTCCGTGAAAGCGGCGGAGTCGGAGGACGACAAGGAAAAAACACGCGGGGCCTCAAAGGGATTTTTGAGAAAAAAATAGGAAATATAAATGCTGCTGCATTAAGGATGTAAAACAAGATAGCCTTAATGCAGCAGCATTTAACTGCGTAATTACATATATCCGTTATTTTTATTCCTCGGAAATAGCGCCAACAGGGCATCCGCCGGCACAGGAACCGCAGCTGATGCATGTATTAGCATCAATTTCGAATTTGCCGTCACCTTCGCTGATAGCGCCGACAGGGCACTGTCCTGCACAGGCACCGCAGGAAATGCAAGCGTCACTGATTACATATGCCATGATAATATCCTCCTTAAATTATGTTCAAATTCTTTCTATTTATTCTAATATAAATCTATAGGGAATACAAGCATAAAATCCGCAAAATTACAGGAAATCCAATGGAAAATCATTACATGGATTTTTCTTCCCTGCGTCTTCGGATACCGTTTAAAATGGCCTCTTTTTTCTCGGGGATTTGACTCTTCTCCATTGCGGGAACACCGGCCAGCTTGTAGGGAATCCCCAGCTTTTCATATTTGCTTTCGCCCATCGTATGGTAGGGAAGCACGTCAAGGGCCTTTAAATTTGAAAACTGCCCGATAAAGTAGCCAAGTTTGTAAAGATATTCCTCGTCATCGGTGATGCCCGGCACCACCACATGGCGAATCCACATATCCACGTGCCTGTCGTTTAAGTAGGAGGCGAAGGCCAGAATACCGTCGTTAGGCTGGGCGGTAAGCTCCTTATGCCTGTCCGGGTCGATATGCTTGATATCCAGCATTACCAGGTCGGTAAGCTTCATAAGCCTGTCAAGCTTTTCAATAAAAGGCTTATTGTCTGGTTTAAAGGCAATGCCGGAGGAATCAATACAGGTATGCACGTTATGCTGCTTTGCAATGGTGAAAAGGTCGATGAGAAAATCCACCTGCATCAGAGGCTCGCCTCCGGTAACGGTGATGCCTCCGTTTTTATAAAAATCTTTATTTCGCTGATACTGTTCGAAAATCTCCTCCGGCTCCATCATGGTGCCGCCGGTCATGGCCCAGGTATCAGGATTATGGCAGTAGGCGCAGCGCATGGGACAGCCCTGTACAAAAACGACAAAACGCGTTCCCGGTCCGTCTACGGTTCCAAAGCTTTCTAATGAGTGAATTCTGCCTTGCATAGTAAACTCTCCTTTCTTTACCTGTATAGTATATCAAATAGCTTTGGAAATTCCAACAAGAAAATGCGGCTATTTATCACATGGTTATGAAAGATATAAAATAATTAATGATAAACATTAAAAATGTATTGACAAACATAAATATTGCGAGTAAGCTATGGATAAAAGGAAGGATTCTTCAAGGCATATATATGTGAGATTTTAAAGAGGAAAGGGAGAAAAAGATGAGCGAAAGTAATACAAAAATAGAAAAAATAAAGAAAAGCAGTAAAGCGGCTTATGTTGTAACCAATATTTTAAAGGTATTTCTTATGGTATGCTCTATATTGGCTATACTGTCAGGAATGCTTGTCATAGGGCTGGGAGACATTTTGAACCGGAGCCTTGGCAGAGTGTTTGCGGAGGGAGTGATGAAGGAGGGGGAGCTGGCGGCCTTTGAAAGCATCTTTGAACGCGACTTGGGGAGAAGGCTGATGGAGGAAGGAAATTACGCGCTGGCAATAGGGATTTACGTGATTATACTGGGAATTACCGTGATTCTGCTGGCGCTTGTACTGCATTTTGTAAGCAGGATTTTTAAGGATTTTATGGAAAGCTACTCCCCTTTCCGGCCGGGAATCCTTAAAAACATGAAGATTACGCTGGTGCTGATAGTTGTTTATACGGCGCAGTCCGGTCTTGGAATGGCTCTGGTTGTTGCGATGGCGTCATGGTGTGTGATTAATATTTTTGAGTATGGCTGCGAGCTGCAAAGACAGTCGGACGAAACTCTGTAAGCGGAAGGAGTGATAGTAAATGGCGATAATATTGAGGCTGGACCGCGTGATGGCGGACAGAAAGATATCCTTAAACGAGCTTGCGCAAAAGGTAGGAATTGCCAATGTGAATCTCTCCAATATCAAGACCGGTAAAGTCAGCGCAATTCGATTTTCCACTTTAAACGCAATCTGCGATGTGCTGGACTGCCAGCCGGGAGATATACTGGAATTTCAAAGGGAAGAAAAAAAGATTTAAGTTAAGGGCTGCCGCAAATAATATTTTATTTGCAACAGCCCTTAAACAGTCGTTAATTATTAATCAGACAAAAATATGATTTAAACTGACTCATGGAATGTACGGGAAATAACGTCAGCCTGCTGTTCCGGTGTAAGCTTAATGAAGTTTACAGCATATCCGGAAACACGGATTGTAAGCTGAGGATAGTTCTCGGGATGCTTCTGAGCATCTAATAACATATCTCTGTTTAACACGTTTACGTTAAGATGATGTCCGCCTTTTGTTGCGTAGCCATCTAATAATGATACTAAGTTATCTACCTGCGCTGTGTTTGCCATGGTAATCTGCCTCCTCTTATTATAGTTCCGCCAAAGCAATGCCGATATGCTTTTATCCGGAACAATTTCCGCCTGTTTGCACATTCGAAAATTGCTCCGTATATTGGCTGTGCTTTCGCTGTTTAGTGAAAATCATCCAGACCGTCTTCCAGAGTAGGTACACTGCACGCCAGAGGGGTTCTGGAGCAGTCCGTACATCCCATGGTCTGAACATTTTTTGTATCATCTTTGGTTTCGTCGTAGTCCACATTTACATGGCCTACGCCCATAGCCATGCCGGAATCCAGCATTTTTACAAGGTCGTCAACCATTTTTTCATTGTCCATTGCATTGTACCTCCCGGAATTTCACAATAATTTATTTGTTTAAATCTAATTCAATATCGCCTGCAAATACCTGGTCTTCTTTGCCAAGAGCTCCGGGGATGATGGTGAAGGTATTGGAGATACCATCCTGCGCATCATTGAAAGGAAGCTTGGATACAGAAGATAAGGAAGCTACAGCGCCGTGAGTGTCACGTCCGTGCATCGGGTTGGCGCCGGGAGCGAAAGGCTGGCCTTTCTTACGTCCGTCAGGCGTGTTACCTGTTGCCTTACCATAGGTTACGTTAGAAGTAATGGTAAGAATGGATGTGGTAGGAACACCGTTTCTGTAGGTGTGGTGTCTTCTGATTGCCGTCATGAATTTATGAACAACTTCCTGAGCAATGCTGTCTACGCGGTCATCGTCATTTCCGTATTTAGGGAAGTCACCGGTTGTCTTGAAGTCAACGATAATGCCGTCTTCGTCTCTGATTACTTCTACCTTGGCATACTTAATTGCTGATAAGGAATCGGCAACGATGGAAAGTCCGGCAACACCAGTTGCAAAGTAACGCTTAACATCTCTGTCATGGAGTGCCATTTCAGCTCTCTCATAGCAGTATTTGTCATGCATATAGTGAATAATATTCAGTGTATTTACATATACGTCAGCCTGCCATTCCATCATATCAATGAATTTGCTGTAAACATCATCGAAATCAAGAACGTCGCCTGTAACAGGACGGTATTTAGGGCCAACCTGCTTCTTGGTAACTTCGTCAACACCGCCGTTCAAAGCGTAAAGCAGACATTTTGCAAGGTTTGCTCTTGCGCCGAAGAACTGCATTTCCTTACCGATAACCATGGAGGATACGCAGC
>CAMSTM010000060.1 GCA_947063675.1 uncultured Lachnospiraceae bacterium | reverse complement strand
ATAGACAATTTCAATCATACCTTTTCACCTCATTACCCTCTTTCCTTTTCCCTTTCCGGTATTGATGGTATAGCCAAACATGGCATCTAATGTCTCCATTCTTCCCCTGTTCCACGCCACCTCAATAGCATGTCTGATTGCACGTTCCACACGGCTTGAGGTCGTCTGGTTTTTTCTGGCAATTGTAGGATAAAGCACCTTTGTGATGGAACCAAGCATATCCGGCTCCTCCACAGACATCATGATTGCTTCTCTCAGATATTGATACCCTTTGATATGCGCCGGGACACCGATTTCATGAATCATATCTGTCACGTCTCTTTCCAGATTATAACTCATCCTGGCGCCGGAATCTGTTTCCGGCTCCTCAATCGTTACCTCCCGGTTTCCGGAGGGCACCGTAATCATAATCTGAAATTCCCTGTCCGTATGTATCAGTTCGCCCAGAATCTTGTACACTTTCTCCGGGTCTTTTACTGTCGATAAATTTAACTGCTCCATCATTGTTCCCTCCATTTATAATTCCGCAAATATTGCTACAAATCTATTATAAGGAACATGATATGCCGCTTCAACTGTCATTCATCGCGCGAATTTTAATCAATCGTTTGGTTTTTTGTAAAACCTTCCCGTAATCTGCTCCGTTTTCATGATATTGATAAACGCCTGTCCGTCAATTTCCCTGATTTTTGTCACAACCTTATGAATTTCGTCGCTTCCCACCACGGAATAGAGCATATTACACTCCTGTTTCCTGTAGCAGCCGATTCCCTTAAACAGCGTTGCGTCATGATGGGTAATATTCTTGATTTCCTCGTATACCTCCTCCTGCTTTTCCGTAATAATTAATAACGTCTGTTTTTGATAACGCTTGTAAAGCATATGGAGCATCTGCGTTGACGCATACTGGAAAATAATAGAATACAGGGCTTCGTCCCAGCCAAACAGTCTTCCCGCAATCAGAATCACCACTACATTGCCGATGAAAATATAATTAAAGGTATCGATTCCGAATTTTTCGGAAAAAAATATGGCAATAAAATCCGTTCCGCCGCTGGTTGCCCCCGCCTTCAGGCACAGGCTTATGGCAAATGCATTGATAATACCGCCGAACACACAGACTAAAAGCGTATCCTGCGTCACCGTATACCCCGGCAGAATATCTGTCAGGACAGAGGATAAAATAATCATCAGGCAGGAGTACAGCGTAAACTTCTTTCCGATAAATTTAAAACTGATAAACACCGGAATGGCATTGAGCAGCAGATTAATCAGGGTGTAAGGCACCTCCACATCAAAAAAGGCCCTTCCAATCTGCTGAAGCAGCAGCGTAATTCCGTTAAAACCTCCCGGCACCAGATTCCCGGCGCGGATAAAACTTTTTATATTGACGGCCATGATACATGCCCCGGCCGTTATCATCAGAAGCCTCTTTGCTTCCTTCAAGACTGATTGACTGATTTTGTTTTCCATCTTATTTATACTCCATTGTAATTGCCAGTTTTTCTTTTTCCATCTTAACCTCCGCCATGCTTCCGGTGACAAGAGGCATCATGGGCGGCAGATGTCCCAAATCCGCATCCATGATAACGGGAACCCTGTGTCTTTTCACCGTGGGAAGCACCGCTTCATACTGGTCAAGGCCAATCATCTCCTGTCCGTTGCAGAGGGGACGTCCGATTAAAAATCCCTTCGCATACCGGAACCATCCCGCCTGCTCCATCTGCCACATGGCCCGCCTTATACCGAACACATTCAGGTCGCAGGCTTCCAGGAACCAGATAAAGCCGTCCTCCTTATATTTTTCCAGAAAATCCGCAACTTTATCAAACTTTGTCCCCAAAAGTGTAACCAGACAGTCCATACACCCGCCGATAAGACGTCCTCTCATCGATACCCCGCCGGTCTTTTCCATTTCAGTCCCGGCCGGACGCCATGCTTTAAGGGCAAGAGGCTCCGTACACTGATAAGGCGCAAGGGCGTCCTCCAGCCCTTCCTTTTCCCACATGCCATAGCTTCCCAGCGTCTGCTTTTTCCCCTGTAAAACCTCCAGAGCGTCAGACACCGCAGGATGCCACGGCTCCATGCCGAAGGTCGCCGCACAGGGACCGTAAACCGCCGCCGTATCGCACAGAGTTGCCAGAAGAAAGGTCATGTTGGTGTTGTCCGAATACCCCATATACCATTTGGGGCCGGCTTTTTTTATAGCTTCAAAATCCACGTGCCCTAAAATTTCACACATCAGTTCTCCGCCTCCGCAGGAAATCAGGCACTCATTATCCTCTTTCAGATAGTACTTTGTCAGCTCTTCCCCGCACTTTTCCGGCGTGTTGCTGATGCCTACTCCCTCCCCGGAGTAGCAGTTCGGCCCCAAATCCAGACGAAAGCCCAGAGCCGACAGTTTTTTCAGAGCATTGTCAAACGCCGTCCGGTAGGGCTCGATTTCGCAGCCAAAGGACGGGGCAACAAAGCCTATGGTTCCTTTTTCTTTTAAAAATTCGGGATATCTCACGTTAAAGTCCTCCTATGAAACAAAATCAAATAAACTTATCTGGTTGGATTCCGGCAAATCCCCAAGCAGATTTAAGTCCGCCATCATATCGATTACCGTCTTGGACGCCTTGGTTCTTTCCCGGAAATCGTCTTTGGAAAGGAACGGGCCGTCCTTTGCCGCCTCCACGATAGCATCCGCCGCCTTTTCTCCCAGACCGTCGATGCTGTTTAAGGACGGCATCAGCTTATCTCCCACTATCTGGAAGTTTCTGGAATGGGCTTTGAAAATATCTATGGGGACAAACTCATAGCCCCTTGCGTACATTTCCTGCACGATTTTCATATCCTTGACGGTGTCCTGCTCCTTTTTCGTAAGAGTATCGCTTCTCTGTTTATAGTCCGCCATCACGCTTTCCAGATGCTTTTGCCCCTGGCACATGATTTCATAGGAAAAGGCCGACGCCCTGATAGAAAAATAAGATGCATAGTAGGCTAAGGGATAATAAATTTTGCAGTAGGCAATCCGCCACGCCATCATAACATAAGCCGCCGCATGAGCCTTGGGAAACATGTACTTGATTTTTTTGCAGGACCAGATATACCATTCCGGCACACCTTTTTCCTTCATCGCATCCTCCCACTCCGGCTTTAATCCTTTTCCCTTACGCACGCTTTCCATAATCGTAAAGGAAAGAGCGCTGTCCACTCCCTGATTAATCAGGTAAATCATAATATCGTCACGGCAGCAGATTGCCGTTGAAATCGTGGCTTTTCCGTCTAAAATCAATGTCTGGGCATTGCCCAGCCAGACGTCGGTTCCATGTCCCAGACCGGAAATCCGAATCAAATCGGAAAGCTTCTGCGGCTTGGTGTCCAAAAGCATCTGGATAACAAACTCCGTGCCGAACTCCGGCACGCCCAGAGAGCCTAAGGGACAGCCGTCAATCTGCTCCGGCGTGATTCCAAGAGCGGAGGTGTTCTGGAACAGGGACATCACCTTTGCATCGTCTAACGGAATCTTCGTGGGGTCGATTCCCGTCAGGTCCTGCAGCATCCGAATCATGGTAGGGTCATCATGGCCCAGAATATCAAGCTTTAACAGATTGTGGTCGATGGAGTGATAGTCAAAATGAGTGGTGACAATATCCGTCGTCATATCGTTGGCGGGATGCTGTACCGGCGTAAAGGAATTAATATCCTCCCCCATGGGAAGAACGATAATTCCTCCGGGATGCTGCCCGGTGCTCCTTCTGATTCCCGTACATCCCCCCACAATGCGGTTTATCTCGCAGACCCTTTTGCGGTTTCCCCGCTCCTCGTAATAATTCTTCACGTATCCGTACGCCGTCTTATCCGCCAGCGTTGCAATGGTCCCGGCACGGTAGGTCTGTCCCGCCCCGAAAATCACTTCCGTGTATTTATGGGCTTTACTTTGGTATTCCCCGGAAAAATTCAGGTCGATATCCGGCTCCTTGTCCCCCTTAAAGCCCAGGAAAGTTTCAAAGGGAATGTCAAACCCGTCCTTCACCAGAGGCTTGCCGCAGACCGGGCATACCTTGTCCGGCAAATCGCAGCCCGCGTTTCCCGCGCTTGCCTTCACCTCCGGCGAATCGAAATCGCAGTAAAAGCAGTTCGGACACCTGT
Organism: uncultured Lachnospiraceae bacterium; assembly: GCA_947063675.1. Taxonomy (GTDB): domain Bacteria; phylum Bacillota; class Clostridia; order Lachnospirales; family Lachnospiraceae; genus Suilimivivens. Next base: position 15,489 of record CAMSTM010000060.1, on the reverse strand, counting down.
AATGGGCGCTTAAGGAATTCACCTCCGTAATTCCGGCCATAAAAGCCACCAGAGAGGAACCCACAGAGCCTCTCGAGCCCACCAGATAGCCGTCCTCCACAGATTTCCACACCAGTTTCTGGGCAATGATATACATCACGGCAAAGCCGTTGGTAATAATAGAGTTCAGCTCCTTTTCCAGCCGCGCCTCCACAATTTCGGGCAGCTTTTCCCCGTACAGTTCATGAGCGCGCTTATAGCAGATATCCTTCAGCGTCTTGTCGCTGTCAGGAATCACCGGCGGGCACTTGTCAGGGCGCACCGGCGCCATCACGTCAATCCTGTCCGCAATTTTGACGGTATTGGTAATCACCACTTCCTCCGCCTTCTCGCTCCCGAGATAGGAAAATTCCTCCAGCATTTCCTCCGTGGTCCGAAGATAAAGAGGCGCCTGATTATCCGCATCCGCAAAATGCTTGCCGGCCATGATAATCCTGCGGTAAACCTCGTCCCCGGGGTCTAAAAAATGGACGTCGCAGGTCGCCACAACGGGCTTTCCGAATTCCTCGCCCAGAGACACAATCCGCCGGTTCATGTCCATAATATCCTCCCGGCTGTTAATGGCGGTTATTTTTTCCGAGGCAATCATAAATTCATTGTTTCCCACAGGCTGGATTTCCAGATAATCGTAAAAATTAACAATCCTTGCGATTTCCGACTCCGCCTTTCCGTCTAAAAGGGCCCGGTAAAGCTCCCCCGCCTCGCAGGCACTCCCCAAAATCAGCCCTTCCCTGTGTTTCATCAGAAAACTTTTGGGGACTCTGGGCCTTTTGCTGAAATAAGTCAGATGGGATTCCGACACAAGCGCGTACAGATTTTCCCGCCCGATATTATTTTCCGCCAGAATAATGGCATGGTAAGAGGGCAGTCTTTTTACAAGTTCCGGGCTGGAATCTCCCATTGCGTTTAATTTCGCCAGCGTATCCACGCCGTTTTCTTTCAGCATGGGAATAAATTTCACAAAGATTTCGGCGGTAGCCTCCGCGTCGTCCACCGCCCGGTGATGGTTTTCAAGGGATATCCCCAGCGTCTTTGCCACTGCATCCAGTGTGTGCTTTCCCTGATGGGGAAGAAGGATTCTTGCGATAGCCACCGTATCTATATAGGTAAACTGTTTTTCTATCTTCTGCCGCAGAATATTTTCTTTGATAAAACTCATATCAAAGTTTGCATTGTGGGCAACCAGAACACAGTCGGCGCAAAAATCCAGAAATTCGGGAAGCACGGCTTCAATAAAAGCCGCGTCGCTGACCATATCGTCCGTAATCCCCGTCAGCTTTACAATCTCAAAGGGAATGGGGACGTCAGGGTTCACAAAAGCGGAAAATCTGTCCACGATTTTTCCTTCGGAAACCTTCACCGCCCCGATTTCAATTATCCGGTTGTTTACTGGGGAAAATCCCGTGGTCTCTATATCAAACACCACAAAATCCCCGTGAAAGTCCCCTCCCTTTTCACCGGTTACAATCTCCTGAAGGTCGTCCACCAGATAGGCCTCCATGCCGTATATAATTTTAAAAAAGTCCTGCTTGTCGGGGTTTTCGTCCCCCGCTTCCTTTCTCCTTGCCTTCTCCGCCTTCCATAAATCCTCCCACACATGATTGGCGTCCGGGAAAGACTGCACCACGCCGTGGTCGGTAATTGCAATCGCCGGATGCCCCCATTTGTAGGCCCTTTTTACAATGTCCTTCACCTCGGACACTCCGTCCATATCGCTCATCTTGGTGTGACAGTGCAGCTCCACCCTTTTTTTCGGACTTTTATCGCTGCGGGATACAGTGAAATCCGGTATTTTTTTTATGCCGGCAAGGGAACCGAAGGTCAGCTCGTTATCGAACCTGTCAATGGTGGGAACGCCTTTCAGCTTAATAAAAGCCCCCTTTGAAATTCCTGCCGTCAGCTCGTCCTTCTGCTCCTTATGTATAAATAGTTTGACCGTCATGGTATCGGTAAAATCCGTCACGTCAAACATAATAATCATTTTATCATTTCGGATTTCACGGGAATCAAGATTAATGATTTGTCCCCGGATAACCACTTCCCCCATCTCGCCGATGACGTCTTCAATGGGAATGGCCTCCTCCTCAAAATCCCTTCCGTAAATAACGTCCGGGTTATCTGAACGTTTAAGCGCCCTTTTAAACTCGCCCCTGTTCCCTTTTCCGAACTCACCTCTCCTGATTCCTCTCTTTTCGCCGCCTCCTGGGAAACGGGCAACGCTTCCGCCTCCTGCTTCCGCAGTCTTTGGCAATTTCGGTCCGTCAGGCGCATCGGAAATACTGCGGGCACTCCCCTGCTTCCCCGCGCCGCTATCCGCCGCAGTGTCAGGTATATCCGCCCTTTCTTTCGATACCATGCTTTCCGCTGGACGGGGAATCCTGATAATTTCCTCCTCCCGCTCTTTCCTTTTGATTTCTTTATAATGTATCTGACAATGAACGGAAAAACCGCATCTTTCATTGAAAATCTTTTCCATAATACGGGAAAGCTCCGCCGCCTTGCTCCGGGCAGGCACAGTGTCCTCTATGGTAAGCCCCATCTCGCCGCCGGATGAAAAATCAATATCCGCTCCCTTAAAGAGGTGATATTCTAAAGGACTGTGCTCCTTAAGCTCCAATAAAATACTGTCTTTGTAAGCGTTCATCAGCTTTTCGGGCGTATACTGGGCCGAGAGGCGGAAACGCTCATACAGCTTTACCCGCATTTGATAACTGGAAAAAAACTGCTTTTTTATCTCGCTTTCCACCTTAAAAACCGTTTCCTTTGGAATCAGGTAATCACAGGAAACCGTTACCCGGACATAGTCTCCCCGTTTCGTGGCGGACACCTTTTCCACCATGACCTGTTCGAACAAATCCTGTATTTTCTTATCCAGCTTTAGCGATGGAAACACATCAAAAAACTGTTTCGCCATTTTTTCCTCCATGCAGAAGCATTGCGTGCCGGACTTTCTGCAGCCCCCTGCAGCATTTTGGCACTATGAAAAAGATTTCTTTCCTCAGCCGTTCCAGTGTTCCAGCTCCTCTCGAAGAACAGAAAGCAGCTCGCTTTCAGGAACCTTTCTGATAATTTCTCCCTTTTTAATCAAAAGTCCTTCCCCGATTCCTCCCGCAATGCCGATATCCGCTTCCTTTGCCTCTCCGGGGCCGTTCACCGCGCATCCCATAACCGCCACTTTTATATCGAGAGGAAACTGCGCCGCCAGAGTTTCCACCTGGCCTGCAAGCCCGATAAGGTCGATTTTGGTTCTTCCGCAGGTAGGACATGAAACAACCTCAATTCCGCCCTTCCGAAGCCCGAGGGTTCTTAAAATCAGCTTTGCCGACTTGATTTCCTCTGCCGGGTCGCCGGTAAGGGATACCCGGATAGTATCTCCGATTCCCTGATTTAAAATCAGCGAAAGACCAATGGACGATTTGATATTCCCGCTGATAATCGTGCCCGCTTCCGTAATTCCCACATGGAGCGGGTAATCCGTCTTTTCCGCAAGCAGCTCGTGGGCCTTTACGCACATCATCACATCTGAAGATTTGATGCTGATTACCAGATTTTCATATCCCAGCTCTTCTATCATATGCACCTTGTCGAGCGCGCTCTCTACAAGCCCTTCCGCAGTCACCCCGTGATATTTCTCCACCAGCTCCTTTTCCAGGGAACCGCTGTTTACACCCACCCTGATGGGAATATTTCTTTCTCTGGCAACGGATACCACTGCCGCCACCTTATCTTTCCCGCCGATATTTCCGGGATTGATTCTGATTTTATCGGCGCCGTTTTCCATGGCTGCAATCGCCATCTTATAATCGAAATGAATGTCTGCCACAAGGGGGATGGAAATTCTCTCCTTAATCTCCTTAACCGCCTTTGCGGCTTCCGGTGTCGGCACGGTGCACCTGATAATCTCGCACCCGGCCTTTTCCAGAGCGTGTATCTGCGCCACCGTTGCTTCCACATCCTCTGTCCTTGTGTTGGTCATAGACTGTATCAATATTGGATTTCCGCCCCCGATTACCCGGCTGCCAATCCTGATTACTCTCGTTTGTTCTCTGGTCATTTTTCTTCCTCCGCTTCCGCTGCCGTAGCCCCTGCCTGATGTCTGCTGCAATAATGTGATTATATTCCAATCGGGTGGAAATAGCAAGTTATCAGTAATGCAATAAAGTCCGGTTCTCCGTTGCATCCGATTCCGTATTTCCTTCAATCCCCCTCACGTAAAAAACCCTGCTGCTGTACTGCTCCCCGTCCTCTCCCACCGCCACAATCCGCATGGCAAGCTTCTGCGCCGGCAGACGGCCCGCAGGCAGCTCAAATCTCACACTGTCCTTTGTTTCATAAACCGCATCATATTTCAGCAGCATTTTCCTTCCCAGGCCGTCCCGCATTTCCACCCACAATTTCTCCGGCTTCTCCTGCCCATGGACAGCCGGCACGAAGCTGCCGGAAAGTATAAGCGGACAAGCTCCTCCAAGCAGCAAAAGCATAATCGTAAACAATCCTGAAAACTTTTTTTCTGATAGCCAGACGTTTTTTTCTCTTTTGCGGAGATAATTCTTTTTATTCCTGCGTCTGTAAAGCACGAGATACCATAGCAGAGTAAGCATAAGAAAAATAAGAGGCTTTTCAAGATAGGGAAAAGGAAATTCATTTTCGGGCACGCCTTTTAAAAGAGGCTCTGTAAACAGGAACGCGGTACAGCCGCCCATAAGCCAGAGCGCGGCCGTGCCCGGCAAAAAACTTTTCACCGCGCCAAAGCCCATACCCGGCAGGAATCTTTGGCGCGTCAAGTCCTCCTTCAGTTCCTCCATGGACTGGTATCTTTTTCCTGCATCTAATGCCGTACATTTGTCAATAATTTTATTTAAGGCGCTCCAAAGCCCTCTGTCATATTCCCTGACCGGGCCCCGCCTGTAAGCCGGAAGCGTCGGATTCTCTCCTGTGAGCATTTCATGAAGTACCGCTCCCAGACTGTAGATGTCCCAGGTCACGTCCCCTCGCATATCCTTCCACTGTTCCGGCGGGCTGTAGCCCTTAGTCCCCACACAGAACATTTCTTTTTTATCCCCGCACAGGGTATACATTGCTCCCCCGAAATCAATAAGCTTTAACCTGCCGTTCTGCCGTATCATAATATTTTCAGGTTTCAAATCCCTGTATATCACCGCCGGATGCCTTCCGTGCAGATAGCCCAGGATACCGCACAGCTCCACCGCCCATTGAACGGCCTGCTCACCAGATACTTTCCCATGCCTGCCCAGATACCGGCGAAGGCTCATCCCCTCGATATACTCCATTACCAGATACGTTCTCCCCTCCTGACAAAAGCAGTCGTAAACTGCCGGAAGCCCCGGATGTTCCAGCTCCTTTAAAAAAGCCGCCTCCAATGTAAGAAATTCCTCCCGGCTCTCTTTCACCACTACCGGCTGATTCAGGTGAATATCCTCCGCAAGCCATACCCGCCCCATGCCGCCGGAGCCGATAAGGCGGAGCACCTTATATTTATGAAATAAAATTTTATCCATTTATCATCTCCAATTAATGTATCCGGGTCTCTTTCAGCGCAGCATATCAGTATATTCCGCCTGTAACCGCGTAAACCGCCGACAGATTGTCGCTTTCACCCTTTCTTTTCACCGCCGCCGCAATCTCCCGCAGCCGCCTTTCAATCTGCTCTCCGCCCTCCACATCTTCCGGGTCAAGAGCCTGAAAAAAGCCGCTCTCCATCTGCCGGTAAAAGCCGTCCGTACACAACAGAAAGCCGCTTCTTCCCCAAATCCGCCCGGAATAAGTATCGGGATATTGGAAAGCAAAACTTCCCATGCATTTTGTAACGCCCCTCTCTCCGGCTGCATGGTCGCCTGTAAGCTGTCTTATTTTTCCCCTGCAAAGCAGATAAATCCTGCTGTCCCCCAGATGGAATATGAGATAACGCTTTTTCCAGAGAAGAAGCACCGACACCGTAGCGCCCAGCCTGATATCCCGCCCCTTTGCATACGTTGTCAGTTCCCTGTTCATATCGCAGAAGCACCGGAGGATGCTTTTCTTAAGCGCCTTCTTCCCCTTTCCCCTGCCAAGAAGCGAAACTATCTGTCCATAAAAATTTTCCACCAGTCTTTCTATGAGAAAGCCGCTGGCAATTTCCCCTTCATCAAGCCCGCCGATTCCGTCGCTCACTACTGCCATTGCCACCCTTCCCTTTCCTGTTAACACCTGCTGAAATGTAATTGAATCCTGATTTAACTTTCTATTCCCCTTATCCCAATACACTCCCGAGATTATTTTCACTTCTCCGTCTCTCCTCTGCCATATCTGTCTTTTACAGCAATTATAATTTGCCCAATAAAAAAAATCCATTATACAAGATTACCAAAGTCGTAATTTCAGTAATCTTGTACATGGATTTCACATGATATTCTATCATTTATCTAAAAAATTTTGTTATATCATTAAAGAATACCAGCACCATCAGCACCATCAGTGCCATCATTCCCGCTAAATGCACCATTCCTTCCTTCTCCGGCGGTATGGGCTTGCCTCTGAATGCCTCTACCAGCAAAAATACCAGCCGCCCGCCGTCAAGCGCCGGGAAAGGCAGCAGATTCATAATTCCCAGGTTCACGGAAAGCAAAAGCGCAATCTCCATCATATTCAGCAACACATCAATCGCCCCATAGACCTTGGCGGAATCATAAACCTCGTCAACAACCTTCACCAGCCCCACCGGCCCGCTCACGTCATCCTTTGAAAGCTGGCCCGTCACCAGCATGCCAAGGCTCTTAAAGGTGGATTCTACATAAAATTTCATGGTATAGAAGGCATATTCAAAGGTCTGGGGAACATTACATTTCAGATAGCCGCCGATTCCGACTCCCATGTAATACCGCCCTGTCGCCTCGTCATAGGAAGGATTTATCACCGCAGTCCCTTCCTGCCCGTTCCTCTCATAAGTAATGGTAAGGGTTTCCCCTTTCGTGTTCAGCTGGGAAATCAATGTCACCTCGCCGCCTAAGTGAACGCTTTTTCCGTTGATTTTGGTAATCACATCTCCCACCTGCATCCCCGCCTGCAGGGCTCTGCCGTCTTCACTCACCGATAAAACCTCCGGGGTGGTGATTCCGCAGACCGACACCAGAATAACTGCCATGACAAAGGCAACCAGGAAATTAAACAGCGGGCCGGCAAAAATTGTGGCGAATCTTGCCCATACCGGCGCGTTGGGAAAGGCTCTCTCAGAAATCTCGCCCTTTTCCTTCTCTAATCCGTCTTCTCCTTCAAACATGCACGCGCCGCCAACTGGAAAAAGCTTTAAGGAATATTTGGTCTCCCCTTTCTGAAAAGAAAAAAGCGAAGGACCCATTCCGATAAAAAACTCCACCACGCGGATTCCGTTTTTCTTTGCCACAATAAAGTGCCCGAACTCATGGGCAATGACCACTACCAAAAAGATAATCAAAAACAAAATAATAGACAAAGTCTTTCACAGCCTCCTCAAAACAACTATTTCTAAATCAAATTTATCTATGCATTTTCTGATATCTGATATTAATATACTCATAAGCCTCTGCTTCCGCACCGAGAATTTCCTCCACGGACGGCGCGTCCGCCGCCTTATGATTCCCCATGGCCCCTTCAATCAGCTCATAAATTTCCGGGAACCTGATTTTCTTATCCAGAAACAGCGCTACTGCCCTCTCGTTGGCCGCATTATAAACCGTCGGCATACTTTCTCCTGCCTTTATTGCCTCATAGGCCAGCGCCAGCCCTTTGAAGGTTTCCATGTCCGGCTTTTCAAAGGTGATGGAAGAAAGCTCAAAAAAATCCACTCTCTTTCCATCCATAGGACGTCTGTCGGGATAAAACAGCGCGTATTGGATAGGAAGCTTCATATCCGGCATCCCGAGCTGAGCCATAATGCCTCCGTCCACATACTCCACCATGGAGTGAATAATGCTCTGAGGGTGCACGACCACCTGAATCTTTTCCGGCGGCACGTCAAAAAGCCATTTCGCCTCAATCACCTCCAACCCTTTATTTACAAGCGTGGAGGAATCCACCGTAATCTTTCGTCCCATGGACCAGTTCGGATGTTTTAAGGCATCCTCCACCGTAATATCCGCAAGCTCCTCCTTCTTTCTCCCCCGGAAAGGGCCGCCTGACGCTGTCAGAAGAATTTTACTGACCCGGCTTTTGTTTTCACCGTGCATGGACTGGAAAATTGCGCTGTGTTCGCTGTCCACCGGCAGAATGGAAACATTGTTCTTTTTCGCAAGGGGCATGATGATATGCCCGGCAGTCACCAGCGTTTCCTTATTGGCAAGCGCTATGGTTTTTCCGGCTTCAATTGCCGCAATGGTCGGCCTTATCCCTATCATGCCCACAATGGCGGTTACTAAAACCTCCATTTCCTCCATAACTGCAATTTCCAGAAGGCCTTCCATCCCGCCAAGAACCTCTGTCTTTGTGTCTGCCACCCTGAGACGGAGCTCCCTTGCCGCCTCCTCGTCAAAAAGAACGGCAAGCCGCGGCGAAAATTCTCTGATTTGTTCCTCTATCTTTTTTACATTACTTCCGGCAGCAAGAGCCGTCACCTGCAAATCACTGTTATTCCTTACAATTTCCAGTGTCTGCGTCCCTATGGAGCCGGTAGAACCCAAAATTCCTGTTTTTTTCATTTTCTCTCCTGTGTAAAGCAGATATCCTCCGTTAAACCCTAATCAGCAGCAGCGTCAGCAAATATATCATGGGCGCCGTAAAAATCACGCTGTCAAAGCGGTCCATCACACCGCCGTGCCCCGGTATCAGCTTCCCATAATCTTTTATCTCATGATTCCGTTTGATAGCGGAAGCCGCCAAATCGCCCACCTGGGAAATCACCGCCCCTGCCGCGCTGATTAACACAAAAACCCATGTAACCTCCTGTTCGCTGACCACCTTTTCCACAACAAAATATGCATAAAGAGCTCCCACAAGAGCGGAACCGACAATACCGCCCACTGCTCCTTCCACAGATTTCTTGGGGCTTAAAACCGGAGCCAGCTTATGCTTTCCGAACAGGATTCCCACTGCATAGGCGCAGGTATCGCAAATCCAGGAGCTGATAAAAATCATCCAGACGGTGTATACTCCGTAAGGAAGGCTCCTCACCAGATAAATGAAAGAGAGCATCACCGGCGCATATGCCACACAGAAAAAAGCGCACATAATCTGTTCCGCCCTGTACCTTGGAAAGGTGAAAACGTACAGGAACATAAAGGCTACAAGAATGGTGATGAGCGCAAGAAACAGATAAATCCTCTCATCTGTGAAAACCATCAGCAGATAATATGCGGCAATTCCCGCATACCCTATGATTTCCAGCCCGCAAAACATGCGTCCGCCCAGCCTGACGGAACGTCCCTTCCCGACAGCATGAGTCCCGGCAACGGAACCGTCTTCCCCGGCAATCCCCCCTGTCAGCTTACAGGCATTCATCAGTTCCCCGAAAGCAATGACGGCAAGAAAGAAAAGTACTGCCGCCAAAAGATACCCGCCGCTTAAGATGGTCACAAGCGCCAGTATCACAAGGACTACGCTGCTCATAAGTCTTGTCATAAACATGACTTTATTCCTCCTCTATCCGGCCATATCTTCTGTCTCTATGATTATATGCCTCCACAGCCTTGGCCAATTCTTCCTTTGAAAAGTCCGGCCATGCAAGGGGCGTAAAATAAAATTCCGTATATGCCAGCTGCCACAGAAGGAAGTTCGATATTCTCTGTCCGTTGCAGGTGCGAATCAGCAAATCCGGCTCGGGTAAACCGCAGGTATCCAAAAGAGAGGAAAAATAATCCTCTGTAATATCCTCCTCTGCGATTTCGCCGTTTGCCGCTCTCCCGGCAGCTTTTTTTACCGCCCGGATAATTTCGTCCCGGCCCCCATAATTAAGCGCAATCTGGAAATGCAGCCCGTCGTTATCCTTCGTGGCTTCCTCCAATTGTGCGATTCTGTTTCTGATGTCCTCATCCAGACCCGTTTTGTCACCCAGAACCCGCACGCACATACGGTTCTTTTTGGCTGTGGCCAGACAGGTTTTCATATAATTGCGCAGAAGCTTCATCAGCGCGTCCACCTCATCCTTCGGCCTGTTCCAGTTTTCCGTGCTGAACGCATATACCGTCAGATACTGAATACCCATTTTATAGGCTTCCTCGCAAATCACTTCCACGTTTTTCGCTCCCTGAACATGGCCGTAATTTCTTGGCATTCCTTTACTTTTTGCCCATCTGCCGTTTCCGTCAAGAATGATTGCCACGTGATTCGGCATCACAAGTTCTCTCTGCCCGGACATTCATCATCACCTCTCTTTTCGTAAAATACCGAAATACCGGCAAAGAGGGCTTTACGATTAAAATATAATCGTCGCCCTCTGTCCCATTTCCGCTTACATCTAAACCGTAAGAATTTCCTTTGATTTTTCTTCCATCAGCTTATCGATATCCTTGATGTACTTGTCTGTCATTTTCTGGAGCTTGTCGGAAAGCTCTTTTCCTTCATCCTCCGAAATCTCTCCCTTTGAGAGCTTCTTGAATGCCTCGTTGCCGTCTCTCCTGATATTGCGGACAGCCACCTTGCTCTCCTCGGCTTTCTTCTTTACGTCCTTTACAAGGCTCTTTCTGCGTTCCTCGGTAAGCTCCGGGAAAACCAGCCTGATAACGGAACCGTCATTTGACGGGGTTATGCCGATATCGGATGACATAATCGCCTTTTCGATGGCCTTAATCAGGGATTTCTCCCAGGGTGCAATCTGAATCATTCTTGCCTCCGGGATTGTAACATTGCCCACCTGTGCCACAGGTGTGGGAGTTCCGTAATAGTCCACCTTCACCTTGTCAAGTACATGGGGATTGGCGCGTCCGGCCCTGATTCCCAGATAATCGCTCTCAAGAAACTCATAGGTTTTCTTCATCTTATCGTCATAAATCTTTAATCTCTCATCCATACCCTCGTTCCTCCATTTACCGCATACACAGAAACCTGCGCCGGCCCTGCATACGGCAGTCTATACCGTTACCTTCGTTCCGGTAAACTTTCCTTTCACTGTACCCACAATGCTGTCCTTTTCATTTAAACCAAACACCCACATAGGCATCTTATTGTCTCTCGCCAATATGGAGGCCGTCATATCCACCACCTGCAGATTTTCCGCAACCACCTGGTCAATACTCAGCTCGTCATATTTCTTCGCCCCGGAATTCAGCTTAGGGTCGCTGTCATAAACGCCGTCAATGGACTTTGCCAGCAAAATCACGTCGGCTTCCACCTCAACTGCCCGAAGAACCACTCCCGTATCCGTGGAAAAATAAGGATGTCCTGTCCCGCCTGCAAAGAAAATAACCGTTCCTTCACCAAAATACCGGTTGGCTCTGTCTTTGGAAAACAGTTCCGTGAAAGCCCCGCACGCAAAAGGCGTCAGAATAGCCGTTTTCATTCCCACACTACGGAAAATCTCGGAAACATAAATACAATTCATCACCGTCGCCAGCATACCAATCTGGTCAGCCTTTGTCCTGTCGATGCTCTCGCTTTCCCTGCCGCGCCAGAAATTACCGCCGCCGGTAACGATTCCCACCTGAATACCGTCGTCCGTAAGCTGCTTCACCTGAAGGGCAACCTCTTTTACGGTTTCCTCGTCAAAGCCCGTTTTCTTATCGCCGGCTAAAGCCTCGCCGCTTAATTTCAGCATTATCCGCTTCATAACAGGCCTTTCGTTACTTTTCACATCCTGCATTATTCACGCCTCGCTTTTATTTCTTCTTGTCAGCCTTCTTGTCAAATTTATCAAAGAAAGAAGCAGGGTTAACGTCGGCATAGCACTGAGAGCACATACCCTCGATTACCGCGCCGTTATTAATCTGAACGGATTTAGATTTGATATCTCCCATAACAATTGCGGAAGCGTCCAAAATCACCGGTCCCTTTACGTCGATATCTCCCTTTACAGCGCCTGCAATTACTGCGCTGTTTGCATAAATATTACCGATAATTACAGTGCTCTGTCCCACCTTTATGCTTCCAAGGCTGCGAAGCTCCCCGGTAATATTTGCGCCTTCCGCATAAATCTCGGCTGCCTGGGAATTTCCCTGCACGGTTCCCGTGATATTCAGCTTGCCCAGAGCTTCCACATTTCCGATTACACGTCCCTTTACTTCCAGTTCGCCCTCCGTAGCCACATTACCGTTGATAAACATGGACTCTGTCAGCACGGATACCTCGTTGCTCACCTTCGGAGCCGGAGCTGCCGGTCTTACGGCTTCCTGCCGCAAGGGCTCTCTTTCCTCTTTTACAAAAGCTTCCGGTTCTTCCTCCGGCAAAGGCTCTTCCTCTTCAAACTCCTCCTCGTCAGCCACATCCGCAAATTCCTGATGTGCCTGGGCGGTTTCGTCCACCCTGTCAAGCATCTTGCTTAAATTCACCTCAAAATCATCTTCCGGCGTATCGGCAGCAATATTCTCCTTTTCCGCTGCGCCAACCATCTCTTCTCCTTCCTCAGGCATCAGTTCATTGACCGCCTGTGACAGGTCATCCTTTAAATCCGAGAAAAAACCCATTTTAAAACCCTCCATTCATGTCTGTTATCTATTACTCAGCTTTTACCTGCTGAATTGGTATCGTTTCATCAGTTATCGGCAAAAACACAGCGTCTCCCCGCATTCTGATTTCCTCAATCACCTGTGAGAGCGCTTCTACCGTGGTACTTCTGTTATTTGCATCATGCATTAAAATGATGCACACATTTTTGCCGTCTATCGCGCTTACGCAGTTCTCCACAATCGTCTCAGTCTCAAGCAGCCTGCTTACCGCGTCTCCTGAGGCGATATTCCAGTCAAAATAAGTGATTCCCTTTTCATTTAACCAGGAAATCAAATCCTGCATGTCCACCTCGCTTACCGTATTGGCGCTTCCTCCCGGAAAGCGGTAGAAAACCGGCCGGGTGCCTGTCACCTGAAAAAGGTAATCCTGGATTTTCTCCACATCCGCAATAAAGCTCTCCTTTGAGCCGTATATTTCTTCGTATTTATGGCTGTAAGAATGCATGGCAAGAGTATGCCCCTCGCTGACAATCTTCTGATAAGCGCTGACAGAATGCTCGTCTGTCTTTGCCACCACAAAAAAGGTGGCTTTCACATCATATTTTCTTAAAATATCCAGAATCGCGTCGGTGTTGCTGCTGGGGCCATCGTCAAAAGTCAGATAAACCTGCTTTTTCCCTTCCGTCATATCCGCCTGCGCTTCAACTGCATTATCCTCAGTATTTCCTGAAAAAGTCCTGGCTGACGCCGCCTCCCGGGATGCCTCCACGATTGCGTTTGCCGCAAAAACGCTTTTGACCTCTCCCTTTTCTTCTGTACGGGCCGACAAGCCGTTTTCCAGTTCCCGGATTTTATGTTGAAGCTGTATCACACGGATTCCCAGCACCAGGCTTAAAATAACAGGGATGATAATTGCCGCTGCAATCGTTCCCAGTATTATCTTTTTCAGCCGCCGGATTCTCTTTCTCCGGTCGTAAGTCCTCTCCATGGAATCCCAAACTCCTTGCAGATGCTTTGCAACTATTGTAACACAAGTTGCTTTTCGGGAAAAGAGATAATTTCAATGCCCCGAAAAAAAGTGGCTACACATCGCTGCATAGCCACTTTAAACTCATTGTCTGATTTACATACCGGCCTGGGCAGCAACCTCGGCGGCAAAATCATCCACTTTCTTCTCAATGCCTTCGCCTGTCTCAAAGCGGACAAATCTGCTGATGGAAAGATTTGCATTGTTCTCCTTTGCAACCTGCGCCACATACTGGGCCACTGTCTGCTTTCCGTCTTCCGCCTTAACATAAACCTGCTCTAAGAGACATACCTCTTTCAATTCCTTGTTCAGACGTCCGTTCACTGCGCCCTCGATTACCTTTTCGGGCTTGCCTGCCATCTTGGGGTCGTTGGCAATCTGAGCCTTTAAAATCTCTTTCTCATGCGCCTTGTACTCCTCGGAAACCTCGGAAGTAGCGACATACTTCGGTGAAAGAGCTGCAATCTGCATTGCAAGGTTTGTCAGAGCCTCCTTAATTGCGTCGTTTACCACATCTGTATCGGCTACCACAATAACGCCGATTCTTCCGCCGCCATGCACATAGGTGGCAACGCAGCCGTTATCTGCCGTAACCTTCTCGAATCTTCTGATGTTCAGGTTCTCGCCGATTCTGGCAACCTTCTCCACCAGAGCGTCTTTTACCGTCTTGGAAGTATCGCTCTTCCATGCCTCCGCCATAAAAGCGTCCATATCGGCTGCGTCGGAGCATACCGCCTGTTCTGCAACTGCCGCTACAAAGTTCTGGAATTCCTCGTTCTTGGCAACAAAGTCCGTCTCGGAATTCACTTCAACCACAGCCGCTGTCTTCTCATCCTTCATAACAACCTTGCAGAGACCTTCCGCTGCGATTCTGCCGGCCTTCTTTTCAGCCTTTGCCTGTCCGTTCTTTCTAAGGAATTCAACAGCCGCTTCCATATCGCCGTCGGTTTCGCCAAGGGCTTTCTTGCAGTCCATCATGCCTGCGCCGGTCAATTCTCTTAACTCTTTTACCATAGCTGCTGTAATATTAGCCATTTCAATCTCCTCCATCTATATCATTGCTTAAATATCAAAATCCAAATTCCTGCAGCGCGTTCCCGCCGCTTCCTGTTAAGCCTCGGCTTCTGCAGCAGCAATTTCCTCGATATCCTCAGGTGCTGCCTCACCTGCCGCCTCTTCCATCTCTGCCTCTACATTTTCCTCGCCCTGATTTGCCTCAATAACAGCGTCAGCCATCTTGGAAACAATCAGCTTAACGGCTCTGATAGCGTCGTCATTGCCGGGGATAATATAGTCAAGCTCCTCCGGGTCGCAGTTGGTATCGCCGATACCAATCAAAGTGATGCCCAGTACATGCGCTTCCTGAACGCAGATTCTTTCCTTCTTGGGGTCAACGACAAAAATAGCATCGGGGATTCTGGTCATATTTTTGATACCGCCAAGATTCCTCTCCAGCTTCTCCCATTCTTTCTTAAGAGCGATAACCTCCTTCTTGGGAAGAACATCGAAGGTTCCGTCCTCTGACATGGTTTCGATTGCGCGGAGTCTTTCAACCCTGCTTCTGATAGTTTTGAAGTTGGTAAGCATACCGCCTAACCATCTCTCGTTTACATAATACATTCCGCAGCGCTCTGCTTCCGCCTTTACAGCGTCCTGAGCCTGCTTTTTGGTTCCCACAAAGAGGATGGTTCCTCCCTGGGATGCAATCTCAAATACGGCTCTGTAAGCCTCGTCCACCTTGCCCACAGACTTCTGCAGGTCAATAATGTGGATACCGTTTCTCTCTGTGAAGATGTAGGGAGCCATCTTGGGGTTCCATCTTCTTGTCTGATGTCCGAAATGAACACCTGCCTCCAG